>JAUQYW010000186.1 GCA_030587525.1 Candidatus Sigynarchaeota archaeon | reverse complement strand
CGGCGCTCTCGAAGCGCAAGTTCATGCTCGTGGCGCTGGCCATTGGACTTGGTATGGGCATCCTCACGATCTTGTACATCAACAACTGGCGCCCCTATATTGGCGATGCTGTGTATGGTGTCACGGTTGCATGGGACGCGACGGCGTTCACATTGTTCCAGTTCTTGATATTACTCATGGAAATCATCGCGTTCGCGCCGTTCTTGATAGGATTCATCATAGAAGTCGTCAAGATCGCCCAGGAATAAATCCGCTTTTTTTCCATTTTCCTCTCTTTTTCTTTGCTTTCGAACTCTTGCCAGGTGCCGGGCAGTTTTCGCGATGTTCCGGGGGATAGAACGGGTTACCTGGAGCCGCCGCGAAGCGCGCAACGCCGGGCGCCCGCCACCACGTCACGCGGATCCCCGAGAATTTTGGGCCAAGTCCTCCTCGAGCACCCGGATTAGAAATTCACACGTTCAGCTATCTTATTTATTCGCAGAATGACTATGTATCATATCAATATCTCGATATTGATGATCGTAGCCGTACGTGCGTGGGCTTTCCTGGCCATGGGTCTTGATGCTGGGAGCCTATGCTGCGTCGATATTAAAGGTCTTCGCTATGCCTACGCTTCCATTACAAATCTGGGTTGAACGCGTGAAAAATGAGGTCGGCGTTTTGAGACAAATGGGACTTATCGAAGAAGACACGATCGTTTCGACCGAGGAAACCGTGCGGCTCGTCATGCGCATCCGTGCCAAGGGCCTGGTAAAAGATGGCTCTGGTCAGCTCGTCCCACAATTGCAGCACCGCCTGCAAATCGAAATTAACCGCCAGTTCCCCTATCCTGGTGGGATAAAGTTTCACTGGTTGTCACCCATCTTTCACCCGAACATCGATCCTTACGAAACGGGCTATATATGCCTCAACGTGCTCAAGAAATGGTCGCAGCTCAGCGATCTCAGCACGACTGTGAAAGCCTTGGAAATGTTAGTCACGCATCCCAACCCGGAAGACCCGTTGAATTACCCGACTTGCTTGGAAGCCGCGAAGTATTTCGCCGACAATCCTCCCAAGGAAGAAGAAAAGGATGACGACGTGCTCGTCATCGATTGAGCTTGTCCCTTGCTTTTTTTCGTTTTCTCCACGCGGGCTGGTGCATGCAAAAAAGCGTCAAGTCGTAGCAACAATTGCGAAAGTCGGATCTTTTTAAATAATTCGAGCGCGAATACTAGCTCATTCTAACGGAGCTTTATATCAGACTGACAGAGCGTGCAAAGCAAATATGGGAAACTTAGTTACGTATGTGCTCGCCGGCGACGATGATTTTGTCCCGACCAATAAATTGGAAGAGGACCAGGTCGCGTTCTTGGTAGACATGGAGAAAAAGATCATCTACGCCTGGCACGGGCGAAATTCGTCAAAGATGTTGCAATACAAAGCGGGTACCAATGCAACCAAGTTGAAATCCCGCATGCACTTCTTTGGCTTCACTACCGAGATTATCAAGGAAGGCGGTGAGCCGCCGGTGGTTGCCGCGGAGATCGAAAAGCTGCTGGCCGGCAAGGGAGATATCCCGGCCGGCATCAAGGAGACCATGGCAACCGAGGCGATCAAGAAGGGCGCGCCGGCAAGTGCACCAGCCTCCTCCCGCCCCTTGACGCCAGCGGTCGAGCGTCCATCCCGCCCCTCAGCATATGCTGTTACAGCGGAGCCTGCTGGTCCCAGGCCCGAGCTCGCGACGAGCGCGCGCATCGAAGCCGAGAAACGCGCCGCGGA
>JAUQYW010000147.1 GCA_030587525.1 Candidatus Sigynarchaeota archaeon | reverse complement strand
TGTACGGGACGAATGGAAGCGTTCGATGGCAAACGCAGCCAACATTGACCCAAATCGAAAATGCCGTTATTGGGGACGTTAATCAAGATGGCCAGCTTGAAGTGATTGTATCGCCTCCGAGAGCTGCTAGTGGAAGCATTTATTGCTTTTCAGCAAGAACTGGTGGGTTAATCTGGAAATCTGCATCGACGTACAATAATGTCGTGCTTCAATTAGCAGACATAAACAACGATTGCAATTTTGACGTTTGTATTTCATCCTATGAATTTATCGAAGTAATTGATGGAAAGTTAAACAATATTATTTGGACATATCTCCCTTCACAAGACGATGAACCAGAAATCGTGGGTCTTGCAATAGATGATGTGAATGCAGACAGATTCTTTGAATTGATTGTGGTAGTCATCCGTTGGTATGGTAAATACTCTAATTCGGACATCGAGTGTATACAGCTAACTGGACCTTCATGGGCAAGCCTTCCTCCATGGCCTTGCATAGCTGGTTCTCTCCTTTATACGAATGCATATATTGATTCTGACCGTGACGGCATTCCTAACAGCATGGAGATTTCTCTTGGAACGAATCCAATCCTAAATGATTCTGATGGAGATGGAATCACCGATGGCGATGAAATCGTTAATTTCACCGATCCAATGAACTTCCACGATCCAGGATTTTTTGCACCGGCCTTGAGCTATGACCGAGTCAACCCATCGACTGGTTCCCAACAAACCTTATTCAATTTTTCGGTACAGTATGCAGACCAGGATAACAACACGCCAGTTCACGTATCTCTGCTCCTCGATGGTGTACCTTTACTCATGGAAAAACAAAACCAAAGCGATCAGAATTATGTGGATGGCTGTATCTACCGACATTCTAGATTCCTTCCACCAGGAAATCACTCGTGGTGGATCGAAGCAGAAGACCGACGATTTTTAGCCAGGACTCCAGCCCGCAACATCACGGTTTCTGCATCTAACGTGAACGTGCCAATATTGACTAGCCCAAAGGTAGAATTGGCCAAAGGGTTCGATCCAGAGCAATCACTTTCTTTTTCTGTTGTTTATTCGGATTACGATAATAATGAACCAAGCGACGTTGTGCTCACTCTTGATGCTGAGAATTACACCATGACCAAGCAAAATGCCACCGATCTGAATTATATAGACGGCTGCGTGTATAGCCGGACTATATATCTTGCACTTGGGATTCACGCGTATAAGTTTAGCTGTATCGATGGTGTCTTTAACTCATCGCTTAACCTTGAAATGTTGAATTTTACGTGCATACCGCAATTCAAGGTCTCTGATAATCGAACATGGGGTGGAATGCATTCTACTGAAGGTAACTCGGTTTGGAGTGATGGAGAATTCGTTTATACGTGTGGTGATACGTCCAGCTTCGGGGATGGATGCGAAGACCTATTATTGGTTAAATGGGATATGGTAGGGAACCAGGTCTGGAACCGAACGTGGGGAGGGACGTTAGATGATTATGGAGTTGCTGTTTGTGGTGAAGGTACCTCCATTTACACGTGCGGATACACGTATAGTTTCGGCGCGGGAGGCGTCGACATAGTGCTGGTCAAGTGGGATACCGCAGGGAACCAGGTCTGGAACCGAACGTGGGGAGGGACAGATTACGATCATGGAGTATCAGTCTGGTGCGATAGCACAGCGATCTACACTTGTGGTTACAGCGGAATGTATGATGGGTATGATGGCGTGTTGATCAAATGGGACCCAACGGGAAATCAAGTCTGGAACCGCACTCGCGGCGATTGCAGCTTTCTTGCGATGTGGGGTGATGAGACATCCATTTATACTTGTGGACATAATACTGGAAATGGGGGTCAAAACCTATTGTTGATAAAATGGAATGCTGTAGGAGGCCAAATATGGAATCGCACGTGGGGGGGGACGAGTTCTACGTATGGTCATTCAGTCTTCGGTGATGGCACATACATCTACACGTGCGGATCTATAGCTATAGATTACCTCTCTGGTGAAATTGCATTAATCAAGTGGGATTCTGCAGGAAACTTTGTCTGGAATCGCACGTGGGGTAGTTTATATTCAGAAAAGGGAAATTCACTCTGGTGCGATGAAATGTCTATTTATGTAAGTGGATATGCCTACAATTACAGCGATCATCATGATCATCTCTTGCTTTTAAAATGGGATAACGAGGGAAATTTTGTCTACAATTGCAGTTGGGGTGGAACTGGCACGGATAGGAGTATTTCCGTGTGGGGTAACGGTTCGGCAATATATACTTGTGGATACACATCGAGCTTCGGTAATACGGCTGGAGATCTCCTCTTGTTAAAATGGGACGGGCTTGAATGCACCCCGGTTAACAGGACATTTTTCCTGGAATTGCGAAATCCTGTCAACGCGACCTGTATATTGGCCGGAGAGAATGTTTTCGCCTGGAATTTCTTGGGAGACATTGATGGGTTTGTGAATTATACGCTCCAAATTTCAACATTTCAAGATTTTTCGACCCTCAATCTTGAAGTCATGAATATCTTGAGCTCCAGTTTAACGACCGATTTAAATGTTCAAATAAATTTTTCCACGAATAAGTATTACTGGCGTGTTGGTATCGCAAGCGGGATCTACGCTGGAAACTGGTCGCCTCCGTTTACCTTCATTTTAGTGACGAACAATTTCTGCCCCGTTTTATCGCAGCTTACTGCGGAACCTTTGCATGGCACCACCCAGACATCTTTCACCTTCTCGATACGATACACAGATGCAGACAACAATCCCCCTGCTCACATCGGTCTCCTCATCGATAGTAAAGTTCACGCCTTGGCAAAAACGTTTCCGGGTGATGTAAATTACACGGATGGCTGCGATTTCACGTTCACGACGATGCTTGGCTTGGGTAATCATAGTTACCAATTCACGTGCGATGACGGGCGTTTCAACTCTAGTACGACGCCACGGTTCGTGATAGTGATAAACCCACTCTCACCGTTGAACAACCCGCTAATCAGCACCCTCGCCGCGCTCGGTGCCGCGGGAGCCATCGTGGCAGTTGCCATCACGGGCAGAATCACAGTCGGTCGGAAACGCTATCGGACGGCCATCACGCGGCTCCAGACCTTGATCACCAGTCTCAATGCATCGATGCTCCAGTCGCATCAGCCAGCGTCGCGCCAGCAGCGAGCGGCCATCGAAGTCCAGCTCGCCAACGTTCACCGCATGCACGCATCGCTGGGTTCGACCACCGCCTTGAAGTTGCTGGTCGATGAGTACGCCAAGTGTCGCCCGTCGTCGTTGCTCGAACGCGAATCCATCGTGAAGCAGTTCGACGTCCTGAAACACGCGATCGACAACGACGATATGTTGAAAGCCACGAACACGCTCCGTGCCCTCGCGGCGGGAGTGAACAAGATGGCGATCGAGGGAAAATACACCGGCGACTTCAAGCAACAAGATGTCATCATAAAGAGCGAGGTGCGACGCGTGGCGCAAAGCCGTCTGAACGCGTGCAAGCACCAGATCGGTGACGTTTCGGTTCGGAAGGCAACGGAAGATCGAGAAATCTTGAGGTTGCTGGATCGGATCGCGCCGAATGTTGACTCGACTCGTATAATCATTGCATTCGGGAAAGAGACATAAGTCTCAAATAAATACGCGTGAATTGCAGCCCCCCGGGGTGTATTTTATTAAAATACGCTGATCCTTCGTACGAGGATATCGATTTCGTGAAAAAAGTCAAGGAGCTGATAATGTAACAATGTCTTCAAGTATTTCCATCCGTGTGGACAAAAATGTGGTTTTAGAACTGGATCAACTCGCAAAGTTGCTTGGGGTTGATCGGGCGACCGTGGTTCGCAAAATCATAGAAGAAGGTATGCCTCGGACTCGTCTAGAAATCGGGATCACGCTTTATCAGAAAGGAGAAACGATGGAGCGTGCTGCAGAGATTTCCGGCACATCGATCTGGGACCTGGTCGAAGAGGCGCACCTTAGAAGGATAACGAGACTATTTGACATCGAGCAAGAAAAACAGCTTTTCACCCGAGTGCTCGGCAAGGACGATTCAAAGCTGAAGGAAAAAATATTGAGGTTGTAGGTAAAATGTGTCTCTTTTTGGTGCATAACAACCTGGCATACCACCAGTTCTTAGTTTTTCCTAAATTACACAAAGATTGATAGACTTTCGGGTGCATCTCCAATTTATTGGACGATCCAGGTTTCAAGATTGTGCCGGATCTTTCTTAGAACATTTTCCGTAGGTCGATGCAGAGGATCGTCATTTGCGATATCATATTCACGCAGCGAACCATCGGGTTAAATATTCTACCGAGCATCCTTGATCATCCGATATTCAAGTGAAAAAATATGGTCAAATATCTCAAGGATTTCTTCCCCTTGCATCGCGAGAAGGGAGCATACTCGGGCAATCCCCGCAACTTGAAAGCCGAGTTTAACGACTACGTGGAACCAGACCCAGACGATCCGGAAGCGTGGCTCAAGGAAGAACGCTTCGAGGACGATTTCAAGAAGCACGTCAAGGACTGGATGGAACCTCAATGGAAAGGCATCGATTTTTCCAAGCGCAAGTATTTCATCTGCGGCCAGAGCCACATCGACGTGGCATGGAAGTGGCGCTACTGGCAAACGTTCCGGAAAGCTATTGTCACGTATAAAAAAGCCGTGTGGCATGCTAAAAACGTTAAGAACTACGCTTTCGCGGCGTCGCAACCCGTCTTGCTCGACTGGATACGCCACGAGGACCCGAAGCTCTTCGAGGACATCAAAGCCGCGGTCAAGGCGGGATCCTTCGACTTGGTCGGCGGCATGTGGGTCGAACCGGACTGCCACTTGCCGAGCGGCGAGGCGTTCTGTCGCCAGCGGCTCTACGGCCAGCGATTCTACCTCGAGCATTTTGGCAAGACGTCGGACGTGGAATGGGTGCCCGACAGCTTCGGCTTCGCCAGCACGCTCCCCCAGATCCTCCTCAAGAGCGGTTCGCACTACTTCCACACGACGAAACTCTGCGGCAACTCGTATTCCCAGTTCCCGTTCGTGAATTTCTTGTGGGAATCCCCCGATGGCTCGCAAGTATTCGCATACTTGAGCCCCGGCGGGTATGGCTCCATGTCGCGCCACGAGAAGTTCGACCCGACGCGCCGCTTGCTCAAGCCAGGCAAGAAATTGCGGGCGGATTACAGCGTCGACAAGCCAGAAGCTATGGATGTATATTCCGACGATATTCCCGAGATCGGCATGTCTATTGGAAAAGGCGATGGTGGGCATGGCCCGACGGGCGAAGAAGTTGCCATCATGGAACTCCTCGTCGAGCAAGGCAAGGCGGCATGGATGAACGTGACCGATTATTTCACCAAGGTCATGGAAAAGTACCGCAGCAGGCTGCCCGTGTGGACCGATGAGCTGTATTACGAGTACCACAGGGGCACGCTCACGACGCACTTGCTCGTCAAGCGCATGAATCGCTATCTCGAATGGAAGCTCTGCACGTACGAGAAGCTTGTATCCGCTATTGCTGCAGTGAAGGGAATAGACAGCACGCCATGGATGGACAAGCTTCGCGAGTCTTGGAAACTGTTAGCGCTCAACCAGTTCCACGACGTGCTCCCGGGCTCGAGCATTCCCGAAGTATACGATGATGTCTATGATTTTTGGGAATACGCCAAGAATAACATGGAAGACGTCAGGATAGAAGCCTGGAACGCGCTACTTGGCAAGAAATCAGCATCAAAACCGTCAAAGGAATTGCCAATGGACGAGAACACGGTCTTATTCAACAGTACGGGTTTCGATATCAAGGATGTCCTCGCGGAGATCAGTTTTTTTGGAAAGACCGTCCCGAAGACCGCCACGGTCAACGGTGAAACCGTGCCCGTGCAGCTCGTCGAAGCCGATTCTTTCGGCCTTGATCCGCTGTTCGTCTCGCGCCCGCGTCGCATGCTGCTCAAGTTATCCGCCCCGCAGCACTCGTTCAACCTTATCATGTATGCAGGAAACGCCAAACTGAGCAGGGACGGCATAGCCAAGGCAGAAACGGCGAAAGACGACGTGCTCTTGGAGAACGAATTGTATGCCATCAAGATGAGCAAGGCATCGGGTAACGTGACCTCGATCTTGTTCAAGCCGCTCAAGCAAGAATTGCTCGCGACGCCGGGCATCCAGCTGAATGCCTATTTCGATTGGCACGTCTCGGAACAAGCATGGAACATTTCACCGGGATACCGGACCATGGGAATCGATCTCCCCCCGCCATCACGGGTTTCCATTGTGGAATCGGGGCCGGTGCGGTGGACCGTGGAAATCGAGCGCGAGATCTTCAACGACGGCAGCGAGGCCAAGGAAAACGGCAAGTCGAAGGTGCTCCAGCGCGTGTCGATCATCAAGGACGCCCCGGGCATTTACATCGAGTTCCTCATCGATTGGCACACGTGCGAGTGCACGGCCAAGCTCGATTTTCAGTTGGCTTCCATGGGAGATCAAATCACCTCCGAGGTGCCGTATGGCACGATCAAGCGCAAGGCCAACCCGACGGCAAACCACGACGTGCCACGGTGGGAAAATTACAACCAGACATGGGTCGATGTGCCATCCAAGGACGCGAAGTATGGCATAGCTTTCATCAATAACGGCCGCTACGGCCACGACACGAAAGACAACCGGATTGGCTTGACCTTGATCCGCGGGCCATTCTACCCGACCGCCGCGGGCGAGGCATGGGTCAACAAGGAACGACAAGACCGGTTCAAGGCCACGAAGGATCACCAGCCCGAACATTCGGACCTCGGCCCGCAGCTGATCCGCTACATCGTCGTACCGCATGAAGGTTCCTGGGAAAAATCCACCCCGTTCATTCCTGCGATCGCGCATTGGTTCAACGATGGACACACATCGATGCCTATTCCCGCAGGCTTCAAGCTGGAGATTGCCAATAGCAAGCTCGCGTGGACCGATGGCACGAATGCCGAAATCGGCGCGATCAAGGGTGCCGAGGATAAGGTCGGAATCATCTTTCGCGTCGTTGAGAGTTCAGGGTTCGGTGGAAAGGTCTCGATCCACCTCCACCAGGTATGGAAGTTCAAGTCCGTCGTGGAGACCGACATTCTCGAACGACCGCTCGGCAAGCAAGACGTGAAGCTCGAAAAGGACGCGTCGGGCTTGATTACCGGGATATCCTACGCGGCAAAGCCACACGAGATCAAGACGTTCTTGGCAAAAATCTAAAGGAATTTTTGGTCTTCTTTTTATTTTCTTTCATTAACTTAAGGATCTTTAGTATGTTTTACCTAATTTCATCTAGGCTTTAGAAACGCTTAAAGGAGTTAAAAATCAGAAAGAAAAAAAAGATTTTAGAAATTGACCAACTTACGCCGGATCTCGGCGATCTTCTCGTTGATCTTCTCGAGCGCTTCCTCGAACTTGACCTGGTATTGCTGGAACTCCTCGTCGGTCAAGATACCCTTGTCCTTCTTGGCCTTCAAGTCGCGCAGCGACCGCTGGGCCTTGTACTTCTTCTGTTCCAGCTTGACCAGCTCGCCGTAGAGCCCTTCTTGGCCTTCGCCTTCGGGCGCTGCGCCCGGCTTCGTTGGCAATGGCTTCGCCGCGGGCTTGGGCAATGCCGCGATGGAGGCCACTTTCTTCGTGCCAGGCACTTCTGGTATGGCCGGAATCTTCGGCATTGCCGGAGTGACGGGGCCAGGAATTGCTGGAGCCGCCGGCTTCGGAACTGCCGGAGCAAAGGGAACGGAAACGACGGGAGCTGCAGGTTTCGGTATCGCCGGAAGAGCGGGCGTGGCCGCCGGAGCTGGAATACTCGGCAACTCCGTGTATTTCTTCGGGCCTTCCTTCGGGAAGATGGCAGGTGCAACGGACTTGATCTCGATGACCTTCTCCTTGGGTGCCAGGTCAAATTCCTTGGCGAGCGTGTCTTCTTCCGGAGCGACGTAGCCTTTCTTGGCCTTGGCCTCCTTGGCCTTCGCGCCCATTGCCTTGGCATGGGTTGCCAAGAAACTGTATTCATCGAGGATCTTGGCAAACTCGCTGTAAATGCCTTCCTCGCGCGATGCGACGCGCTGCGGTGCAATCTTCGCAGCAGCCCGACCACGACGCACGTTCCGCTGGAGATCGTGGATCTTGCGGACGATTGGCGGGTACTTGAACCGTACCTGGTACAGCACGAAGTAGATCACGACGCCGATGAGCGCTGCAAGGATCAGGTAGAACACCCATTCAGGTATCACGCTGCCCGTGTAAGTCTCGGTCTGGAACCGATACGTGTACGTGTTCTGGAACCGGAATTGCCGGGTGAGCTCGCCAGGCGCGTAGACGTCCAAGATAATCGTGTATGTCTTATCGTAGCCTGATGGCAACTCGATCGTGTCCCGGAACGTGCCGTTTCCGACATATCCCATTTGCTGGTTATAGATGTGCAGTTCCGCGCACGTGATATTGATAACGAGCTGGCTCGCGTTCAACCACCCGAGATCCGTGGAGTTATCGAACAGCTGGAAGTCGAAGGTGATCGTCGAACCTGGAACGAGCCCAGTGATGAGCGTTTGAGCTGGATCATCGAGATTCTGGTTCTGGTGACCGATGATCTCGATTGGCCGGAGATCAACGACAGGGTTGCTTTTACCTATGGTGTAATTCGCGCGGAATGCCTGGACGATCATGAACTTAGGCTGTGCATAGAACGTCGCCAGATCGAGCGGTATGGTAGTCACGTACAACCCCGAGACGTATATGAGCGTGTAGGGAAGCAACGTGCCGCTTGTATCATTCGTAAAGCTCAATGTTACCAGCGCACCCTGGACCGGTGATCCGTCGCTTGAACGCGTGTAATTCACCGCGATCGTGAGGTTTTGTTTCAGCGAGACTTGGATAAAGGTCAATCCGTTGAAGAGTACCACCATGTTGGTCGGCACCTCAAGAATCTGCACCGTGATCGTGTAACTGGCCGAGGCGTAGTTCTGCTTGCTCGCGGTTAGCGTGATTCGGTAGATTCCCGGGGCCCCGATCGACGTCGTGTTGAATACTAGCATGTAGTCAGAACCGTTGAACGTTATGGACATTGACGGGTAATTGGACACCAGGCTGCCGTTGATCAGGAGATTGTTGTGCGTGTCGTTGTATTTCACCGAGAATGCGAATGCTTGTCCCCAGATGAATTGCACAACGCTCTGGAACTGAGTGGGAATGATCAGATCGGTCGGGATGTCGAGCACTTGCATGTTGAAGCTAAACGTGGCCTGCGAGTGGTTCAAGTATGTCGCCGTGACCACGATCTGAGGGGTGGAACCTGAGCGCAAGCCAACGATGATGCCCGTGTTGATATCAATGGACCAGTTGCCGTTAAACAAGTTCACGGCGTTGATCGCGGTACCGAGGATCACCGCACGAATGGTTGGGCCTGCAATGGAAACATTTGCACCCGTGATCAAGTTCTGGTAGGATGCGTTCAAGTGCAGCGTGTCGCCATAATAGATTTGCACGGTTTGGCCCTCGGTGAGGTATCCAGAATCATTCATGACATAGAGCCGCGTCGGCACCTCTTTCACGACGAGGTTGAACCGGAATTCGGCACCGATGAAGTTTTGCTTGTTGCCGGTCACGATGATCGTGTGGGTGTTGCCGCCACGCAACCATGAGCTGTCGATATCGACTTGTGAGTAAAGTGCCGGCGAGAAAAGCCCGGTGTTTGTGTAGACGGGGCTGATGCCGAAGGTAGCTTGAACGAGCGGGTACGTCGAGGGAGACCCCCACGTGCCGATTGGCAAGTTCGTGAGCGTGTTGTTGTAATAAACAACCAAAGTCACGGAATCGGACCAGTTCACCTCGATCGAGTCATTGATCTTTACGAGGTTGCCACCGTATGGGCGGAGATCGTTGTACACGGTGATCGTCGTGTTGATTTCCCGCAACCACAAGTTGAACAGGAACGTTGCCGTCGTGTAATTCACGTAAGTCCCGTAAATCGTGATCTGCGGGATCGAACCGGTCGTGACCGGCATCGTGTTGCTGTCGAACAAGATGCGCCATTTCCCGCCACCGACCCACGTCGCGTTGATTTCCTGGGCATATACCTTCGCGTAGATCCTCGCGCCTGTGTTGAGGTTCGTGATATTGGCGCTGTTCAAGATATCCGTGTAGCTCACATCGATCGTGAAATTCCGCGTGTAATACAGCGGGATCGTGCTGCCTTGAATCACGGAACTGCCAGTTGTCGAGTTGAACGCCCGCGCGAGAGTTGGGACCGTCAGCACTTCGAGGTTCACGGAGCCACCAGACGGGTTGTAGATGCCCGCGGAACCCGTGAACGAGATGAAGTTTGACGTGCCGACATCCACGTTGATCGCCGACGTGTTGAACCGGAACAGTGCCGTGCCGTTCGTGTAGATCGTGACAGGTGTATACGTGACTCCCTTCATGACTGCCGTGAAAACGACACCATAGGTCGTGTTGATGTATTTACTCTTGGAAATGTCCCACAACGCGCAATACAGCACGAGGGACTTGGTAAAATTGACCGTGAACTTCTGGCCATTAGTGACATTTGCCCATGTGCTCGTGAAGATATCGAGCTTGGTTTGCAGCTTGATCGGGTACACGTAGAACGGCTCGCTCTCCATCGTGTAATTCTGCTTGGATATGACGACGACGAACGAGTATTGGCCGAAATCGCCGAGATCGTCCAGCGTGTTGAGCGTCAGATCATATTGGCCATTGCTCTTGTTTGAGATCGTGTTGTTGCCGCCCGGATAGTTCGTCCAGTTTATCGAGCGCTCGATGAACCGCACCATAACCCGTGCATTCGAAATCGGCATTGAACCGAGTTGCGTGAGGTATTGCACCCGGATCGTAATGAGGTTCTCGAATGGCACGTAGTATTGACGAGAAACCGTTATATTCGTTAAGCTCGGGCTCGATGTCGAGTTAATAAGCAAGTTTACTCGTGAATCAAGTGCCACAACCTCAATCGTGACCTGCATCGAGTTCTCGGTGTAATTCGTGCGCGACATGATGAATGTTGACGTGAAAATGCCCGTTCCGCCGAACGAACTTGAATTCATCGAGAACGTGATGTTTTCGCCATTACCCACGTTTCCGAGGATAATGCTACCCGGGAAGTTGAGCGGGGTCATACTCGTCGGATGCAAAGCCGTGAACGGGGAGAGTGCCAGATGATATCGTCCGGTGAACGTGAGGATCTTACCCCACTCGATTGAAAACTGGGCCTTCAAACCACCACCTTGCGCATAAGATTGAAGCACCGTGCTCACGCGCAATACTTCAAGAGTCGAGGAGTTCGCGCTCGTGACATAATTCGCCAAGCTCGCCGTGAACGTGATGCTGTATATGTCCGGGCTGCCAATGCGCGACGAATTGAACGTGAACAGATACCGACCAGCTGCATAGGAAACAGACTGGTACGGGACGTTTACGACAAAAGTTGCACCAGGTAGCGGTCCAACAGGTGCGTATGTGCGATCGAAGGCGACCGAAACCTGGAACAGCGTGTTCCACGTGGCTTTGAAGGCGGTCGAAGGTGCGCCGCTCGTGGCATTGAATATCGACACGCGAGTTGGTACTGCTTGCACCGTGATAAAGATAACGACTTGCGCTTCTGCATACCGGGCACCCCGTGAACAAGAGATCAAGACCATGTGGAGGCCGAGGGTGAACGAAGCCGTGTTGTAGGTTAACCTGCGATAGATCCCATTCGCACCGTTGGCCGATTCGGCTGGCGTGGAGCTTATAGTTGCGCCGCCTGCGTTGGAGATGCTGGTTCCGTTAAGCATATCATAATATCGGACATCCACGTTTAGCATATCCCCGTAATACACGTTGAACGAGTATTGTTCAGGCCCGGATGTGCTGTGCACGGTCGCATTCGTCGTGCGTGTTTGCACGTTGATCAAAATGTAAATCGACGATGCCGTGTAGTTCTGGAGTCTTGCCGTGATCGTAACCTGGTAGGTCTGGGCCGTAAGGGTGCTGGTCGAGAAGGTGAGCGTCTTGCGACCCGGGTAGATGAGGGAATCAACCATCGATGCAGGCACCAGGGGTGTCGTTGTGATGATGGTCGCCGGGAGCGTGGTGATGTTCGTGCCCGAGATGGTCTGGTACATCACGTCGATGGCAACATTCTCGTTCCAGAACACGTTAAAACTCGTCGTGTTTACATTCACCGCGTTGAACGTGGAGATGCGAGTCGACACGGTGTTGATCGTGAGCGTGACCGAGATCGAACGGATAGTCCGGTTCTGGTACTGGGCAGTTATCGTGATCGAATTGATGCTGGGCGCGGCGAAGAGCGACGTGTCGTAGGTGACCCGTAGCTTTCCACCGACGGGCGAGTTAGCGCTGCTTGTCCATGCCGGCGCGGCCGAAATGACGCCTGGAACCCGCGCGTATGCAACTTGCGTGCCGGTCTGGTTAAAGGCGACGTCGAAGCTCACCAATGTTCCCCACGTAGCCACGAATGAATGGGAGACGACATTGCTCAGAACCTCGTAGGTTTCCAACGTCGTGTTCAAGCTCGTGACCGTGAACGTGATCGCGACCGAATCGTAGTTGTAATTCGTTCGTGATGCCTCGAAGTTGATCGTGTATACGCCGGGGACGAAAAGGCTCGCGTTGAATAAGAACGTCTTGTTCTGCACATTCTGCACGGTGCTGATGACCTTGCTCGCGGACGTGGTGGTGATCGACGCCAGTGCTGGGTTGATAATCGTGCTGTTGAAGGTGTTGCGATATTGCAGGGTCACGTTGATCGTGCTGCCCCATGATGAGGTGAACGTGTCGCTCAAGCCACCGTTGTAAGCATAAGATCGCAATTCCGTCGTGATCGTGTTCACGACCAAGGTGATGGCCGCGGATGCCGAGGGGTAGGGATCGAGAACGCCGGTGACCGTTATGGTGTAAATACCAGGCGTTAACCAGTTGTACGTGATGGTTCGGTTCGGGCCGGAGACCACGTTGCCAATTGGGGGACGGCTGAAGCTCGCTGTCCAGCCAGTGATGTTCGCACTATGGACAGAATCCCACAAGCGTGCCACGAACACGAAAGGCTCGCCCCAGCTAACCGAGGCGCCGCTCAAGGAATTCCCGTTCACGTCCGTCACGATCAAGCTCGTCGTTGGTTCATTTACCTGGATGGTTATCACGATGATCTTCGACTCGAAGGTTGCCCGGCTGATCGACAACGAAATGACATATACGCCAGGATTGCCAAGCAGCGTCGAGCTGAACCGCAGCGTGTAATTTCCCGATGCATACGTGTTCGACACGATGGCACCATTATATATACCAGCAGAAATCGTTGTGCTCGTGATATTCACGGCGTGGACGGTGTCCGTGTATTGAACGATCACGTCGATCGTGTTTAGCCAATACACCGAGAAATCGGTCGCTGCATTGCCCGCGCTCTGGAACGTTTGTGCCGTTGTCGTGATTGCCCGCACGTCGACACTAATCGTGACCGATTGCCCCGTGTAGTTGGCACGCGAGAGCGAAATCCCGAGGTTGTGTACCTGGATAGATCCGAAGGCTGTTGCGTTGAACTCCGCCCAATAATGAGTTGTGTTAAACCCGGTACCCACGTTTGCCGTGGTCGTGCTCATAATCGCTCCCGGAACCGCGGTGCCGGTATATGTCCGGTATGCCACGTATATCCTGAAGATCGAGCGCCACATAACCGTTATCGCGCTTCCGTTGACGTTAATCATCGTCGTTGGCACCTCGATCACCTGGATCGTGAACACCTTAGGCGAGATCGTGTAATTCGCGAGGCTTGCAGAAATCGTCATGGTATAGCTCGTGGGCGTGCCGAGCAGTCTCGAATCAAGATTATATTGCCAATAGCTTCCAACCGCGGCGAGCGTCCACGATATAATGCCAAGCGAGCCACCAGTCACTGTCACGGTCGTTAATGGATCCGTGATGTATACGCTGTCGATGATGTTTCGATACTGGGCCGATACATTGATGAATTGGCCATACTTGACCTGGATGCTCGAGTTTGCTGTGGTATTCAAGTATAAATTGAGGCTCGTGGAAACTTGAGTCACGATGATCTGGAGGGACTTCGTGCTCTGCTGATGATTCGCACGCT
>JAUQYW010000144.1 GCA_030587525.1 Candidatus Sigynarchaeota archaeon | reverse complement strand
CGTGGCACGACGTGGTCGAGCTCACGACCATGTCGGAACCTTTTATGCAAGAAATCGTGGATAACCTTGGAAAGGAGCGACGTGCAATCCCGGTTTGCGAAGTCGTTGATGACGACAAGAGCGTCCACGTGGATTTTAATTTTGTTGTCGAGCAACAAAACTTCTTTCAAGAAAGGGCGTCCATTCTTGAATTGTTGCAGCATCACGACAAGCTCGGCCAGCAAAAAAATGTCCCGCTCGCGAAGATCTTGGATTATCTCGAACATGACAACGATTACGATCGCATGAAGGCGTTCATCCACGTGCTACACTTGATCCAGGACGGGGACTTGATCTTGAACGATGATAAGGACGCAGCAACGAACCCGAAAATTCGGCTCTGGAGGCGTCCTGCATGAACGAGTTCAAGGTGATCTCCTTCATGCTGTCCCGGCGCGGGGAAGTGATCGGCGCGAGCGACGATGCCTTGATGAAAAGCCTCGGCTTGGAAGGCGAGAGCGGCCGTGAAAAACTTTACCGGTTGCTCGATGCATACTCGCGCAACGTGGAAATGTTCGGGTTGAAGGTCGAGAGAAACGCGCTCGACGGGCATTGGTTCTTGTCGTGCACCGGGGACGTGGTGGAGAATGCACGCGTCAACCCGTTCCAGGGCCGGACGCGGCTCGCGTCGACGCTGGTCGCCATCATCATCGCCACGACCACCGACGAGGAACCAGCCACGGTCGAGCGCGTGAAAAAACTGCGCAATGTCAAGGACGTGACGCAAGATCTGAAGGAGCTGGAGAACATGGGCTTGATCAAGGTGAACGGGAATGCCATCACGATGACCGAACGGATCGGGTACTACGTCGACCTGGGGGGCTTCATCAAGCGATTCAACGAGTACTTGAACGAGAAATTCAAGTGAGAAGAAGGCACGAAAGCAAGATATCACGTGCCGTAACGGCGCTCCCGCTTCTGGAATGCCCTGACGGCACGCCAGAAATCGATCTTGCGGTATTCGGGAAAATACGCGTCCTCGAAATACAGTTCCGAATAGGCGGATTGCCACAGCAAGAATCCAGACAGCCGTTTCTCGCCCGACGTGCGGATGATCATGTCCGGATCGGGGCCTTGCTTGTATAGATGCTGCTGGACAGTCTCATCGCTTATATCATCGATGTTGATCTTGTTATCTTTTACTTGGCGCGCAATTTCCTTGATACTATCGATAATTTCTGCCCTGCCGCCGTAGGCAACCGCCACGTTGAGGTGCAAGTCATCATAATCCTTGGTCGCGTTTTCCAGGTCAGTGATCGCGTCCTGGATGTTTTTTGGCAGGAGAGTCAACCGCCCTATAGCCTTGAGCTTCACGCGGTTTTGGTGGATGCGCGGATCGTTCTTGATCTCCTCGCAGGCTTTCAATATGAGCCCGAACAAGCCTTTCACTTCCTCTGGTGGCCGTTGGAAGTTTTCCGTGGAGAGAACGAACAAGGTCAAGTTCTTGATCTTGAGCTCGAGGCACCAATCAAGCATGTCACGGACCTTCTCGTATCCCATCATATGGCCCCAATTCGCATCCATCCCATATTTTTTTGCGAACCGGCGGTTGCCGTCGAGGATCACGCCGATATGATTTGGCATAGGGCCATCCTTGATTTCCTTCTTCAACCGGCGCTGATAAAAATAGTAAAGGGCTTTGTTGATGAAACCAGGCATCCTGACCAAGTCGATGATGTTGTAGGTCCTTTGGTTAAAGGTCTTTTTAAGTTAAGTAAGTGAAGTGGTCCTACAATTAATACCAAGCGCGTCGATTCATGTCACGAGATTCTGGGGATCGCGAGGGAAACGTTAACGAACGAGTTATTGATAGCCCTCCGGGCCACCACGCTGGATGAATGCCTCGATCTCCGGGTTTTTTTTCCCGCATTTCGGGCACTCTGAACGCATTCCTTCGACGTCAATCGTGAGATGCACCCGCGTGAACAGCGCGCCGCAATCACAAGGAAGGTATTTCGCGCCGCATTTCTCGCATAATAACAACGATCCTTTGACGAACGGGAGCTTCCTTTTCAAGATGCTATCGTTCTGGTACCGGAACGTTATGCCACCGCATTCGTCACATGTATTTCCTGTCATAATATGTACCCTGCAAAAGGGAAAAAAGATACTTAGTTCTCAAATGAAAAACAATTAATTTTAGGATAAATTCTCCGATTTATCAATTTTTCTATATCATCAAGGAATAGTGCATATTCGCTTCTCCCTTTCTTAAAAAAAGGAGAATGAGAATAAATTCTTACCCGCGTGAACAGCGCGCCGCAATCACAAGGAAGGTATTTTGCACCGCATTTCTCGCATAATAACAACGACCCTTTGATGAACGGGAGCTTCTATTTCAAGATGCTGCCGCTCTGATACCGAAATGTGGTGCCATCGCATTTATCGCAATTATTTCCAGTCATAATGAATATCCAATCAAGGAGAAAAAAGAAAATCGAAACAGCTTCTATAATTCTAACGTAACGGCCAATTACAACTTATTTGGGTTAGCCGAAGTCCCGTCCCAAGCCCGGACGTCAGGATTCACAAAACCGCAATTTGCACACTTGGAAGTAACTTCCCATGCTTCGAGAGCAGGATGCACCCGCGTGATTAGCGCCCCGCATTTTGGACATTGATAAAATTTAGCACCGCATTTCGTGCACATCTGCAATCCGGGCGCTTTTTCGACGAACGAAAACGTCCGCTTCATCCACGCGTCGACGACCATGCGGAACTGTGTCCCGCCACATTCCGAACATGTTTTATCTACCATGCGAACCATCATGCTTGATTTAATGACTTGTTTGGTGATCTGGTTGGTTACTCGCCCGGAAGGCTCCCGAGCAACTCGTTGGCCTGCTTGTTCAAGTAATTATCGCAGATGCGACTCCCCTCGACCGTGAGCGTGAAGCCTTGATCCTGGCTCTTGATGTATCCCTTAGTTTCGAGGTCCAGGCACGTGCTCTCGACCTGCGACCGTGACATGCTAACCTTGAAATCTTGCTCCAGCGAATGCACGATGTCATCCAATGAAGCGGGCGCATTCAGTTCATCTTCCATAACGCCGATCGCTGCACACACGCGCTTGACATTCACGTCCGTGTCGTCGCCTTCCTCGACATAGTCTTGCAGCCACGGGTTTTCCTTCACCAGCTGCTCGATCTTTGCATCATTCCCCTCGGCGACGGCCGTGTCGAATTCCTTTTTCAGACGTCTTTTTTTGAACAACGCGGGCCACGAATTCAAATCGATAGGTGATGATTTAAATACACCTTAGGGTTAATTAACAGTTCGTAAAACTTTGGACAATCTTTGACTTCATTCGCGAGCCTTATCGTCGCTCCCGGCTAAAAATGGTTTCTATTGCAAGGGAAAATCCGCCGGGCAATAGGTCTGGGCGGTTGCTTTATAAATGCCTAGCATGCAATAAGAAGTGAAAGGTGAACTCCAATGGGCATAGACTGGCTTAAGGTCGACGCAAAAAAGGACAAAGCGCATAAGGTTCCCGGCACGGTTTTATTAGAGATGCGGGCGAAAATCACGAGTCAAGAAGGCACAATCGCCTCGTTGAACCAGAACATCGCCTCGTTGAACCAAACCATTTCAACGATGACTGGCAAGATCGACGGCATAAAGGTTTCAATGGAGTCGACGATCGGTGGAAAGGACAAGGACATGAAAGGCCTCATCGACGATAAAAACAAGCTCCAGGCGAACCTTGAAGGACGGATAGCATCGCTCGAGGGGAAAGTGAAGGAGCTGCAATCCGCCTTGGACAAGGCAAACGCGAAATTGAAGGAATTGGATGCCGTCAAGAAGGAGCGGGATGAAATGGCCAAGAACATGAAGGTCTTGGAAGATGAACTTCAGGCCCGTGATTTCGAGTACTTCAAGAAGTACATCAAGGACAAATCCTCGAGAGCAGCGAAAGCATTCGAGCAAAAAACCAGCCCGGAATGATCGCGTGGAGTAACTCCATTCCCTTTTTTTTCATTTCTTTGATCCAAAGTGCAGAATAAATAACGATCGAGAACACAACGTCATGCAAGGCTATTTTTTGCGCGCATCGATTGACACGATCATCCCTGAAATATTTGGCATTGAGGGGGATCCCGCATGAAAATCATCCTTGCAACCGACATCGGATTCGACCCCGACGATTTCGTGGCGTTGAACTTGTGCCTTGCAAATCCAGCCATCGAGCTGCTCGGCGTCGTGGCCGATCCTGGCTATCCCACCCAGATCGGCTTGATACGCTCGGTACTGAAGTTCCACGGCCGCGAGGACATACCCATCGGGGGCATCCGGGATTTTGCTAAGGATGAGAACGATTCAATAACAAGCCTCCATGATAGAACATGCCGGCATTTAGGCGTTCCCGTTTCCTTCGCGGTGGCGCGCTGGGAAGGCTGGGAGCTCATCGATGCGCTGGCACGGGATAACCCGGGCACGAGATTGGTCACCATCGGGCCGCTCTTGAACGTTAATAACTGGGTGAAGAGGGGGAAAGCCACGGTCGAGTGTTCATACTCCATGGGTGGCTATGTTGGTGACCCGTCGATAAACCAGCCCGTCACTTCGCACGAATATAACTTCAACGCCGGCAGGGACGGCGCGTTTGCACTGCTTAATACAAAGCGCATCGCCCGAAAGGTGCTTGTATCGAGAAACGTGACCCATCACGTGCTTTACACGACCGAGCTTCATGCCCGCGTCCAGAAAATCGCGGAGTCGAGCAAGGGACACGGGATGATCGCCGCGATCATGGACGACCCGGATCAAGACGTGAACCCGGTGAAGATGATGCACGACCCGTTGACGCTCCTCGTGGCCCTGGACGAGAGCATTGTCCAATTGCAGGAAGTGACCGTGTACAGCACCTTGAGTGATTGGGGGGCATATCCAAATCAGGGCACGGGAACCTTCATCTCGATCGGGAATGGCAACAACGTGAACCACCAGCGTTTCGAAAGTCTCTTCCTTGAACACGGGAAATCCTCGCGTGGAAAATGAAACGCGTCCGGACGCTTGATGCACCGAATCGGCGTGGCATCGCGGTGCTTGCAAAAATCGATTTATGCACGCAGCGGGAAGCTTCAGATCATCTTAGAAATAAACTGACGGCGCCCGATCATGACACGACCCGAGCTACCGGCAACCGTGAAACCGCGGGAATACATCGACCCGTCGATCCGCGGCAATTCCTGGAAGCCAATCAAGTCCGCTCTTAAACGGTTCATGAAGGAACCGATCTCGTCACCGGATGACTTGATCACCTTCATCAAGAAATACACGGAGCTCTACGACGCGGTGGAAACGGTCACCATGCTCAAGTCAGCCGCGTTTTTCGGCAAGCAAGATTTCATAAGCACCATGGCCCTTCTAGGCCAAGCGATCAAGGTCACGCTCCCCGCCTATCTGACCCGTAAAAAAGTATTCAAGTTCATCCACGACAAGCCCGCGTACGATGCCTTGCCCCCCGAGCACGCGCAACTCAAGCGTATCATCGAAAAGGAAGTTAGCGAGAAGACAAGTATGCTCCCTATCGCGGCGGAATATTTGCGGGTTCTTTCCTACACCAGGAAGGTTGGCGGCTTGCGAGTAAACTTTGATGGAAAAAAACTTTCCCTGCCAAAACTCCGTGCCTTTTTCTACGATCCGGACCGTGCGGTGCGGGAACGAGCATGGAAGCTCTATTACCAGCGGCTCGCGACGCAATACGCGTGGTGTGACAAGACGTTCGACAAGCTCCTCTCGAATCGCTCCAAGCAGGCAAAAAAGGCCGGCTTCGAAAATGCCAGGGACTACTACCATCACAAGCGCGGTCGCTTCGATTTCACGCCGGACGATTGCTTCAAGTTCCACGACGCGGTCGAGGCATCGGTTCTGCCCTTGATCAAGCAATTGAACGCGGAGCGTTCCGATGTGCTCCACCTGGACGTGTTGCGGCCATGGGACAAGCTGGTCGACCTCGATGACCGCGTGCTCAAGCCGTATTCCACGCCAGGCGAGCTGGTCGAGAAAATGATCCGCGTGTATTCGAAGATCAAGCCGTCCTATGGCAAGACGCTCCAGTTCATGCAAGACAACGGTTTCATCGATCACGAGAATCGCAAGGGGAAAGTGCCGGGTGCCATGTGCGAACCGCTGGTCGATTACCAGGCCGGGTACATCACGGCCAACACGGTAGGGATCAACGAGGATGTGTTCACGCTAGCGCATGAAGGGGGCCATGGCATGCATTTCGCGGCGTGCGCGAGCATCCCGATCGCCATGTACCATGAAATCTTGTCATTTCCCATGGAGGTCGCGGAGGTCGGGTCCATGGCCATGGAATTTCTCGCGCTCGACCAGGTGGGAGAATTCTATCCCGATGAGCGCGACGTGCTCAAGGCCAAGCGATTCTTGCTTGAAGATGCCACTCGGCTCTTGCCGTGGTGCGCGATCATCGACGCGTTCCAGCAATGGATTTACACGAACCCGGGGCATTCTGCCGGCGAAAGGACAAATCAATTCAAGGCCTTGGTCGATCGATTCGAGACTGCCTCCGGTACCGATTACACTGGCCTCGACATTGAGAAAGGCGCGCTGTGGCTCAAGCAAACCCATGTGTTCCAGTCGCCATTCTATTACATCGAGTACGGCATCGCGCAGCTCGCGGCGCTTGGCATCTACCGGAATTTGCGGCGTGAAGGGCGTTCAGCCATAGATAAATACGATGCCTTCTTGCACGCCGGGAATTCACGCCCACTGCCCGAGCTATACAGCCTCGCCGGGGTCAAGTTCGATTTCTCCAAAGAATACATTGCCGAGCTCATGGATTTCGTGCGCCAGGAATTGAAAAACACGAGGACCTGATTCTTTTTTTCCCCTTGGATTCGGAGTATCGCCTCATTTACCCGGTGGCGTGGCTGGCGTGCCCGGTGCTGTTATCGACGGGGGAATGTATTTTTTCGGGCGCAAGTTCAGCAACCACTTGTACCCGCCGTATGCTAACCCGAGCCCGATTGCTAAAAAAAATCCACCATTGATCGCCGCCATCGCCGCGGCGTCTCGTAATGCGGGTGTCATCCAATTCTGGGTCATCGAGAACACGTTTTGTGCAACCGGTAGCGCGAACCTCGCCATCACCAATAGCCCGATGATGATCAAGCCCGTGGCGATGCAACCGGCCGCGATTCTTTTCCACTTGGCATTTTTTTTTGCCGGTTGCCGTTCAGGAAGTGGCGTCGAAGGGGCTGCGATTTTCGGCGCGCTTTCATCTTTCGGGGTTGCCATCAAGTCACGAAACCGGGCCATACCTTTTAAATGTTGGATGCCCACCATCACGATGCAACGTGGCTGGATCTTTTTTCCGAAGATGTTGAACGCTTTATATAAATATGGGAACGATCAAACTCTTGTCTGTTCCTTTGATTTATTGGTGATACTCATGACACTTGATAAACAACTGAAAACCCCGATGGTAGGAGCGATCATCGCCTTGCTGTGCGCGGTCGCCGTTGCACCGGCCTTGGAATTGATCTTTTCAAAGATACCGGTGTATTCGATGAATGACCAGATGATGAGGGAAGATAGTGCGCTCGGGATGCAAAAAGCCTTCGCGCGTGGCTTCTCATTGGCCACGGATCAAGCTGTTTCCATTAAATTCTCTGCATCCTATCCCAATAACGATATATATCTAAAAATTGTCGGGAGAGCACAATATGAAGCAGCGAATTCGTCAAACAGCACGCCATCTAGCGCTTCTGGAAAATCTTTCTTGTATTACACGGTGACGTATGGATCGACCCCCTCAGTATCTTATGCGTCAAGCGTGGAAATCTACAATGATGGGATGTATAACATAGAGTTCAAGGGGAGCAATCTGGCCTCGATTCCAGGGGATTATGTCGTTATCGTGTACGGCACCAACTATACGAATTCACTTCCAGCGGGTCAAGAGGAATTGCGGTTTAACATTGACATCAAGGTGGATGGCCCTGGGCACTGGATAGCCAGGATCGTGAGCTATGCCGGCTGGATCTTTGTCGTGGTGTTTGCCGCGATGTTCGTCTACAACGCGATGAAACGCACACTTAAGGAGGGACGATCATGACAACGTATCAACCAGAACTGAAGCGAAATATCCTCGACGAGCTCCCGCAGATGGACCCGAAAAAAGCCACGAAATTGCTGCTAAAAGGCCTTATTGTCGCCATCGTGTTCGGGATGATCTTGTTGACAAGCCGGTCGATTGCCAGTTACTCCAGCACCTATAAAAATATCGCTGACCTGCAAAATAACCTGAACGTGGCAAACGGCCTCTACGGTTACGCCGATTATCTCGTGCAACAACAGCAGATCCAACTCACGGTATATATTATGTCATATCAGGTCGCAATCGTCGGCAACCTCGCGCGGGTTGGGATAAACATCGGGCTCGTGCTCATGGTCCTCGGGTTTCTAGCCCTGGCCTTCAACACCACCATGGACGATAAGAGCCGCAAGATCATGCTCGTTTTCGCGTGCCTCTTGCTGTTCGTCATCATCTTCACGACGGCGTTCTCGGGCATCTCGATATCGGTGACCGTTTAAGTATTTTCTTCTTTTTTCCCAATTTTGGCATTTACCAACTTTATATCGCAATCGTAACAATCTGGTTGAAAAATGGAGTAGTCGAAGCTGTAGCGAATAGCAACATTCCACGTCAAGGCGGGAACCATCATGGCCATCGAACCGTTGATCAATAAACTCAACCAGAACTTGAAGACCGCGCAAGAAACCCTTCGATCCCAGTTCTTATCAAAAATCGAGGAATTATCACTGCACCCGGACAAATTTTCCAGCACGGACCTCCTCAAGGAAGAATTGGAAGGGCTTGTCGAGGATTTCATATCATCGACAAGTGTTGAATTCCAAGACTTGATCTCTTACCTCGAAACCGAATTGCCCGAACTAGCCTCGCAACCTGCCCCGGTCAAGCCCAAGGAAAAAAAGCCACGGGAGAAAAAGCAGATGGACCCTGAAAAGCCCGAATTCGTCCGTCCGACCTTCGTTCACCGCGCCTTCGTCGACGAGGGGCTGCGAGTTTCGAAGGAAGCGAGGCCCATGCTCATAGACATCTTGAACGAAACCATCAAGAAGGACATCGATCGGATCAAGCAACAGCTTCCAGTTTTCTCCAAAGGCGAAAAGGAAGGGGAGAAAAAACGCATAACGATCAAGCCGGAGGATGTCACGAGGGAAAAACTCGCCCCGTCGGCACCTGCTGCCAGTGCGCCCGGGGAAACGAAAGTGGGATTTGAACGGGAATTGGAGGCGATCCCGCTGGACGTGCACGAGAACAAGTTCAAGATCGCCATCGTCGTGCGGGAGCAATCATAATTCTCGGCATGCAGTTGCCTCTTTAGAAATCCGAGCCTCTTGCTACCATTATAACCATCGAAGGGCTACGGCTATCGCCTATGAAAGCAATATCGATCGGCGTCCAGGCCGCGTGCATGTTCGATTGCACGGCACGGGTGCCGTTGATGATCTATGCAAAGCTCCGCGGCATCGACGTGAAGGATCCCGTGGACCTTGCCATCGTGCGTCCCGGCCGGCTCATCCACGAAGCATTCGATCGCGTGGCGACGAAACTCTCAGCAGAAGGCCGGCTTGGCGATGCCAAGGCGGTCGAGGCAGCGCTCAACGAGACGATCACGAGCAAGGTGCCGGAGCTGGATGCTGAAACCGTGGAAACGCACGCGAGCTTCCTCGCATCGGCCATCGGCGATGCCATTACGACCAAGCCGCTTGCCTTGATCGCGCACGAGCGGAGTCTTTCGGTTCTAATTTCTCCCCAGGTGAAGGTTTCTGGACGGATCGATACGATCATGGGTGATTCGAGCGGCTGGGTCATCGTTGAACGAAAATCCGGCGAGCCACACGAATGGCATTCGCAGCAAGTCCGTCTATACGCCGACATACTCGTGGCCAAGGAACCAACCAATCGCATTGCAGGGCTGGAATTATGGTATTCACAATACGGGAAAAAAAAGGTGCAGTACACCAATGGTGAAATCCTCAAGAAACTGAAGGATTCAGCGGCCCAAGGCGAGATGCTCGATGAAAAGGGCGCGAGGAACCTCGTGATTTCGCGCTGCAACGATTGCCCGCGTTTAGATTGCGGCGTAAAGCACCTTGCCCGGGTTTTGCAGACGACCATGTAGCCGGGTCATCGGATAAATGTTCAGCAAGGTTATATTGCACTTCGGGCTTTTCTCCTTGATGAAGAGCCGCACGAAATCCCCATTGACATCCGAACAGATCGATCGCCTGGTAAGGTACCATTTCGGGCCGGATGCCAAGGTTGGCCAAGTCACGGAATTGACAGGAGGCTGGTTCAACACTGCGTACCTCGTGACGATCCCGAGCCGGGGCTTTGAAACCGTCCTGAAAGTTGCGCCAGAACCGGGAACGGAAGTCCATACCTACGAGACCAATGCTATGGCCATTGAAATCGCGACGACCGAGTTAATACGGGAAAAAACAACTGTCCCGGTGCCAAAGATTTATGCCTCGAGCTTTGACCGCTCGATCGTCAACCGTGATTACTTCTTCATGGAAAAATTGAAAGGCAAGCCTTGGAACATGGTCAAGAAGCATCTCTCGAAGGTCGCGAATCGTGCCCTGGAGGACAAGGTGGCGGATTTCCAAATGCAGCTGAACTCCTTGAAAGGACGCTGGTTTGGATCGGTCGTGTTGCAGGACAACGGGAAGATCAAGGAGCAATCATGGTATTCTGCCTTTTCCCAGCTGGTAGAATGGATGATCTCGGATTATTCCCGGTTCGGTGTGATAATGCCGCGCGGGTGGACCTCGATTCGAGATTTGTTGGAGAAATCGCGCCCCGCATTCGATGCAGTCGCCGAACCGCGGCTGGTGGACTGGGATCTCTGGCAAGGAAACGTGTTCGTTTCGGGGTACGATACGCCGGCTCCGGCGATCACCGGGATCATCGATCACGAGCGGGCGTTGTGGGGCGATCCGCTGATGGAGTTCTTGTTCATGGTACCCAAGAAATACCCGGCGTTGGTTGCCAAGTACAAAGGTATGATCGATTTTCCCGACAAGGCGGTGCGAACCCGGCGGGCGTTCTACAACCTCTACTTTTACCTCATCATCTATCTCGAAACCTACTCCCGGCGTTATCCATTCTTGTTCGGCCTGTCGATCAAGGCCTTTGCCCGCGTCGGGTTCAAGCGAACTTTAATGCAGATCGCCAATCTATCGTGATAGTCATTAGCGAGTTTCGTGAAAACGGTTTATAACACCAAGTAAATCTTCTTTCTATCTAATAACCATGCAATAAGCCACATCATGGCGATGAGAAGGCTCGAGGCAACCAAGACCAACCAAAAATCCACCGTGTTGGAAAATATTTTCAACAGCGGCCATCGAACGCTATCCTGGATTATGTAAAGGAAGAGGGAATTCTTGCCTTGAGGCTGGAGAAAGATGCTCCTCCCCTTGGTGATTTTTTGCTTGTCGTAGAAATACCAGGCAAGGTAAAAGATCAACGATGCCACGCCGGCGGACACCAGGATGAAGGCAGGAGAAATCCTGCGCTTGCTGATGCCTAGCAAGAGATATTCCACCGAGCTGGCGGGAAATTGCATCGCAACCACCTGGATGCTGATACCCGCGGCTAAATAGATCGCGCCCAAGATGAGAAATTCTCGGGACTTCCCGTTCTCCAGGGATTCACCCGCGATGGTTCCCAGGAGAAGGATGAGCCCCCATCCTAAGCCGCCAATCACGCCCCCTTGCGGGGTGTTGAAATTCAAGGTTGTGATGAGCATCGGCGTGCCACCGACATCCAAGGAGATACCGAGCGCGACTTGATACACGACGAGCAAGCCAGCAGCGACCATTAAACGTGGCCATCTGGGGATCCAGATGAAAATCAGCGTAAATAAGCCTGCAATGCCGATTTGTTGCAAGACATCCCATTGAAACGTGAAACCGGTCGCGGTCATATCTTTCATCGAGAGAAGGAAACCCAGGCCGATCAACGCGCAATATCGCTTGATGAACTGCATGAAATTCGCGACTCCCCCGCCTTTTACTTGTCCCCGGTGAAAATTCATCGGATACGTGAGCGCGATGGCGAAGATGAAAAACGGGGCGACCAGATCCACGTAAGTCAGCCCGATATCGGGCGCGTGGCGACTCCAGTCGGGGGTCGCATAATAATTGCTGATGAAATTCACGAACACCATGGCAACGATGGTTCCACCTCGAAACACATCGACACTGAGGATCCGCGGTTTGGGCGGATGCAATGAACCGTGTAGTACTTCGGGTGGTTGTGCCATGAATTCGGAAAAACCTCGAGCCCATTTGAGTTTTCTCGAAGGGATTGCCTAATCATTTTTAGCAAATCAATAGCAGATCCAAGAACAAGAAATATTTTTCACTCAAACGGTTGAAACTCGGTCGTGGGTACCTGGAATATCTCCCACACGGGGGCAGCGGATTCGTTCACCTTGTCGATCGCCTTTTGCAGTTGGACACTGTATTGATCTGGTATCTCACTCAGGTCGGGGATTATATTTTCGCCGTTTGAAGCGCGTTCCAACAACGGAAGGCACCATTTTTGCGGGACCTTTGCATCCATAGCCTCGATCAAGATCAACTTCTGATAGAGGATGAACGTTTCCTGGTTGTACGTTTCCATGATCTTTTCGATTTCCTTGTTGAATCCATTAAAAGCAGTCGTTTTGAACACTTTCTTTTTCTGACCATCGATTAGTTCCTTTTCATATAACTCCTCAAATTTTTCCGTTATTTCATTTGCTAACCCGGAAAGAATCGGTTCGGTCATCAAGCCCAAAGGCATCGAGTAATCGATGATGAGCACGCATAAAATGTATTTTCCGGTCGCAAACCGCGCTTCGAGCGACCCGGATCGAATCAAGGAAACCCCGGCGGGAAAGTTGACATCCCTGGCAAAATTGTTCAGCGCAGCCAGGAAACCACTCACGAGCGCGTCTTTTTCCGTGTCATACTCTCCCAGGATATCGAACTTGGAAAGATTGGCTCCTTCTTCCTTAGTTATTATGTAAATCTCCACTCGTGGCATGCATCACACACCCAATATTGCTTGTCTTGTTTCTGTTATTTTTAACACTTCCCTTAAAGCTATAAATCAACGACGTGAATCATGCATATCATTGATGATTCCAAAGAGTGTGAGCTGGAGACGACAAGAAATAACAAGGGGTACCGCCGGTACAAACGTGGAGCATTTAAGCGAGATGCGTGCACGAGCTGCGGGATTTGCTTCGCGAATTGCCCGTCCATCCACCTATCCGTTCCCGATGCGAAGAAAGCGATCGATGAGCTCGCCAAGATGCTTGAAAACATCGATGGCTTGGATGGGCCGGCGGGCAAGATCCTGGCGGGTTGCACGACGTGCATGGCATGCAACGTCGCTTGCCCCAATGACTGCCGCCCGACGAACTTGATCCAAGACATCTGGTACGCCGCGTATAAAAAAGGAGGCCTTCCTATCCGTGCAGAATATTTTGTCCATCACAACCCCGTGAATTACAGGACGTACGTTATAGAGCATCTCCCCGATCAAGAAAGGCGACTCGTCGAATCATGGAAGAACCTCGCCCCCGTGGACGAGATCTTGTACCCGGGCTGCACGATTTTGACAATGCCGTATCTCTTGCTCGCGAAACGTGATGGCGGCCTGGTCCCGTCGAAATTGTTTGAAGGAATGGTGGCCCGGGGCTCGATCGACAATTGCTGCGGAGAAACCTATTTCCGCAGCGGTCTCTTCGATGTCGTCGAGCAAGTGGCAAAACGGGCCACGCATTATTTCCGGGACATCTTGAAAGTGAAGAAGGTCGTGTGCATCTGCAACGCCTGCGGTGACGTCTTTGCTAACATATTACCGCAGTTCGGAGCAGAGCTCGAGAACATCGAGTTTGTTCCTTACATTAAAGTGCTGCATGACAAGTTGAAATCCGGGGAGCTGCCGATCGTGAAAAGTTTCAAGGGGAAAACCATAACGATTCAGGAAGCTTGCCACGCGAAGATTTACGAGGAAAATTACTACGATTACCCTCGAAACATCTTGAAGATGCTCGGGTTCGAGATCATCGAGGCTAAACAATATGGGGATTCCAACATTTGCTGTGGCATCGGGTATGGCTTTAGCCGTGCATCGTCATACTCCAAGCTGGCGATCATCAAGGGCAGCACGTCGTGCTTGAAGAATGCCGTGAGCACGAAGGCAGACATAGCTTGCACGTACTGCGCGGGATGCCAGGCGATGCTTTCCGTCGCCAAGCTCTTCCGCTGGACACGGAAACCCGTGTATTACATCACCGAGCTCGTGCAGCTCGCCATCGGCGAGGTGCCGGTCGGCCGGCACGGGCCAACGGCGCGATCCTACAACGCCGGGGCGAATCTAAAGCAGAAGCGCGGGAAGCAAATGTTCTTCGTTCCCGACATCAGCAGTTTACCACACTCCAAATTTTGAAAAATCAAATTTTAAAAAAGGATCACTCGATCCATTCACAATTCACGTTCGTGGAATTTCCCAGAAGTCAGGAAGGAATATCGGCTCGATGATTAAAGCTCCAGACCAATATCGAAAATATCAAGGATTATTTATTTTCATCCGGTTTATATTCTTCTGTCGTTAGCGTGATCTTATCGCCGAATTTTTGGGAAATGAACTCGGCAGACTTGGCCAAGTCGTCAGTGTTCAATATTTTCCCGTCATGCGTGGAAACTTGGTATCCTTTCAAATCATATTGCTCGTCCAGTACTTTCAAAGCATTCTTGAAACTTTCTGAAGGACGACAGGTGCGAGTGAGCGTCATTGTTTCTTCTTTGGTCAAGATGGTGAAATGGAATATGATTGGTTGTTTTCCCGTTTTTTTCACCCGATTTTATATGTTGCATTATTTATTGATACGATATAAAAAATTTTCCATATTTCTTGCCATCCTTCGACTTCCCGTTTTTTTCCCATTCCGCGAACTGCCGGTCGAGGTCTGCGAAGGTCTCGTACACATGCGAAAAAATGAAACCTGAGCGATGACCGGCGCAGCGAGAGTGCTCGTGATGGAAGAAACTGCCAAGGATGAAGATGTCATATTATTAATCATCTGCTCGTACTGCGAGCCCCTGGCGTACGCATGCACGCGAGCATCAGTGCCTCGAACGCCTCTTTGACGTTGGCGCCGTTCTTGGCGCTCGTCTCGAAAAAACGAATTGCTTCCAATTCCTTCGCGAGAGTTTGACCTTGCTCGATAGAAACCTCTCGCTTGGCGACCAGGTCAACCTTGTTTCCGACGAGCACGAGTTTGACAGATTGCCCTCCGTGAAGAAAATTCTTCGCATCATCTAGGAGTTCCTTGAGATTTTCGAAGGTGTCACCCCGTGTTATATCATACA
>JAUQYW010000105.1 GCA_030587525.1 Candidatus Sigynarchaeota archaeon | reverse complement strand
CCAGGTTCCTTGGAAGACATCACCATCACGAACATCGTTGCCAAGGATGCCATTTTACCGTGCTTGATTGTTGGTATTCCTGATCGCGCGGTCAAGCACGTTACCATCTCGAATGTGACCATTGAATTCGGCCAAGCGAGTACAGATGCGATGAAGAAGATGGATTTGAACGTTCCCGAGTGCATCCCCGATTACCCCGAAGCAAGCGCGTTCAAGCCACTCCCGGCATGGGGTTGTTATTGCCGCCATGTCGAGGATCTCTTGCTTGCCGGCGTCAGCATGCGCCAGCGCAAGCATGATCCACGTACTGGCGTCGTGCTGGATGACGTGCGCAATGCAATCATCGATCTAAAGTTAGCATGGAACGCGAATGACGAGACGCAACTTGTCGCGACACGACCATCGGCATGGTTCCATCAAACGAGGAACGCCACCATCCGGGGCTGCGACGTGCTTGGAATGCCGCAAGCATTCAAGATATCCGGAAAATCGAGCAAGAACCTGCAATTCTTGACAGGCGTAGTGAAGCTCAAGAGCACGTGCCTCCAGCTGGACAAGGATGTTGATGAAAAGGAAATTACCGTAAAATGACACGCGCCATCACGGGTAGATCTTTTTACCCCGTTGGTAGGTCGCAAGCAATTTGATTTTTTCGACTGCGTCAGACGGAACCTTTGCCGGATTCTTGTCGAGGACAATGAAATCGGCGATCTTGCCCGGCTCGATACTTCCTTTACTTTTTTCCTGGTTCAAGGCATACGCTGCATTCCACGTGAAGACGCGTATCGCATCCATGACACCGATGCATTCGCCTTTCACGAGCCCGTGCCGGGTGACGCAAGCTTGCAGCGCTTTGAGCACGTTCGCGGACTCCACGGGTGCGTCGGATGCACCTGCCAGCACGATTCCAGCGTCAATGATCGACTTGAAAGGATAGGTCTGCTTGACGCGATCTGGACCAAGCCTTCGTTCAAGCCACGTGAACTCGCTGTTGATGAATGCCGGCTGCGACGCGATGATGATGCCGAGCCGCGCGGCGTCCGCCATCGTATCCGTCGTGAGCGTCGACGCGTGCTCAATCCGGTACCGGTGGGGCTTGTTATGCTCGGCAAGTACTTCTTTATACACGTCAACGACCAACCGGTTTGCCTTATCACCGATTGCATGGGTGATGACTTGATAACCAAGCTCGTTCGTTTCCTTGACCAGCGCATATAATGTATCATGATCCTTGACCATAAACCCGCATTCGCCGGACAAAGAATCAGAATATGGTTCGTTCATTGCAGCGGTCCTCGCGCCGAAGCTACCATCGGAATACAGCTTGATGCCCCCGAGGACGAAGCGGCCGGAGTCCCCGGACAGTCTTTGTAGCGTCCGCTCCACACGTTTCAATTGCTTAGGCTTGCCGGTAACCATATAGAATACAATGTCCTGATCAATGACATTATCCTTGATGAGAAGTTCCATAAGAGCCATTTCCACCGCTCCAGCCTCACCAGCAATTCCTTCCGCCCCGAGCTGGAAGATCCCGCCCACCGTGGTGATGCCGAATGCCGCAAGGTCCCGGGAAAAATTCCCTCCAGCATCTTTTAACCGGTCCATGTTGGGCATCGGCACGTTTGCTAATGGAAAGTTCGTCGCCCCCTCAGTGAATATTCCAGTCGGTTCCCCGGCGGCGTCGACCCGAATCTCGCCGGTGCCGGTCTTGAATTGCACGGCCTTGGCACGATCGATCCCCATGGCCGCGAGCGCTGGTGAATTTGTGCTGCAAATGTGGCCGTCGTGGCGGATGACGACGACGGGCCTAGCCGGGCAAGCTTTGTCGAGATCCCAGCGGGTCGGAAAATGCCGCTCGGCCGGGTCCTCGAATAAATCTTCCATGAGATCCACCCCGAGGATCCATTCACCTTCCTTTCGTTTTTTATCCTCGGCCTGCAAGATACGATTCAAGACAGCGTAACCCCTCACGCCGGACACGTCGAGCTGTGTTTTGAAGTAGATGTACATGCCCGGGTGCATATGCGCATCGATGAACCCGGGAACGATGCACGCGCCCTTCATATCTACCTTGATGGGAGCATCGCCGCGTAATTTGGCCTGGACATCGCTCAATGTCCCGACCGCGAGGATCTTGCCTTCTGAAATGGCCATCGCCTCGGCGATGGTGTTTTTCTTGTCGATGCAAAGGATCGTGCAGTTTTTGAAGAGCTGGATTGGTGACTTTTGCATGATCATCACGTTAACGAGCCTTGATCAAGACGGGGGGACCCGTCGCGTATTTTTCCAGCGCGTCGAGATCGAGATCGACGCCCCAGCCAGGACCGACCGGGACTTTAGCTTTTCCCTTGACATACTTGATCGGCTTGGTGATGAGGTCATCTTCAAGCATAAACGTGCCGAAGACTTCCGGATCGTGGCCTAGATCGGAGTAATTAGCAGCGGCCAAGTGCAAGTGCATGGCAGATGCGATCCCTAGCGGCTGGTTGTGGATCACGATGCCCATGCCGCGCTTTTTCGCGTGATCGATGGCTTCCAGTGCCCTCGTGACGCCGCCAGGCCGCTCAGAGTTGATGCCGAGCACCTTGACGGCGCCAAGCTCGGCGAGGGACAAGAAGTCCCGCAGCGAGAAACAGCCCTCGTGTGCCATGAGCGGGACCTTGACAGCGTGCTGAACAAAGCTCATGCCAAGATAATCGTCCAGGGCTACGGGTTGCTCTGCAACATCGATCTTGTAGGGTTCAATGGCCCGGATAGCGGCCACCGCATCGTTTGGCGTGTACGCCTGGTTATAGTCCACTCGAACCCGCGTTTCATAACCAACCGCGTCGCGGACAGCTTTCATGATTGCTTGGTCCTTGCTTGGCCCCTTGCCGAGCTTGACCCGGATCGTGCGATGCCCCATGCTCACGTACATCTTGGACAGGGCAATCATGGTTTCCAGGTCGGCGAGCGGGACGAGGGTAGTCAAGTGCACCTCGGACACCGTTTTGTTGCCGAGGAACTCGCTCGCCGAGCAACCCTTGATCCTGCTCGCCAGGTCATAACAAGCCATATCGAGCAAACCCTTTGCGACCTCGTTGCGCGCGACGTTATTGTCCATTTTATGACAGATTTCTCGGACATCGATAGGGTCCGCCCCGATCACGTATTTGTACAACGCTTTTTGAATGACGTCGATGACTTGCGATGGCAAAACCCCGGTCTCGGGCAACCACATAAAGACTTCACCGATGCCCGCGTGGCCGTCATCGCTTTGGAGGCGACAGATGACGAAGTCCTCCCCGAGCCAGGGATCTTCCGCCTTGATCGCCATGCCAAGGCCGCCCTCGCCGGCTTGCATGATTTGCCGCACCGTCGCCTTGAACGGCACGTGGACTGGCCACAGCTCGATGCTTTCGATCTTCGATGCCATAGATATACTTGCCACCGCCATGTTATAATAAGCCCCTCCAGCGAGTTGCATCGCATCGGGGAATGCTATGAGCATGATGACAGAGGCTTCTTTCACATTGGTGGACTCGTTGTCTTGGAAACTTGGTCAATCTTAGTGTTGTAGAATGAAAGCACGGCGACCCCGACGACCAGCAGCAAAAAGGCAATCGACTTCAAAACGAGAATTTCAGCGGAATAAAAACCCCATTCCGAGAAAATAACGATGCCAGCGATGGAAGGATAAACTATAACGCTCACGGTAACGATTGGACTGATGATCACAGCTTTTCCTTTTTGATAGCCGACCTGTTGCAAGATCATGGCGCAAAAATTGAAAGTAACAAGCAATGCCAGGAAAAGATAAAATTGCCATTGCCCAAGCGCATTCCCGGAACTAAACGAGGCCGTCATATACTTCGAGAACAGGTTCCCCAGCGATTGGGAAAACCCGGCAGCAACACCGAAATAGATATCCGCGTGCTTGTATTTTATGGATATGCAAAAAAGAGCCGAGATGATGATGCCGGAAAAAAGCACGGCTAAAAAAATGATGGATTGCGGCGATGCGATGATCGTCAAGGTTTCAGCCCACGAGTAGGCCGTGCCTTCCGTGTTTATCGCCCCGATGATGACGATCCCGGCGGCCGTGATGATGATGCCGAGATACATGGGGACGATGATCCTTTCCTTGAGATAATACACGGAACAGGCGACAAGCACCAAAATACCGACGCCGGCCATCGGACTGACCAGGGATATAGGACCATATGCCAATGCTAACCAGAAAAAAACGATTTGGAAGTTGCCGATCATAAAACCGGCAAACCATTTCCGGTTCTTCATAAAATTCTTGACGTTATTCTTCGCACCAGCAACCTCGATTGCAGGCAATTCCGATGCGCCTTTTTTCTGGAGCACTTGGCCGATTGATAAGAGGCAATATGAAACACATCCGAAAAAAATCGTGAGAAATGCGTCCATGGAGGAACACTAACAAAGTGATGGTATTATTTCAAGCATTCGATGATCGCCGCGCGCAATTTCTTGCCCACTTCATCGACTTCTTGAAGCGTGCTCTTCACGTTCACTCCAAAACTGGACCCGAGCCCTGCATCGACAACACCGATGGATATGTTGATCGCGCGCTTTAAGATGTCATCCGTGCGGGGAAGCATGCCTTTTGTATATTTGACCTCGCCACCTTTATAATACGGGCAGGTAAACGGGCAACCTTCCTTGGTCACGGTCATTTTCCCCAACAAATGCTCCATATTATTGTAAACGTGCCATCCAGACTGGGCCACCACGCCGCACCCGAGTTTTTTACCCAGTTTCGCGGCGGACTCCACGGTGGGCATAATAAAGGTTAGTAGCGAACCGGTCTCCCCATCGGGATCGGGAAGCTTGCGGAAGGTGATATCTTTGATATTTGATATGATGCTTTTCAAGCGCTTCTTGTTATCCTTCATTTTTTGAATGATGGTGGGCATTTTTTTCAATTGCGCTCCGAGCACGGCACCAGTAAACTCGGTCATCCGGAAATCCACGCCAAGCACGGTTCGATTACCTTGTTCAACGCCTTGCCGCAAGGGTAAATGGCCCTGGTCATGGACGGCGAAAGCCCGCTTGTAAGTGTCTTCCTTGTCGGTGATGAGCATGCCACCATCACCACCGGTGATCGTCTTGTAGACGTTGAAGCTGAAAGCGCCGAAATCCCCGTATGTTCCCACAGGCCTTCCTTTATACGTTGCGCCCATTGCTTGGCAAGCATCCTCGATGAAATAAATGTTCTTTTCTTTCGCGATCTTTTGAATCTCCGAAATCCACCCGGGATTGCCGAGCATGTGCACTTGCATGATGGCTTTTGTCCGCGGGGTAATTTTTTTCTTGACATCGGCCGGATCCAGCGTGAGGGACTCGTCAATCTCAGCAAGAATCGGTATAGCACGAGCATAGATGATGGCAGACATGCTTGCAACAAAAGTGTAACCCGGAACGATCACTTCATCACCCGGGCCAACGCCGAGTGCCCACAATCCCGCCATCAATGCCGAAGTCCCAGAATTAACTGCCACGGCATATTTTGCACCAGAGTATTTCATAAAATCCTGTTCAAATTGCCATACCTTTCGCTTGAATCGCGGATCTTTCGGATCCCCGTACCGGTAGATGTAACCACTTTCAATGACTTCGAGAAGAGCTTTTTTCTCTTCTTCTCCAATCATTTCCATTCCAGGGCCTGGCATAAAGCATCCATCCTTTACAACGAAGCTGAGTACAATTAACGATAAAGAACCTATAAAACTGATTTCATCGATCATTCTATTATGAAAAAAGCTGCAAAAACTGTTTCAAAGGATAGTGAAACGATTAACCTCGCAGGAAAAATGGACGATTGGGGGCCATGGGGAAAGAAAGAAGGGCAATGGCTCATCTTTTCAGTGGGAAATCCAGAGGAAGGACACGGGTATGCTCTCCCGAGGAGCATGGACGATCTCTCCGCGGCGCATATCGCTCACATGGTTCAGCTGAAGTCCGGCCAACGATACGTGGCACATATTCCGTACACGACAGACCATCAAGGAGCGGTTGCCAAGGATTGGGCACCTAGGTACATCCCTCTAGATGAATTTAAAACTAAAATGGTCGAATTTATCAAGTATTTCGTGAAAATTTACAAGGGCATGGGCCTACCCGCGTCGAAAGCGGTCGTTATTTCTACACATGGCGGTAACGATGATATAGTCAATTACCAGGAGGAGATGCGGAAGGAAATAGGGCTCGAGAAGTTCTACATTCTCACCGGGAACATGATGGCCAAGGAGCAGAACAAGGTAATCCTAGAAATTGAAAAATTATCGAAGGTTATCGCGAAACCAGGAGAAGACCCCGATGATGTAGCTTTCAAGATCACGCAAATTTTAACAACGGCAGGGCATGCAGATCATTTTGAACATTCATTCGCGGCCGCAATCAATGTTCTTGATTGGGAAAAATTAAAGGTGATGAATGCTGCTCTAGAAAAATCGGTCGATGCTGCTCTGGAAAAATGGCCTGTATTGGGCGGCCTCGGCGGGTTCCTCCTCCGAGGAGGAAAATACACGGATGCGGCGGGAACTAAAGACCACGACAAATACGGGTTGTGGAATGCACTTCGAGGATTGCGCGAGCTTGACAACGGACGGCTAGTCGTGATGAAAGAGGTCGGGGAACTGGTCATTACCCTCGCGGTAGATTATATCTCCCAACTCCTTTTGAATGAATGACCTTCAAGATTTTTAATTTTTCATCATAACGACCATAAGAACGATGATAATAGCACGTGAATTCGGCATGCCCCGAAAAATCTTTGACCAGATAAAGACTCATGGCGGTACGGCGATAGCCTTCCTTGCTTTGGCTGTATATACCATCCTTGTCATTACTTGCATTATTTTCGTGAGTTCGATGTTGCTGCTTGGCCTTATAGTGGTCGTTCCGCCAATCATCGCTGCCCTTGCTAAAAAAAACAAGAACCTGACATTCAAGCGTATAAGGGCAGCGTGCTGGGGATTAGGATTCCTCGTGCTTCTATTTTTCCCTGCATTTTGGCTCATTCCGGACCAGGTTTACCGGCGCGTGAATCGAATGGCAACGCTCGTCACGCCTCAAGACCCTGCGGTTATTACTTTCACGGATGATTTCCTTGCTATGCATCCTACTTTCGAGAGCATGACGTTTGAGGACCGGATGAAAAACGCCACTGCTTTCATGCTGGAACGCATCGAATGGAGATCTGATTTCGATACGTACGGGCTTCTGGGCCACGTCGCGACTCCCGCGGAATGCATCGCCCTGGGTGCGGATGACTGCCAAGGTCAAGCCGTGGTCCTCGCGTCTATGTTGCTGCAGCTTAACGTATCAGCATGGGCCGTCGAAACACCTTTCCACTGGTACGTGCTCGCGAGGGACCCGGCCTTGCCTCCGATGGCCGCGGGCTGGGAAAAAAACGTCGAAACGTACCAGGACTCCGGCGAGGTGATGCCGTTAAACCGCGACGGCGGGGGCTTGATGCAGAGCTGGCGCTGGGAACCCGTCATCCTCATCTTCAACGACCGGGAGACGCTTTTTCCCGTGGATTTCTGGCAAGGTGCCTGGATCTCGTGGACATCCACAGGATTCTTTTACGACGCTATTTTTCCCGTGTTCCGTGGCCCGGGAATAATCGGCGTCCTCGGCGCCATGTATCTCCTGGCAATCCCGGTTTCAGCCTGGCTCATTTACATGTCCGGGGAAGAACCCGATTGGACGAGAGCCGCGCGCCGCAAGACAGCCAAGGTGTTTTTCTTGAAGGTCCTCGTCCTGGGCACGTGCCTTTTTGGGGTCATGATCGCGTGGTATTTCTTGCAGCCAGTCATCTGGGACTACACGCTGGTTCTCGCCATCAGCATGATCAGCACGATCTGCACCATCATAGCCGAGCCCTGGTTTTGGAAAAAGATAAAGGTTGCTTGATGGTATTCGCAGCCCATTTTTTAAAGATCTTAGAATTCGGTAAAGATTCAATGCTGGCTCAGGTGAGCTGGGGTCATCACTGAAAAAATCCTTCTCAAATAGAATTTGAGAAGAAAATTCTTCTCAATTAAAAGAAGATTCATCATCGCCGATCGATAGAATGTGGCCATCCCCAAAAGATTCTGGTCATTGCAGATTGCGGATTCATACCAAAAAAAGCGTTTTTTTCTGCTTTCGGGACAAGATCAACAACATCAAGGCCACTAGCGACGTGATCACCGACACCGTCCCGACCATAATGAATGCTGCCTCGTACACTCGGAACAATCCGAGCGCGATGCCGGAAAAAACCGGGCTCAATAGCCCACCGAGGCTCAAACCACTCTCGAACAACCCCGCTGCTTGGCCGCGTCCCGCGGGGAGGTGTAGCATGGACTGCAAGGTCATGGAATACACGAGCGCTGACAGCACGCCCGTGATCGCAAAAAAGAGACAAAACAAGGCAAGATCCTGGGTCGTGATGAACAAGAAGCTGCACAAGGAGAGCAACAAGGAAAGCACGACCCGCGCGGACAGGGCATCGTTCTTGATGCGGTTCTGGATCACGAACGTTACCGAGCGAGCGGCGCCAAAGCAAAAGAGCACGATGCCGGTCTCTAGACCGGTCCAGCCGAAATACGCGGGACTCTTCGCGATGTCGGGGAAAACGCCCACGATGAATGCCCGGGCAAAGTTATAGGTGAATATCGACAAGGCGAGCACCAGCACCATGAGGATGACCCCGCGGTCCATTTTTTGATTGGGAGTTTTAGATTCGTCATGCTTTGTAACATTAATCCTTGCCGTTCTCTTGGGAACGAACATCGCAGTGTTGACGATGTTGATCGACGAGAGAATCGCGAGGATCATGAAGGAATACAAGGGCCCGATATCATCGAGGACCGGTGCGATGAATGGCCCGATCATATACCCGATCGACCAGGAGAGGCAGAACTTGTTCACGTTTCCCTGGTGCTCGGATTCAGACGCCGCATTTTCGGAGATATACGCTTCGATGTTGGGCCAATAAAACCCGTTGAGAAAACCGACGCAGAGCTCACCGATGAACAGCGCCAGGATGTTTTCCGAGCCTAGCATGAACAAGAACGACACGCAGAAAAAACCCGTCGACGTGATCATGATGCTCGTGCGGCGACCGATCCTGTCTCCTATGCGACCAAGGATCGCCGCGGATGGCGTGTAGGAGATGTAAAACGCACTGCCGAGAAGACCAATTGCCCATTCAGGAGCATCGGCCACGAGCGAGCATGCAACGATCATCGTGGAAAGCAAGAAATCCCCGGTAAACGCGAGGAAATAGAGGGGGAACAACTTGATCCGTGGCGCTTGATCGTGCTTGACTTGTTCTGCGTTCACGATCTGGATGATTCTTTCGTTCTTAAAAGCTTTACATTACATAAAGGCATTTTTACCTCCATTTTAGAGGATCGATGTTTCGACATCTTTCCAGACTAATAGATTAAAAAAAAAGATCGAAGTGAAAGAAAAAAAATGGTACATTGTGCGAGTTTTCTAGCAATGAATCATTCTTCTAGCTATCCGGGAACGATTATACCTTTATTTTGACGTTTCCAGTATCTTTTTTGGTAAAGGTGTGTTGCAATTCCAGCAAGATTCATTCGTTTCTGCGAGATGGCGTGCACAGTCGATGCAATACGTCGCCCCGCAAGCGTCGCACTTGTAATTCAAGCCGGATATTTCACCCTTGTGAACCAGGCAACGAGCAACAATTGGTTGAACCGAAACTTCAGATTGCATCTCCGCGGCGTTTTTTACCCGCCGATCAAGATCAACCACTTCAGCCTGATTCGCTCCATTCTTTTTCATTGCTTTTTGCCCAGCAGTTTCATCCGGCATTTTCGGGAGATTAGATATCCTTGATTCTGCGCCCGATCTATCACTGATAGTCATCAACCGTTGCCGTTTTTTCAGCGATTCTAGTTTCGCTTTATCATTCTGGTCGACTGCGTTCGCATAAGGAAGAGATGAGTTGGATTTCTTTCGAGGCACCTTTCCTTGTACCTTAATTTTCTTTGAATGCTGACGGTATGAAATCGAGACAACGACACCGGCGGATATAATGATGGTGATGACAATCACAAAGATATCGACCTGCGGCGGGCTTGATGTCACTATGAATACTACACTTTTCAAGCCTAGGTTACCAGCAGTGTCATTTGCATACACGGTTAACGCGTGGTTTCCATTTGCAGCAGAAAAAGATGCGTTTGACGGCATATTCACGGCGGGACCGTTATCCAACTTGTACCATACGTGATCGAGGTGTGCATCGACCACGTTCACATTCAAGCTTACCATGTTCGACCCGAGAACAACTGCATTCGCCGGGCTATTGATCGTGATGGTGGGTGGAGAAAAATCAGGTGCCGACACGGTTCCCAGCGTAAAATTGTCCCAATTCGACCACATGTAGTATGATGTCGATGATGTGTCGATCCGCTGCGAATTCGCCAACACGACCGCGAGATTGGTTTTATTCATTGCCCATCCCATGTAATGGCTCCAATCATCGGATATGTTGGATTGAACATCGTACCACGTACTACCATCCCAATCTGTCGAAATCGGTACCCACGCGTCGACGATCTTGTTGGACTTGAAATGATCAATAATGCCCTCTGAATCGACAATGCCATCGAAATCCATAACGTACGCGAGCAGGAAATCGCTGCCCCCAATTTCAAACAAGCCATCGTTGTTTGTATCTTCGATGACATAAATAGCTGCGGCACTGTTATCCGAGCTTCCATCGTTGCGATTACCCTGGACTTTACATGATAAGATCAAGTTATTTAGAAAGGCGTGCGCGTCGATGAGCACTTGTACCTGGCTGTGATGGAAGCCAGATGAAGAATCATCGTGGTTCTCCATATGCAAAACGGTGGAATCGCCGCTCAACATCGTGTTCACGAAGTTATTTGCAAGCAACAACCCCCCGCTTGAACTATACTCCTTCGCATCCCAGCCTGCGTACATTAAACTCGCATCCTTGATTCGTTCAAAGGTATTTGAAATGGTATTCACGGCGGGAATATTCCCCCATTCGAAGCCCTCTGAAAATGGCAACCCATAAACGACCGGTACCACGACAGGAGGAGTGGATTGAAGATTGAGCGTGGCAATAGGTTCATTCGAAGTACACTTTCGAACGAAACACCAATCAACCTTGACCTGCGCATATACTCCATATGCCGAATAATCATAATCTGCCCATGAAAGGTAGCGGAACGCGTACCCGGCCTGGCCGAGGGTGCTATCTTTCGACCGAAGATATCCCGCATAGCGACTACCGGTCGAAGAGTATATCGTCGATGCCCATATGCTAATCGGAATGGACGTTGTCGGGATTCCCGATGTGTGAGTTGCCTTTAGGATGTCATTCGTGAAATATTTGATCATGCTACTTGAAATCCAGCACACGTCAAAGGTACGCCATTGATTAACGGCATTAAAAGCAGTTTGTTGGTAGGTTCCGCCAGACCGCCTATTCTTGAAATAATCGCCGTCCCAGTACGCTCCATTTTGCTGGACAATGACTCCCCCGGACAAGTAATAGTCGTTGAAGCCGATGAATATCGCGGATCGCTCCTTGGTCGGCGGGATGCTTGCCAGATACGCGTAGGTCCCGCTGGTCTGGGTGACGGAACTGTAAGTGTCCGTATATATGTTCCATTTCGATGCCGTGTCGATGCCAGTACCTGTGAAATGATCGAAGAATACGAACGTGGCATCGCCGTTTGATGCTGCTGGCGCGAGGCTATCGCCGTACGACATGTGAATCTCGCTAGTTCCCGCTTGAGGGATCTTGACCCAAATGGTAGATGTTCCAGCGTTGTTCCAGATCTCTATCCAGTACGAGAGCGAGTTGTCGTTGAGGTCGTAGAACCGGACATCATCGCCGTTTACCTTGCAAGCGCCGTAATCAAAACTGCTGTTCAGATCCAGGCGGATGGTGTAGTCGTTTGCCGGCGTTATTGGTGAGATTTGTATCGCATAGGTGTACGCCGAATTTGAAATCGCAAATCTACTGCCATCTTCTTGTAAGTCGCGATTAGAATGGCTTGCAGGAAAAATGATGGCCGATCCAACCAAAAAAAAGCCTAAAATTACCAACGTTTTACATGCTGTAGATTTTTTCAAAGTCATTGATTAATCATCTGAAGTTGTTTATTGGTAAAACATTATAAAAAATGATATAAAAGTGGGTCTGTCTAACTTTTGGAAGAATATAACAGACTCAATTAGAAAAAACACAATGCCCATTCCTGAACTTCAGCAAGTTAAATGATAATTGCATGATAAAAAAAGAGGGTTAAATTAATTTTCCTTCAATCGTGGCGCGAGCAAGCTTTCCATGCCGGAAGGAAACATCAACCGTGGATCGTTTCCCGCAGCGAGATCAAGGACCAGAATTTTCGAAGCCGTTAATTCCTTCAATTTCCGCAACAACGTGGTTCGCGGGATGCCCAGCGATGTTTGCAGCTGGTTAACCGTGATGTTCGGGGTCGTTATCACTTGTTTCACGATAGTAACTGCATTTTTCTTGTTGAGCATCACGTGCATCCTGTCGTGTGCTTTATCGAGGAAAAGGTTGAAATAATACACGTTATCGTCGATAGCTTCGGATCGGATGCATTGGAACTGTTCTAGCATCTTGAGATGCCACTTCGCCGTGGTGATTGCGATTCCGATTTCTTTCGCGATCTTCGACACGTTCAACCCGGGTTTTCGCGTCACCAGGTCGAATATCTTGTTGCGAAAATCATTTTCCAGCACGTTCAGACGAGTCAACGATTTTCCATCGACCAGAATGCGTTTGTGAAGTAATTCCGCGATTGCAGCACGAATTTCTGGTGGGCTTGCATCCTTGATCATGCGAATACACTTGACATCCAGCACCTCGCTGTCAAATAAATAGTGCTGGTCCATGATCTCGTTGGCGATGTCGATGATTTTCTGCTGAAGGGCCGAAGGGCTGAAGTTAAGAACGTCTTTAGAAAATGAAGAGGAGGCTGGTTGTTTCGTCTCGGGATCTTTTTTCGTTTCGTTTCCACCGCTCATAATTTCAAGCCTCACTCGTCATTCTCGTCCGGAACATCGCTGGTGAACATGTCGCTGTTCAAATAATTCAAGCGTTCTGCTGGTGCCAATTGCTTCAAATACGCAATGACCTCGTCGAAAATGTCAGGCGTGATGCGACCTTCGCTTTCAAGCTGGTCAAGCTTTTCCCAGACTTGCTTGGAAAACATCGAGATCGTGGTCTTTGGAATTAAACCGGCGATGTCTTGCTTCGGCGCATCGATGATCGTGCGAGGTATTTGCGATTTGCAATTCCAGCAAGGCTCGTTGGTTTCTGCAAGGTGGCGCGCGCAATCGAGGCAATATGTCGCCCCGCACGCGTTGCACTTGTAATTCAGGCCAGAAATTTCACCCTTGTGGACCAGGCAACGAGCCACGATGGGTTCGACAGAAACTTCAGATTGCATTGCCGTGGCATTTTTCACCCGGCGATCGAGATCAACATCATCCGCATGACTCGTCGCAGATTTTTTTAGTGCTTTTTGGCCAGCCGATGCATCAGGCATTGTCGAGAGACTTGCTGTCGTCGAAGTAGGGCTCGATCCGTCTCCGGCATTCATCATCCGTTGCCGCTTCTTTAATGCCTCCAATTTCCCTTCGCTGACCTGCTCCGCTGCATTCGTATATTGCATCGACGAGATAGATTTCTTACTCCGAGATTTTGTCGACGCTGTTACTTTCTTCGAATACTGGCGATAGGAAACCGTGGCAACAATGGCTGCCGAGATGCCGATGATGATAATGCTAATGACGACGATGTCATAGTTTTTCTTTGGCGTGCTAACGAGCAAATAAATGCCGCCATCCGATGCCAGGTTAAACGTGACCTGGTTTCTCGACTTGTTCAATACCGATGCCGTGTCCAGCCAAGTGCTCGTTGAAGAATCCCAGCGCATTACTTTCAAGTCATTCTCGTACACTTCATTCGCAACGAAGGATTGGTTGTATGTAATGATGCCGGTACCTGAAATAAACGCATTCCGCTCTATAAACACGAAACCATACATGTGCGTGGATGCAGCTTTCCACCCCATGGGTAAATGAGAAAGGATAGGATCGGGGGTTTGAACTTGTGATGGAATGGCGATCAGCCGCGTTTGTCGAGCCATATTTAGATTCAAGATAAGACCATATGCACCTTGCAAACCGTCGATGTAATTGGAACCCGGGTTGAGCAGGTATCCCGTTAAATAGACTGCAACGTTGATCGTGTCCGAACCAATCCGGCCAAGGCTATCATTTGCATAAAC
>JAUQYW010000101.1 GCA_030587525.1 Candidatus Sigynarchaeota archaeon | reverse complement strand
CGGCGCTGTCGGGCCACGTGCAGCCCGTTTTTCCCGGGAAGACCGCGTGCGTCGCGTGCAGGGGCTTCGTCCGCGGGACTGGTGATCGGGAGAAGGGACAGAGGTGCACTGCATCCTTGCCGACGACCATGGCCATCGTCGCCTCCATCCAGGTGCAAGAAACCCTCAAGTACTTGCTGGGGTTCGGGAAACTGATCTCGTACGTCACGTACAACGCATTGACCGGGGAGTTCACGTCGCACGAAACGCGGCTCGACCCGAACTGCCCGGCGTGCAAGCACGTGCAAAGATCCAAGAAATGAATAAGCCCGGGAACGTTTCTATGGTAAAAATCCACGTCGAATACTGGATCGAGGAATTCATCAAGAGCCACGCTCGCACGGCGTCAAAGGAGATTTACGGGTGGCTTGTCGGCCACGAGACCGCGGCGGGTGAGGTGCTCGTCGTGTCGGCGATCGCTTGCGAGCGATACGAGACGCAGGACGAGGTCACCGCGCGACCAGATCCCCGCGAGATCCAGCAACTCGGCTCAGCGCTTCCGCAGGGCATCGGCTTCGTCGGCATTTATCACTCCCACCTCGGCCAAGTCTTTCATTCAACGACCGACGAGGATACGGCTTTGAAATTGACGCGATTTTATCCCAACGTAATCAGTGCTGTGACGAACGGGACGGAGACCAGGTGGTATCAACACGCTGGCGGGAAAAAGTTCGAGGAATTCCAGCCTAACAAGACCTTGCTCGTCGGAGAGCGCCTCAAGCTCATCAAGGCTGAGGCAATCGTGGATTATGAACTGCTCATCGATCCCACCAGCAAAGCCATCACCCAGGCATCGGCTGCGCTCATGGATGGTTTCCGCGCATCGTGGGCCGCGGCAGGGATCGAGTTCTGCAGCGGCCAAGCGTGCAAGCTCAAGCCACCAAAGCCGAGCGGAACGTGGACCATCGCGGACCTGGGAAACAACACCTTGAAATTCCAGGACAACGCCGATGTCATTGCTCGCGTCAAGATGAGGATTTCGACCAAGCCCGAGGGAAACCGCACGCGGATCCTTCGCGGGACGCTCCGCCTCGATGGCATCATGGGCTTCGAGCAGGGAAAAATTGATGGCGCGATTTTTGCTGAACGGCTTGAAGCCGAGTTTCTTGATGATTTGATGGGAAAGGCAGGCCGTGCAACCCTCTCTGAGGGACGTGGCACGGATGAAATGTCTATGCTCGTGCCGCCGGTAACGTCGTTCTTGCCATACCTCGGCGTGCCCCTCAAGATCCGGTTGCAAGCATCTGGCACGGATGCGGAAGCAGCGGCGCGGGACCGGGAAATGCTGCACGCCATGATCAAGCGGGCCATCTTGTTCTTCTCGTCCAAGCACGTGCCCGCCGGCACGACATTGCTGGAATCGCTGCGGGACTTGCTGGCGACGATGAACGAGTCTGAGCTCTTGAAAAAATGCAATGCCGGTATCGAGTTGGCGCGAAGCCTGGATAAACATGACGAGGAAAAAAAATAATAGTACTGAGCACTCGGCCTCTCATTTTATTGCTTGACAATCGCGGATAAACTGGGGATCTCCTTTGTTTTCGTGAGATCGACGTCGTGCTTCTTCAACCAGCGGATGCTCAACGCGAGGCCCGAGGCTCCAACGATGCTCACGATGGCGATATACGATGCCCACACGATCCATGCCATTTCCAGCGAGAACGCGTACTTGCCCAGCGGGAAAAACATGATGGGCGTGAGGCCGATTGCATAGAGCACGATGCAGAAGAGGATGCATCGCTTTTGGAACGGCGTTGTCTGGGTGAAGAACTTCCGGAAATCCTTGATAAACTCGGTGAGATAAAACCGGGGCGGGTTTGCGATGATGCTTTTTTCCGCGGGCTTCGATTCTTCCGGTTTCTTGAAGACCGTGCCTGCCTCGAACCCGGTTTCAACGTCGTGGATGGTCCGCTCGACGAGTAATTCAAGGCATTGTATGTACGGGATCGTTGCTTCGATGGGGAACCGGTTGTGGAGCTGCCACTTGCCGAGCTTGGCGGATAGCCTTGCACCCCGCTCGCAGCCCTTGTACATGAGGTAGATCAGCGGCTTGCTTGGGCCGGTAAGGTGGTACGCGGCACGGAACACGAGCAAGCCGAATTCATCCCACCCGCCGAAGAAGGAGTATAGCGGCAGGTACACCGCGAACAAGAACACGACCAGGGCCATGATAAGCGTGATGCCTGCGGCGATTAACGACCCGATATATATCGGATCGCTAACGCCGAATAACCCGACCAGCGCCGTGAACCCGGGGATGAGAACGGGGTAGTATAATCCGTAAAGGTACAAATAGCCTATGGGGAGTATGCCAAGCACCGTCGTGAGAAAGGGCGCGATGAACGCTTGGCCGACGGGGAACTTTATGTGGAAAATGTAGAATTCGCAGAAGAGCCACTTGATGAAGAAATAGATCAGCCAATGCGCGAAGCCCGCGAACGTGTACTGCATGATGATGCCTTGGAGCCCCATCAACGGCCACCCGATGATGACCAGGCAGAAGACGTGCCAAACGAACCCGCTTGCCTGACCAGCGATCTCCCAGATGGTCTTTGCCGTCGGATGGTTTGCGGCGACGATGATCTCGTTGAAATAACCATCGATGGGGCCGAAAGCAGAGCTGAGAATCATGGGAATTGCAAAGGGTATGGCAAGCCGGTAATTTTCCGTCCCGGGTATCATGAATATGACGGTCAAGAGGTGCGGAAGAAATACTGCAAGCAGGCCGGCGACGCCGATGAGGATGACGAAGTACCATTTGAACGCGTTTTCCAAGTAAAACTGCGCGAGCCGTTTCTTGCCATTCATGAATGCCTCGGCGATGGCGGGCGTGAGGGATAGCTTCGAACCGATGGTCAAGATCCGCGTGATCATGCCGAGGACGCCCGAAACCGGGCCCCAATAAGCATAATTTGGCATGTATTGGATCGTGATCAAGAGGCTCGCAAATCCCCAGAACCCGCCGACCATGCCTGGCAGCGACAGCTGGAATCCCCACCACATGCATGTCTTGACGATGTCCGGCGTGATGTATCGATGATTGAAGCAATCCCTTCCCCGGAAGCCATGCGGCTTCATGATCTTGTTGAAAAACCAGATGGCCAAGGCCTCGTTGATGAACTCGTCAAGATAATGGCCGAGAGCGGACCCGATGGCCAAGCCCATGAGCTCGCCGATCGCGGGATTGTTGGCACCGATCCACCGGAACAGCAAAACGAAGATAATGCTCGTTATGAGGTCAAAGACATTGCTGCGGAAAAAGTCGATGATGTTGTCGTAATGGAATGCCTGGAGGCCACGGATAACCGATTTGAAATAGCCGAGCATGCCAGGATATTGCGTCGTTGAAAGAATCAAGAATAACCATGATGCATAAGCAAGGCTCGTCCCGGGAAAGAAGAACAAAGCAAACATCGATACTATAGTTACTTGAATAAGGCCGGTTAACATCTGCCACCAAACATAGAAAGAAATGAACCCGATCATCTTTTTCGGGTCTTTCACGCGATATTCCCCGATAAACCGCTCGATCGAGAACGCCGTCCCGAAGTCGAAGATATTGAACAGCGTCGCAAAAAATCCAGCGGCTACGCCATAATATCCCGACGCTTCGGGCCATGGAATCAGAATTAAGATGGTGAGAGGGAATAATACAAAGCCAAGCATCATTTCGAGTATCGATAATCCATAATCATAAAAATAGCCGCCAAGAACTCGATGAAATCCGATGCTGTCCCAGCCCTTGACATTCCTGACCTTCTCCTTGATTTCCTCGATGTTTATGGTGGGGTGCTCCCTTTGATATCGATCCCAATCGACATCCGCGCCTTTAAACATCTCCTTAGCTTCATGTATAAACTCTTCTTGAGTCTGGGTTCGGATGAGCGCTTGCTTTTGCTTTTCCGCGGCCTTGTCTTTTTTCTTGAACATGCGTATCAACGTGGTCGATTCTTTCGCTATGCATTGCTTTGGCGAAAGACCATTTATACGTATCACGGCCATATGCGACTTCCCATCAAGGAACGATGTGACGCCTTCTCGCCAGCAATTATTAAATGAATATGAATTAAGAATGCTGCAATGTTATATTATTTCAAAGACTAGAGGACCGAAAAAAATGCAACATAACAAATTCGTGAAATCTTATGTTTGGATGGGATTCGTTGCTGTCTTGATCACCATCTCTTGCTTAGCATTCACGACCAATCGTGAATGCGCCACGGATGGAATGGATCCGGCATTGTTGAATGGAACGCTTCATGAATCAGCGACCACAGACGATTACGTCGACGTCTTTCTTACTGATGGGTACGGTACCACGACCAGTTTTAACAACATGCGGGACACGAACACGGCTACCTACGCGACCTTGGCATACGAAAATGTTGCGGGCACCTGGCGCATCGACCAGATCTACCAATTCACTGGGCTCTCGGGCACCTATAACAATTATGAAGTATGCGTCTATGTTTACAGCGTGTCGGGCTCGTGCGATGTATATACCGGAAATTCAAATCCGCCGACTGACTTTTGGTACACGCTCGGCGCCTTAGCGGGGCTCACCGGTGCCGAGCCGGTGACCGATCCTTCTGGTTCCTCGTACTACATCGAGTTCTATGATTCCGCGGCCTCGGATCCGGGCCCGCTGTACATCTCGTCGATTTTCTTGCGATTAACGGACACTGCCGCCCCGACATGGACGAGCGCGAACATGCCAGCCGAGAACCAGTGGTACACGAGCCGGGCATCCTGCCAGATGCACGTGACGTTCCAAGACAACGTCTTGTTGATGGGCGGTTATCAAGCGGCCAATCGTGATGCCCTCTCGACCGATACCATCATATGGGCAGGGCCTTCTGGAACGCTCTATGACCGGCCCACATGGAACATGGCAACGACTGTTTGGAACAGCTGCCCGCAAGGGAATAATTACATCTCTTTTCTCGTGGTGGATAGCCTCGGCAATTATGGTGGCACGAGCGGGGCGTGGCATTGGCATTTCAACAAGGATGATCAAGCGCCGGCCCAGATAACCACGGTTACCAGCTCGACGCATAGTATCGATACGTGGTCATCCAATTACATGGTGACCATCGATTCCTGGAACACACCGAGCGACAATGGTGGAAGCGGTGTCGCGGGATATTGCACGACCTGGACACACGGCGCCCAGGACATCACGTCACCAGTCAATAATTGCACGGGTGCGCCTGTCAGCAGGATCTTGGGCGACGGAAGTGACTGGTATATCAACATCAAGGCGGTGGACGCCATGGGATTCTGGTCAGCCGTGAAATCGTATGGGCCATTCAAGATAGATTCAAACGCTCCTTCCATGCCGTCGAGGACCGGTTGCACGCACACGGATAATGCATGGTCTACAAACAACCAGGTCACGATCTCGTGGTCCTGCTCGGATGGCAGCGGCAGCGGGATTGCAGGATACCGAGCGACCTGGACCGAGGGCTCGGCGGTGGATCCGGGCACGTCCGGGACCAATACGGCATCGACATCAGCCCAGAGCCCGGTGCTCGCTGACGGGAACTGGTATTTCAACATCCGGTCTTGCGATAACATGGGTTTCTGGTCCGCGCACCGGAATTACGGTCCGTTCAAGATAGACACGACTGCCCCGGCCCAGGCCGCGCCGACGTGCTCCACGCACACTGCAAGCACGTGGTCGAATGACACGAGCATCACCGTGACGTGGACCGACCCGGGCGATGGCTCCGGTTCCGGTGTCACGGGCTATTCGATCACGTGGTCGAATAACTCGGCGGCAACGCCCGATGTGATCAGTGACACGGCAGGTTTATCCTCGACCAACAGTCCGGGGGAGGGGCAATGGTTTTTCAACATCCGATCCGTGGATGCCCTCGGACATGCTTCGACGACTACATCAATCGGGCCATTCTTTGTCGACACGGCAGCGCCTGGTATATTGGGCCTTGCTTGCACAAATCACGTGGAAAGTACGTGGTCGACCAACAACACCATCGTCATCCAATGGACAATGACAGACCATAGCGGTTCGGGTGTCTTGGGATACTCGTTTTCCTGGTCAAATGCATCATCGGCGGTGCCGGATCGCGCGGTCGATGCGATGAACGACTCCATTACGGCGAACTTGCCGGACGGGTTGTGGTACTTCAATATCCAGGCGAGCGATGTCTTGCATCACTGGTCATCGACGACCTCGCTCGGGCCATACTGGATCGATAGAAGCGCCCCTGTTGTTTCAATGCCAAATAGTTCCACGCACGTGGTCGGGTCGTGGACAGAAACGATGGCGATCAACATTACTTGGACTGGGACCGACCACGGCGGCTCGGGCATCCAGGGATACTCGTTCTCGTGGTCGATGGGCGCGGGCACGAATCCCGGCACGACCATTACGACAGCTGAGCTACAAAACACGACGAGCTTGTCGGACGGGCAGTGGTATTTTAACGTGCGCGCTTGCGATGACCTCGACCAGTGGTCGATGACGATATCGGCAGGTCCATTTGATATCGACACGGCGCTGCCGTCGATCGCCGGTTCTAGTGCATTCAATGTCACCTGGCCCGCGACAGGTCAAACCGTGAATTGGACATTGTCCGATGCGAATCCCGCCACGTACACGGTGCTTATGAACGGTTCTGCGGTCAACTCGTCGATCGCGTGGACGTCGGGAAACTTAATCTCGATTTCTCTTGACGATCTTGAACCGGGAGTCTACAACTTTACCGTCATTGCGACTGACCAGGCTGGAAAAGACGCATCGCATTCCG
>JAUQYW010000094.1 GCA_030587525.1 Candidatus Sigynarchaeota archaeon | reverse complement strand
CGAAGGCAACCAACGATTACCCGGGCGTGTTCGCGGATTGTGTCAAGACTTTGATAACTTACGGCATGATCAGCGATAATACCAAGCGCGCGTTCGCGAAACGCTGGCTTTTAGGCGAAGCCATCGACGAGAAGGAACTGGAGGAACTCAAGATCCAGTCGGTCATTGAAAATGATGATGTCTGCCTCGCCATGATGAAATTGATAGCCCAGAACTTGAACAAGGTCATCGTACTCTTTTTCGATGAATTCGAATCGCCGTATCGTACCCATGGTGCCGATGCAGAGGTCCGGTTCCTCGAAACCTTGAAGCGAATCTATAATGAAGTCCAGAATCTCGTCATCGTCGCCGCGATCTTGAAGGATATCTGGTCTCGCGTCTTGGAAGTCGCAGACGACCCATTCAAGTCGCGCATGGAGCCCGAGGTCGAGCTCAAGCCTTTTTCATTCGGCGATGTCAAGCTCTGGTTCGCAAAAGTGCAGGATCATTTCTGGAGCATCAATAATTTGCCCGCTCCGGCCGATCCCTTGTTTCCTCTCAACGAAAACGTGCTCAAGATTATCTTCGAGCGGACCCACGGGAATCCCCGTGAGACCATCAAGCTCACGCGCGTGTTCATCGACAAGATCATCTATGGTGACATAACCCTGGCCGAGATCACGGAGACACCGCAGCCGGCCGTGATCGCGCAAAAGATGGAATTGCCGCCTGAAGTCAAGCCTGTCAAGACTCCGGCACAGCAGAAGGTCGAAAACATCATCGACAAGGAAGGTCTTGTCATCGACGTGAACCCGTCATCCATACTTGGTGCCGTCTTGAAGGGTATAGAGGAAATCGCCAAGAAATCCGGCCAAGCCGCGGGCGCGATGAAGGTGCAGATGGGCTTCAAATTCTTCATTGGCGGGAAGGAGAAGGAAATCGGTGCGCTGGTCGAGTTTGGAGGCCAGAAGATTGGCATCGACTTGCCCGCGGTCAAGACGTTTGATCGGAGTGGCGGTGTTGCAGCCTTCTATTCGGCAAAGCGCCTCGTCGAAGGATTGACCAACAACACCTATAATAAGGCAATTATCATAATGCCCGAATCCACAAGCGGCGAGAAGACGCAATACCTGTTCGAGCACAACCCCGGGCTTGTCGATTTCAAGCTCAACCAGAAGCAAGCTGAGGATATGATCCGCCGTGCATTGCTCCCGGACATGGACTTCTCCCGCGAGACCTTTGTCTTCTTCAACATGGTCACGGGCTTGAACGTGCCGGTGCCAGCAGCGGCGCCTGCTGAAACGGCACCCGCAGCTCCCGGGTCTGAAAAACCAGCGAAACCCGCTGGCGATGCGCCGGGTTCACCTGGTCATTAAGTTTTTTCTTTTTTATTCTTCTTGAATTTCTCGTAAAGCACCGAACCATCTTCGGTATCCACGATCTCTTGCACCCGGTGGTACGGTATGAGCACCTCGTCGCCATACTCGGGTGCATCTTCCCCTTCTCGTGGCTTCAAGTGGATGTAACCGTGGTCAAAGCTCGCGATCTCATCCATCGTGATCACCTTCGTGCCCATCACGATGACCTTCGTGTCGTTCCTGGTGCCGCGATGCGTGATGATGACCTGGATTTTCTCGCGCCGGCTCGATGGCAGGGTCCACGAGATCTTTTCGAGCACCTCGACGAGGGGGTTTTTTTTCGCCATTGTTATCAACCATGAAGGAAGGATGCACTACGCGACCCCGAGCGCTATGGCCACGAGCTCGACCAGGTCCAGCACCTTCACTTGCTTTCCTTTTGCTCTGAGGCTTTCACATGATTTCAAGATTCCCTGGAAACACGCAGGGCAATGCGTGATCACGGTGGTTGCAGCCGTCTCCTCGATATCCTTGGCCTTGGTGCGCGCTTGGTAGTCCGAGACTTTTATGTCGTGCAAGGCCACGCCACCGCCCATGCCGCAGCAGTTACAGTTTTCACGGCTCGCCTTGAACTCGACGAGCTCGATGCCCGGGATGCTCTTGATCACCTGCCTCGGTTGATCATAGATGCCCAGATGGCGGCCGAGCTCGCACGGGTCGTGGTAGACGACCTTCTTGATGCCTTCGATCGCCGCGAGCTTCGCCGTCCCGTCCTTGATTTTCCCGAGCATGTACTCGCTGAACATCAACGGCGTGAACGGGAGCGGTTTCCCGAGCAGCGGGGGATACACGGTCTTGAAGGTGCGGTAGCAGCCAGGGCAAGAGAATACCACTTGCATGACGCCCAGGGCTTCGATCTTTTTCACATTGTCCGCCGCGAGGGCCTTGATCGCCTCCTCCGCACCGCCCGTGAGCTCCATAGGATTCCCGCAGCATAGCTCGTCCTCGCCAAGCAGCGTGAAATCCTCGCCAAGCTTGTCGAGCACTTGCACCATCCTGACCGGAATGGACGCGAGATCCCCCTTGAACGAGCCCTGGCAGCCGACAAAGAACAGTGTCCTCGCGGGCTTGCCCACGTGGCTTTCGACCAGGTCCGAGACGTCGCCACTCCAGAGATCGACCCTGTCGGCCTGGTCCAGCCCGAAAATGTTTTTCGTGACAGAGATGTTCTCGTGAGCCTTGAGTACTTGCGGGGCGGCACAGCCTCGTTCCACGAGGTGACGGCGCGTTTCCAGGATTACATCGGTGACGTTCACCAGGGACGGACAAGTCCTGACGCATTGATTACAAAAGAAACACGTGAACAAACCATCTTGAACAACTGTGCTGGACTTCACTTTACCATCGAGCAAGCCTATCGCGAGTTGTATTCGGCCGCGCGGCCCGTAAATTTCCCAGCCCGGCACGTTGCCCTCGTTGGCTTCGAGCGATGGGCATTTTGCCCTGCATTGACCGCACCGGACACACTTTTCCATGGCTGGCCGCATGTTTTGAAGCGTCATACCATCACCTATTAAAAGATCTTTCCCGGGTTCATGATGTTGTCCGGGTCCAGTGCCCGCTTGATTTTCTTCATGATTTCATAGGCTTCGGGGTACATCCGCGCCATATACTCCTTCCGTGCCACGCCGATGCCGTGTTCCCCGGTAACGGTGCCGCCCACCTGGATGGCCCACTCGTGAATCTCGTCGGCCATCTCTTTCATGGCTTTCCAATCGCCTTGATCCGATTTCCGGATGGTGATCGCTGGATGCAACGACCCGATGCTGATGTGGCCGAAAATGACGCATCCGATATTATGCTTGTCCCGCAATTCCCGTACCTTCATAAGCGTTTTCGGCATCTCCGTCAAGGGCACGCAGATGTCCTCTCCCTCGTAGACCCGGTTATAGCCTTCCTTTAGCACGCTCGTGGCTGCCCCGATCGTGCTCCGCGCTGACCAGAGCTTGTCCGCTTCCTTCGGGTCCAAGGAAAATTGCCGGTCCTTGACTTTCAAGGCATCCAGGACATCATTGGTCTTTTCCGCTTGGAACTTCAAGAACTCCTTGTTGCCCTCGAACTCGAACAAGAGCATCGCTTCCGCGACGTGGACCCCGGTTTGAGGCTTGTAGATCTTCACGACCTCGAGCGCGGACTTGTCAAGGATCTCGATGGCGCTGGGGATGATTCCGGCCTGGTAGGTCTGGATGACGGCTTTTCCAGCGGTTTCGAGGTCATCGAAGTACGCCGCGAGCACGGCCTTGGCCGGTGGCAAAGGCATGATCTTCAAGCGAAACTCGGCCATGATGCCCAGGGTTCCTTCCGAGCCGGCGAACAACCGGAGCAAATCGAGGCCAGCGACGTTCTTGAGCGCCTTGCAGCCCATCGGGACAACGCTGCCATCGGGCATCACGACCGTGGCACCGAGCAGGTAATCCTTGGCCGTACCATACTTGAACGCCCGCATGCCAGACGCGTCGTTCGCGACCACGCCGCCAATCGTAGCCATGGCATCGCTGCCCGGGATGACGGGGTAAAAGAATTTATGCGGCTTCAAGTATTGATTGAGCCGGTCTATCACCACGCCAGGCTGCACGACGACTTGCAAGTTTGGCAAATCGAGCAAAACGATTTTGGTCATGCGGGTCAAGTCAACGATCACGCCGCCGGTCGGCGCCACGGCGCCCCCCGTCGCGCCGGTCGCGGCGCCCCGGGGTATCACGGGCATTTTTTCGCGGGCGCAGATCCTCACGATGCCGGCGATCTCGCCCGTGGTTGATGGCCTGACCACGATGTCGGGCTTTCCCGAAACATCGCTCACGTCAAAGCCGTAAACGTACATGACCGCGTCATCCGTCGAGCTATTGGCCGCTCCGACCACGTCCTGGAATTCTTTCAGGATATCTTTGGATATCAAACCATTGACCTCGATGAGATTCTTTCCTTGCTATGATTGATGTCTGGTTGACAAATATAATCCATGACGAAGGAAAAAAAAAGAACGATTCTTAAAAAGAACGCGCTAGAATTCACGCTTTCCTGGACTTCTTGAGTTTCATTCCGATTACAACCACTGCAACCGCCGTGAAAATGCCGGTAATCGTTACATCGAAACCCGGAATGGCCGGGGCACCAGCGATCTCGCCCCATGCCGAAGCGAACGCCGTCATCTCCGTGACGAGCATGTCGCTAGGAGCTATGTCGCTAGGAGTTACTTTGATGTCGCTTGGAGCGGCGGCGACCGCGAGGCTCCCGGAATTCGACGGGAACAGCTTCGCGAACTCCACGAAGAGGAGCATGAAGCCGGCGAGCGCGTAAGTGAGGAGATTCTTGAACAAGTTGTAGATCGTGCCGTTGTTGGCGGTGGGATCCTCGATAAGCGTGAGGAATTGCGTTCCCGTTGTAAATGCAAATTCGCTCAGAATGCGCTCTTCCCGGAAGCCAAATAACATGTAATCGAATTCCCAGAAACCGCTCGGGTCGGTAATGATGAGCGCTTTGTCCATATTCGAGATGACGGACTCGTTCACCCCGAAGCCCACTTCAGCGCCAACGACTTGCAGCAAGAGCACGAGTACTTCCCAAACGGACGTCAAGTTGTCGTATTGCGCGGCGCTCATGTTCAAGAACGCCGCCAACGGTATTTCCAAGAGTGGACCGACGATCGGCGTCGTGAATTGCGGGCTCCTCATGAACAGCGAACCGCCCTTGTCCAGCATACCAGCTGCCAGCAGGTTCGTGATGTTGGAACTCGTGTCATTCTTGAACCAGAACTGCGTGTACAGCGTGATGTTCGAGCCGTTGATGCTCGTGAAATCAAAAAAATCCATTTGTTCATCCCACGCGAGACTGTAACCCGCGATGTTCGCGCGTGCTGGTAACCAGCTCGGCGTTGCCAACACGCTGCTGGTGCAACATACCAGCAGCAGCGAAACGGCAATCCCGGATGCCAAGAAATATTTTTTCGAAGTCATGCAAAATCCCTTGTCTGCATTCTATCATGTCGAATAAAAATCGTCGAGTAAATCATACTGTTTTGCTTATGGACGTGGATTCTTCTTTCATCGACCCGTGCCATCGAGGGACCTGGTCTTGCCGGGTTTCCAGAAGCGTTGATTCCCGCCGTTCCAGCGGTAATGTTGGATTGATGACCTTTATTCCTTTCTCCGAAAGGATGCGCAAGCCCTCGCGCTTGATGTTGGTCGCCGCGTTCACGTCCCGGTCGTGCATCGCGCCGCAAGACGGACATGTCCAATGCCGGTCGGCAAGCGTCAACGTGCTGTTCACGGCACCGCACGCCGAGCACATCTTGCTCGACGGGTAAAAACGGTCTATCGTGACGAGCTGCTTTCCACGCCACGCCATCTTGTATCCGAGCATGCGCACGAACGCGCCCCACGAGAAGTCCAGCGTGACAGACTTGGCGAGACCGCCGTTCCACCGTTTCATGCCCGCAACGTTCAAGGCCTCGATGATGATCGCGTCATGCTCGTTCGCGAGTATCGTCGAGATTTTTTGGAGCCAATCGGTGCGCCGGTGCCCGATTTTCTCGTAGATCCGCGCCAATCGAACCCGTGCCTTGTCCCGGTTCGACGATCCTTTCACCTTGCGCGACACCCGGCGGTGCAACCGCACGAGCCGCGGTTCAGCTGAACGGTACAACCGTGGATTCTCGCAGCGGCCATGCTCGCCGACGAGGAACTCTCTCGAGCTCATGTCGAACGTGGCTATCTTGCTTTCTTGCAATGCAGCCAGCGGTTCGACCTTACATTCTTGCTTCACGAGAATGGATGCAAAAAATCGACCGGTCTTGGTTCTCGACACGGTCACGCTCCGCACCCGTTCCGTGAACGCCCGGTTGTCCCGGTAGGCAACAGGGCCGACTTTTGGCAAAGTTAGGTAGTACCGGTGAAAATCGATCTTGACGTTGTCGTTCACGTTGATCGTCCGGTATGATTGCTTGCCTTTCCGGGACTTGAACAATGGAAACCGGGAGCCGCCGGTGAAGAAGTTATCGTAAGCACGATCGAGGTCGATGCGTGCTTGTTGCAGCGCGATGGCATCCACGGCCTTCAAGAACGGGAACGAGATTTTCCATTCCTTCTCGGTTTTTCGCTGGTTCCCGATGCCCTTGCCGTGATCCCGGTACCATGCCATTCGTTCGGCAAGCATCGCGTTCCAGATGAACCGCTTGCAACCAAACGTCTTGG
>JAUQYW010000072.1 GCA_030587525.1 Candidatus Sigynarchaeota archaeon | reverse complement strand
CATGCCCGTCGTGAATACCTTCAATCCACAGCCTCGATTCCTCACGAGCTGGGGCCCATCAGGTTGGGGAGTTGACACGCGAAGCGGAGATTGGGAAGGATTAAGTTCTAAATATGGTATTTATGGCAATACGTGGGGAGAAATGGAAGATGATGCCCCCAGCGACTTCGTGATACCGACCGAGGCCTTCAAGTCCCAGCTCTCGAGCGGTCAAGGAGATATATGGCTCCACGTCGATGGCTCTGACGTGATAACCTCGCCGCAAGCAGGAAACATCAACATCAACGGGGTACCGCAATCGCTCAATTGGGGCTATGATGCATTGCCGCAGTGGCAGAGCGATGGCACGATAGGGCATGGCTTCACGTGGTTCGATTGGTCATTAACGAACTTGTATCTCTATGTGAAGGAAGCTTCCATCAGGATCGAGCTCCACCCTGATCAGGATCAGGATGGCGATGTCCAGGAAGACCGGGGCATCATCCTTGCGCCCATGGAGGTCAATGTGCCCGTCGGACAAGACGCGTCGTCATCCGTGACGTTCGTGGCATCCATTTCAGACTACCTCATGTTGGATTATAGCAGCAGTACATATGGTTCTCCATCATTCTATAATGGCGAATTCTATGGCTTGGACGCGTTTGGTGCCAATTTCCATAATGGTGGTTCCACCCCGTTGGACGCATTCAATCACGGGCATTTCACGCCGTTCCAGAACATCCCGACTTGCACCGTCCAGGACAACGGCTTGAAGACGAGATCGAGACAAGCACTCTATTCGGCTTTCTGGGGGGCAAGCTTGACAGATCGGCGCCATCTAGAGATCATGAATAAAGACAATACGTGGGAAGATCTCGTCGTTCAAGCAAGCGGCAGTTTCTTTAACCTGGACGGTTCCAAATTGCATTTAATCCTCGCTGGTACCGACTTGTCCGGTCACTTGCTGGATCACGATCTGCAAGGCCAAAATGCAAACACGATAAGGTTACGAATGGTATACATGGCTCCGGACGCCTTCACGGCTATACCGGGTACAAATCCCTTCGGGAACAACGTGGAATTCGCGGCGACTCCCTATCTGGATCATCTACGACACCAGGATTACATCCCTGTGACAGCCTATCTTCGCATCAAGGAGATCGAGGTTAAAGCTGCCAAGGTGGCTCGCGAACACGTCATGGTCCAGGAGATGGCATTTGATGTCGTTCCCGATTGGTATGACCTATTGCCAGACGATGATAAAATCCGGGCTTCGTACACGCAGGGTCAATTCTGGTCTGAGATAGGAAGCATTAACGACCTCCGCATCGATTTCACGCACGAGGAGACGATTGACTGGTACAATTACCAGACGGGAGCCGCATATACCCCATCAACCTTGTTCGAGACCACCCTGGCGAGCAAGATCGACTATGACCTCGATTATTTCTTGTTCGACTGGACTCATGCCACGGCAAATAACCCGATCCCCGATCCCGCAGCATGGGTAGAAATGGATGCCGACACGATCGTTAATTTCGGGCCGTGGGAGTCTTATAGCCTATCTATCGGCGATGGCGGCTTGAGCGCGCATCCCAGTTACGCGGCTGATGCAAGGAAATTCATCGGCCCCTTGTGTGGGAAGCCGAGCCAAGGAGTCCGCATCAAGATCCGGCTGAGTATCAAGATGACCGCACAAGCCATGGCTGATTTTGACAATAATAATCTCCCGGCGGCCAGCAACGCGTGGATCACGAAGCGCATGCTCTTTGCCGTCAAGAACCCGAGCGTGCAGCTCCAATATGGTTTCAAGGATAATCAACACGACATATTCCCACGGGCGGCTGCCGACATTCTCTCGCCCACGCTTTCACGGCGTATCCACGCATCCAGCACGACGACGGTCGAATATCCCCCGGTATCCCTCGTCGGTGGTCAAGGATTGGTCATCAACGAGATCGCGTTGAAGAATTACAGCACGTTCGTCGAGCTGATGAATTATGGCCCACAATTCGATGCAAGTGGGTATTATTTCAAGACGTATGGCTGGCCCAACGATCTCACGGGAACACGGTACGAGTTCGACATGTGGATGGATGATCAAGTGATTCCGGCGAATTCAATCACCGTCGTTGAACTACCCGGGGGATGGTACCGATTATTTTCAGGCTATCAATGGGGTTCCGCACTCATTGCTATATTCTCATCCAGCGGCGATGTTATCGATGTCTTCTCCGGGGCAGGTTATGATGCAAGCTCGATGTTCCCGGGGCAATGGAGCGGCACGGTCACGGAAACCTTTTCATTTGATATTGCCGCCCGAAGGGACGATACTGATACGAACACTCCCGATGATTGGGCCGCACCAGCTATTTCATCCCTGGGTTCCTTGAATCCTGGCCAGACGGGCGTCGTGAAAGTTGATTGGGATCACGTGGCCGAGAGCTTCTCGGTGTCCGAGAACATCGACATGACAGCTTGCTTCGAATTTAAGAACATCCCGAACCCCGCTTCATTGCGGGACTATGTTATCAAGATGGCGGTAGTTGATGAGGTCACTGGCCCCGTGATGTTCACGGGGACGGAGAGCATCATGTTTTCTGGTATGTATCCGATGAGCATGACTGTGACGCAAGGATGTGCGCAGATATTCGAGGCTAAGAGCGCTTACATCGATTCGATCTCCGTGTCGACGAAGGATGTCGAGAGCGGTACTCCGCCCGCATACATCCTCATATACTTGAGCGAGGTAGACGCGGACGGGATGCCAGTAGCGGGGTTTACTGAAGCCTTGGCAGCTTTCAAGAAATCAGATCACGCGAACGTGAAGCTAGTTGCTTACGAGGAGTTCTGCCGGCTCACCTCAAATACCGAGGATTCATTTGGAATGACGGTGATATCGATGCCGAAGCTGCGGTCTGGAATCAGTCCAGACTCGGGATTGCCATCGACGATGCTGGACGATTTTGCTGTTATCCCCCACAAAAAATACGCGCTGCAGTTCTATGCCTTGCAGAGTGATATCAATTCTTTGTCAACCAATCCTTTCATGATGCAATCCACGGGGAACCCGGAGAAGGGTGGTCTTTACTATGACGGGCAATGGCATGATGCACCTAGCAACTTCGTCGTTTCTCTCAGTTGCAGCAACCGCAGCAAACTCGTGTTCACCAAGCACGATCTCGATCAATCAAACTACCGGGTGCGCGTGCCGCGCAGCATCCTTCCCGCATCATTGCTCAATTCGATCACGTTCTTGGCTTCCAAGGATTGGAATAATGGATTTGCTCGGGTCTTCACGATCGATGCATGGATAGAAAATGCACGATGGTATGGAGCCTCGGATCTCCGTCTTGATGCCACGTTCTCCGTGGCGCTCGATATGAACGTGATCTTGACGATGAAATACAAGGAATCGTCTGGCGATGCTCTTCCTCGAATAGAGTGCCAGTTCACTGCTCCCATCGGCCTGGACACCGAGGCGATCGTGGTCAACCTTGATGCAGCCTTGGATCTCGAATATTGGGTTTCAGGCCCGGCATCGAGCACGATAATCAGCGACGATCTCTCCGGTTCGCCATGGACAGGCACGTCGACCCGCATCGCGCAATCATTCGTCCCTGCTTCCGCGTCTCTCGACGCGGTGACGATATGGGTGACGCACGTGGGTGCTGGAACGTCGCCAATTTATTTCTGCGTGTACGAGACCGAGCAAGTCACGACGAAACCATTCGGGCTACCGGTATTCAAGCGGGATATCACCGATCTTCTCGACGGTTTGGCAGATTCGGTACCTGGACAACCGGTGAGCATCGATGACATAAGCCTGGCACTGGATTACGGCATGACAGGTTCCACCTACACCGGCAGGGAATACGCATTTTCTATCGAGAGCTACGAGGGACGCGTGGTCAAGATGATCTTGATTGGCAATAAACAAGGTCTATATCCTGTAGTTGGCGATTTAACAACGCTGCAACCCGACGGGAAATGGGGCTTCGTTGCAAGCAAAGATATGAAGTTTGTCGCTGAATTCAGCAACATTGCATCGGTCCGGGGCTATGGATCGGATGCATTGTACCAATTCTTCAAGAAAAATTCGGATGGAGCTGCGTCGCTAGTGCAAATCAAATCGGTGACGGGGCAGTGGCTTGACATGACGATGGCTTCCCGGGACGTGTTTATTGGGGGGGCGAACCCGGCTTTATACGAGATAGGGACGGGGATACCGCCACTTTCCTGGGTATATTCGCTGGCCGCGGGTGCGCAAGCCGTGCGAGATTTGCAAGGACTGGCGACATTCCGCATTTTATTCGATTACACGTATCTGTTGACCGACACCCTCTCGCGCCAAGGCATCAGCGGGTATCGTGCGTATTGCACCGTGGATGATCTAAAGGTGTGTGCGCTTTCGAATGGTAAAGCGAGCACCACGGCTTCGAGCATCGCGACGACCGAGGTAGTTTTTGACATTTCCGTGCCATCCATCGCCGACCTCGATAGCATTTACCTTTCCGTTTTTGGAGATGACGTGATCTCAGCACATGACGGAAATGGCAACGAGCTTGCGAGCAACTTGCAAGTTCCCCGACTTGGCACGACGACGTTCGCATCTTCGCAAGTCAATGTTGTTCCGTCGAGCCAAACTATCTCGATCTTGCCTCGTTATGATATTTCCTTTGAAGATATCGATGTCACGTTCAATTCAGGGACGATCGCAGGGTCGACTTATAGCACGGGCGGGATCACCATTACCAATTCCATATCCGCCACGACCGCGAGCCCGTGGCCTGATTCTTCCTATTACATCGGTCCCGTGACCATTACCACGGGAGGGGTCACGAAGAAAATGTTCAAGATCTTGGACAACGATGCGCTTCTCCACACGGTCATGATGAACTTCCCGGCTTCGTTCAATGCTCCCGCGGGGTTAGATTCGTACGCGATCTCCTTCGAGATGGATTGGATCAACCAGGACGGGTGGTTGAATATGGAATTCATGGATGCGAACCGTGGCGAGTTACTCACCATCGATTTCGCCCCGTGGAGCGTTGTACTGTCCAAGGGCATCCATCAGATCACCCTACGATCACACGATCCCGATGATTTGGTTGCTGATGTCGTCGTGGATGGCACGGTCGTGCAATTCGTGGGCGGTGGTGCCCGGGCTTTCCAAGCCTTGCGCATGATCCGGTTGTCAACAGGACAGCGGGGACGGTTCACGTTGACCGAAACCGGGGAGCATGTATATTACAAGCCAGCTAACTTCGTGTGCAATGCGAATATCGATAATATCGACTTGAGCTGGAATCGTACGCCCTTGGCATCGGGCAGAGAGCCCATCAGTCATCTCGATTTCAAGTCGGGTTTCTCCGATTACTTGCTGCCGGTCGTGGGATCTCCCGGGACATATCGATTGCGCGCTAGCATCGCATCAAAGGTCTCGCTCACCAGCAGTCGGGCAATGCCCTTCGAGCTATCCCACGCTTTCTCGGTCACCGGTATCACGGCGATCGTCCGCTCATCGGAATTCGAAGCCCACGCTGTTTCCTCCCGGTCAACCGTGTTTAACGTGCAGCTTGTTGACATCAACATGGACTACAGGCCTGATGTCTTGCTCGATTCCGGGATGTTCGCCCGGTCCGAAGGTACCGACCGTGTCTACAGGCTCAAGATCCAAGCACACGTTGCGTCGAATCCCGCTGAATGTTTCGGGGAAGCCATCATCAAGGATGTGTTCGTGAGTGCCCAGGCGCCTCGCCCGCATCTCTTGCTCGATGCTAGCATGGCGGTCGATAACTGTGCAAAATTCACGGGCACGGTTGCGAAACCTGCAGCATATGTCTTGAAATTCCCGGTCTCGTCTGATCAAGCGGTGCACGAGACGGTTGAATTCGACATCTGGTTATTCCGTGATACCTCGTCACCGACTGGCATCATCATCAAGTTACTCAACCAGTTCAACGCGGCGATATTTGGCCTCGAATTTAGGAATATCAAGTCTACCAACGAGCTTGGCATCGAGATATACACCATTGCCATCTTTGGATCGCATGGTGAATCATCGGGATTGAGCTTCACCCCGGAAGCATGGCGCCACGTCACGATCCACCACATTAGCGATACCATGGCAGAAATCTGGGCCGGTGATGCCGTCGCATACATGCCATGTTCCGTCGTTAGTGGCAATGCAGGCGTCTGGGGCATGTCATTCACGGCGACCACCGAGTGTCATGTCGACAACATCGCGACCAGCTGGAACCCGACGATCGTTGATTTCTCCGGCACCTACCCGTCGGGCATGCCGCTGAGAATGATGAGCTCTAACTGGCAAGAAGTTGATTCACACGTCGAGAGCAATGGCGTGATCATGAAGGAATCCTTGCACACACCGGAGGCCAACGAAATACACGGTGTGGTGCGGTTGAATGCCTACGTGCAAAGTATCCATACAACGTCAGTATCGTTCTCGTACAGCACGGACGGGGGAGAATCTTGGGTCTGGATCTCGACGGATTCGATAACCGACGACGCCATTTTCTGGGCGATGTGGAACACGGCCGGTCTTTCTGGCCCATGCATTCTCAAGGCGGAAGCTGTAGCTACATACACCGATGTCGCGATGACTGGTGCCGACATTCAGAACGTCTATATCAACAACGGAGTACCGACACTCACCATTTCCGCTGAACCGGTGAATGGGAAAGATTCATACATCGAGCTTGCCGGCAGCACGGCCGAGTTACCACATTACGAGATATCCGCGAAGACGCCGTACCGGCTTGCCATCACGTGCGCGGGCACGATAGGGTTTGTCACGATCACGGTGATAGACTTGGAGACTTTCGTGACCATGGCCCAGACTGTGGCCAAGCGTCATGGTGCTGCGTGCCAAGATTGGATTTTCAAGCTGGAACCGTTCTGGAATACCCAGCCGGGCGTCGCCGAGATCATGCTATCCGTGCAAGTAACGAGCCTGGTGGGCGTCGCAAGCAATCCCGCGGAGCTCTCGCTTGTATTGAATGATGATGTTGCGATTGACACGCTTCCTACGATGACCTTGCATTATGGTGACGCGCTCACGGGTTCTGTTTCCGATGGCATCGGCCTGGGCCGGAGCGGTTATCAAGTCGACATCTCGATGGACGGCTGGTATTATGGTAGTTGCATCACGGATGGCACGGGTGCCTTCTCATTACCTCTACAATACCTGGACGTGTATTCGGACAATCTCTTGTCCGTGACCAATGTTCAAGCAGCGGAGAACCTTGCCAAGGTTGGGCTCATGGGGGCTTCCATGCCAGCATTGCCGTGGTCCGGCGTGACGCGGGATTCAGATATCGCGGTCGTATCGCGGTCATTCGAGCCTGGCCAATCGATCGGCATCAGGATCGACATGGAAAAGGTCTTGGACGAGCTCGATGCCACGACGCCCATCGAGACTTTCGAGGGCTTCGCCATCGATTTGTTGATCCCGCACGCGTGGAATTACGCGTTCCGGTCGACGACCTTTGAGCAAGTCGTGATCAAGTTCGTAATGGACGATGGGACCGAGTTCCCATATAAAATATCAGAGGATGCTTTGTTCGATTACTTCATGCCGGATCGGCCGTTCGCCACCGCGACTATCGACATCGAGGGGGTGGCCTTCGAGATGCTACGTGTTCCTGTGCCTTTCGCTGTTCTCCAGTACACAAACGTGGAATTCGCCACGATCTTGAAGGATCATCCCGATGCATTCGACCCTGCAACCATCAAGCACATCGAGGTGGCGGGGGTTGATTCCGAGATCTATCCCGGCAGCGATGTCGCGTCACCATTCCAGGCCATCGGTGTTGCAGGCATTTACCTCGTCGACGTGTTGAAGGGCGCTACGACCTGGCGCAGCCAGGATATCGATGGCGATGCCACGGAGAAACCAGTCGTCTCGTATAGAACGACCAGCGGGACCGTGCAAGTGCAAGGCCAGACCACGGAACTGACGATCACGCCGCTGACAACGTCGATCGATCTCGCCAACTGGGGGGTATCGGGCTCGATCCTCAGCGTGGAGTTCACGGACTTCTTGTATATCGACCAGGTCATGGTCAGCGCCGGTATAAGCCAGTTATTGCACGAGACCAGGGCAAGCACCATGCTGCTCGATTCCATGTATCTCGAAGCAGTCGTGGATGCTGCGACATGTTTCGTCGGCAGTCCTGTCGTGGACGGCGCGACATCGATCTATGCGATTTGGAAAGCAAGTGGCGTCTCCCCATCACTCACGTTCCAGTTCATCAACAGGCCAGCCTCCATGTCAGACTTGACCCTGGTGTATTCGGGCAATCCATTCTTCACGTCGTCCGGGAAGCTCCTCACGACATCGTTCACCGTCGTCAAGGAGACCGTGGTGATGGCGTCCGATCTCGGCACGTCGTACGGGCAAGACGCGTCGATCCCGCAAGGTCCCGCGGTCAGGGCATCGTTCGAGAACAATTTGCAGACCGGGAGTGCCGTGACTATGACCGTCCAGACCCAGGCAGGCTCCGCGACGACGCCCACGTACATCGATGGCGTGTTCGGGGCGTGCTTGTCGCTCGATAGCAACAAGTACGTCCAGACCTCGTACCTCGACAGCCTCGGTTCCATTACTTTAACTGCGAACATTCTCGTGTCGGGTCAATCCATTGCCCCGCTCCCAACTGGAAAGAAGATATCGATCTTTGATTCACGCTTGAAGATAAGCGATGTTACTACTTATGGTACAGCGATTTTCATAGATTCAAAAGGCTTACTGGTATACTATAATGATTTCTTAACTCGTGGTAACTTTGGTTTCAAGACCAAGACCTGGTACTACATCGCCGTCGTCTTCGACGTTGAGTCTGGTACCATCACGAGCTACGTGAACAACCAGCTCGTAACCACCGAGAACAATATCGTATTCGGGAATAAACCTGGAGAACTGTTCGGGACGTTCCAGATCGGCCGCGATGTTGAGACCGGCGAATGTCTCGCCGGCAACATCGACGAGGTCGTCATCTACAATCGCCCCTTGACCGCCAGTGAAATCAAGATGCTGGGCCGCACGAGCACCCGCTATGATATGCCCGCCGGCGAGAGCCGGTACATCATGGGGAGGATCTTCGACAACGACAACCATGCCGCCGTGCCCGTTCCCGCGGGGACGAGCATCCCGGCCTCGTTCACGGTCGACCGCATGGTGTATAGCTCCACGACGAAACTAAGCGCGTGGCAGACCGGCCAAGCTCCCGAGGCGGCCGTGCCATCGACCAGCGAGACCTTCGAGGCGTGGACAGGTGATGATGCGCCGACTGCGACGTCGTGGATCGTGCAGACGTTCCGGGCTTCGAGGACGCAGATCCATTCACTCGCTTTCCGCACCGCCGATGATGGGGATGAGACGAACGACCCGACGACGATCACGGTAGCATTAACCATGATCGCCGGCGATCGTCCTGCCGCGACGGATACGGTTCTTTGGACGAGCACGGGCATTCCGTATGGTGAATTTACTGGAAATCGTCTTGGCATATATGATTGGTACGTGTTGACCGGCATCAACTACAAGCCCTTGATCCTCGGCAATATATACGGCATCAGCGTGAAAGCGGATACCGGCGTCCTTTGCACGCAGCTCGTGAGCGATAGGAGTAGCGATTACACGGCTGGCGAAGCATGGGAAGTGGAGACAGCTGGCGATGATTTCGTGTATTATGGCTCGAATGAACTGGGCTATATGCCGACGAAGAGCATGGCGGACTTGAGCTTCAAGGTAACCTGGTCAAACTTCTGGGACGTGCAGACGACGGGCACCATCGGAATCGATCGTGATGGAACCGGCGTGTATCGGCCGTGGAGCTTATTCAATATCGTGTCCGATGGAACATTCGGGTTCACGATCGACACGAGCATCAACTCTCCAACATACTTGGTGCCCGGTGTCTATGATGCTCAGCTTATGATTGACCCCGTGCTGCTCGGCGGCGCGGTTAGCATGTATTACAAGACAGCTAAATTGCAGTTCACCCTCGTCGTCGGTGGTGCCCAGACGCGGATCGACATGGTCGACCCGGATGCGAATACCGAGGAATCGGTGCCCGTCTCCGAGCGGATATACACCACGCCCGGGTTTTCGGCCGATGCGGGCGACCCGTTCACGAGACTTCGCGTCAAGCGAGTCTATTCCGATGCAGCGTCTTTCAAGTTCAAGCTATCATCAACGCTGACTGGCGATGTCTTGCCCGGGAGAACTCTCTGGCTACAGATTGGCATCATTCCTTCGTCGTTATCGTGGAACAGCGATCTCTACGGTAGCACGGATTACAGCTACATCGATGCACCGGCCGAGCTCATCGAAGGAATGCTGCACGACGCCATCGAGCAAGAGGGAACGGGGAGGCCAGTGTTCTATCCGGTTTTTGAAACTGGAGCGGGCGGTTCCACGACCGTGAAATATTGGGGGCCAAGTGTTTGGGCCCACGTGACGACCGATTCAAGTGGTGTTGCCACTTTTAATTTCGAAGACGGGCTGCCTGTGCGCGACATCCTCGATATCGTGAACAAGATCGGTTTGCAAGGACAAATCGAAATCGTGAGCAACGTGGAGTTATTCATCCGCGTAGCGTATGTCAACGCGTTCTCGTGGGAAGGCATGGGTTTAGCCCCGGAGCAAGCGTCTGGGCCACTCATGGACGAATTCGTCTCCAACGGGGATAACCGGTTATGGTTTGACGGGACGAAGCCCGGGACTGATGACGGTGTCGACGATTATATGTACGGGAGCAGTTATGCCATGGGTAAGTTGATCCTTGACCGGGATAGCGCTATGCTTACGTGCGCCGACCGGGAGGTGAGCCAGTTGGAATTAGCTGCAGGCTCGTTCGACGTACCTTTTCTCCTGGTCGAGGCTGACCAGGCTGGGACGGGGCTTGTACCAGAGTCTAAAGATTCTGGTGCGCAAGGATTCAAGGAGGATTTCAATTCTGCCGACAGCAACGAGGTGGTTTACATGCGATTAATGGACGAGGAAGGAGCGACGACCTTGATTTCGGAGGAATATTTGCAAGGAAACACGTGCGATCCGGATGAGAGCGACCCGGGAATGGCGATTGTCAGGGTCGATCCATCGGCTGCACAAGGCGGGTTTTTGTTGCCAGGTATATACTCCGGCGTAGGGTACACGAAAGGGAATACTTACTTGAAGCCGGCACCCGAAGTTAGTTTCAACGTCGTGCTGCGGTCGGACACCACGTATAATTTATCGGAACCATCAATAACCTACGATTTAGGCTATGGTCTCAAAGAAAGTGGTATCCCCGTCAAGGAAAGTGACTTTGCCACGGTATGCCAAGCCTTGACCCGCTCCGAGCTCACCGACACGTCGGGTATTGATTTGCCATATTGGGAAGCGTCCTATCCTTTCGTGATCGGTGCATTCGCCGCGAGGAACTTGACGACTATGTCGGAACCGGGTATCGGTCCAGCCGCCGCGTGGGACGAATATCAAGATATGATTACAACGCTTGAGGATGCAGGCGGCGATCTCTCCACACCACCAGTATATAAGGGCGGCATCCAACCTGATGGCTTCGAGGAGACCGATTTCTTGGCGGCATATTATGACGCTTATCCCGAGGAAGACGGCTTCTATATCAACATCACGATCAACGGTGACCATGCAACGGAACTCGAGATCCCCGTCCCTGACGACGCGAGCAATTGGACTTCATTCGCCATTCCTCTGGAAAATTACGCGGATTGGCGGTTCGTTGACTTGGATAATGACGGAAAAATATTGCCTGACGAATGGGTCAGCGGTGAATCATTCCAGGACACGGATCTCGACGGGATCGGTGATGCGTGGGTCAGTTCTCCTCTCGACATCAAGTTTGAGGTGCAATCGATCGCCAATTATACGCACAAGGAGTTGCTTCTTGCTGATTTAAAGTTGGTCGATAGCCTCGCCCGCTCCGACGCCCAAACGTGGGATTGGGCTTCCGAGTTCCCGAATGACGTGCCCCTTTATTCGGACATGTATGCGGAGAATACCAACGCGGCAGCGAATGGCTCATTTAGTGTAAAGGACTTTAACGGGAATACCGTGACGTTCGATGCCTTAGATGTTGCTTTCACTCGTGAAGGGTCATCCCAGGATGACGTTTTCGTAGATGACGTAACGACCCCGTTATGGTACCCGCTGGTCGACCAGTTTAACAAACAAGTGATCGATGCCGACGGACTGCCGATCTACGGCCTCTCGACCGATCAGTTCCAGTTTGTGCGATATGATAATGTGGATACACAATTTGACACGTTCTTGCCCACCCGTGGCACGAGGATTACCGCGGGTACCACGAAAGCCCTCGTGTTTGCAATCGCTGAAGACTCTTCCACATCGAGCGGCACCATGTATGTCAAGATGACGAGCGGTACCGGCTTCGTAGATAATGATGCACTCGCGCTAGTGATTGATTATTACGGTGCCCCGTATGGTATCAAGACCATGTATTGCCAAGCGAACGGTCCATCGGCGACCATGGCAGGATATCCCCTGGATTCGAATACCGTCAAGACTGATCGGGTGCCAGCATTCAAGGACACCGAGCTCCACTACTGCCAATACCTGGCATCACCGATCGTGGTCGATGCCTTGTGTATCCAACACTGGGACAAGGACTATGATGATGAGATCGCTGACGGCGTTCTGGATTCGTACAATACGACCATCGAGTTCCTTGATGTGTTTCACGACGTGAACAAGCCAGGTCCCGCTGGGGTGCTCCCGACATGGTATCGACGAACACCCGACGAGACATTAATGGACGGCTGGTATTTCAAAGATTCTATCGCTGACGAGGGCATCACCTATGCCCAGCTGAATGTGGGGTCGGTCAAGCAAGATGCGATCCATGTCCAGCCGGGCACGACGGAACCGATCGCCATTGTGTATCCAGATTATTATGTGCCATACCGGGCAAAGATCGAAGGATCTGTGTACGTCCCGAATAAATGGGATTCAGTGGATAAGCATTATGAGAGTTCATTTGGATTCGGCGAGCCCGTGGTATTCACGATCGAGGTCGTTGATCTTGCAGACTTGGCCGTCAAGGCCACATACACACGCACCGTGACTGGCACCGAGGCTGGCCAATTCATCCGGTTTCATATCCAGCCGCTCGAGGTGACGCTTGCAGGTACCGAGGTCGAGAGTCACGGCTGGGTGGGAGCGAAGAATGATGACCTTGAAGGCCGCAACGTAGCGTTCATTTTCAAGGTAGCGTGCGCAGACGGGAAACCCGCGTATTGGGAAGGATTGAATGTAACTGGGTGGGAAAATATCATTCCGGTGTCAACAGGGCTCCCCAGTGCCTTGGAACAGCGTGTTTACTCGTCACGGCTAATCAACTACTTATGTATGAATGCCGGCGAGAATATGAGGTTGGACCGGTACTACATGGGAGACCCCAAGACATCATCGTGGGTTGATGATTTAGAATTTTCGATCGAGGGTGATATTACGGATGTGCTCGACATCCAGGATTGCCGCCTGGCAGACGATCCCTTTAAGTCCGTGTCTACATGGGATGAAATCAAAGCTGCATTCCACGAAAGTGATGCAAATGGAAATACCCTCCATACTAGCGGAAATGATTGGACGTATTATGAGTTCTCGTGGTTCGATGCCGACGTGAGCGACCCGAAGAAGCTGGATCCTGATCACGTTTATACGTCGACTTACGACGAATTGCATTCGCGCACGATCGACTTGCACCTCAAGGTCCGGGACTCCATTGAGACCGACATGGCCTATCGGCAGCCGACTCTCGTGTCGGGCATCTTGCACGTGTATGACTGCGAAGTCGATTCGACGGGCAACCCAATGACGGCGCCTGGCGGTTCATATGCTGATTTGATGCCAGAATTCGACCGTAAGATCACTCTTGCGGTCACGCCGTGGCATTACCAGCAGTTCAGTAATTTCAAGCGGCTCCAGGTAGAAAATGGCAAGACAAAACTCGCATATGGCACGCCGGGCGAGTTTCCGATCCCTGGGCAACCAGGTTCTATCCAGGTGAACCCACTGGGCGATGGTAACACTCATGGTATGGTCGATTCGGTTTCCATAACATATCGGAAGGTCTCCGGCGATAGTGACATCGTGATCGGGAACTGGGGCAAGACCATCGACTTCGCGACGCCGACCGTTGCAGACTCTGATTACAACCCGGTGCACTTGAATATGACGCATGGCGTACACTATCACGACGTGGACTCCACGCTGCTGAAACCGCTCTACAAGGCCACGGATTTTAAGGCTGCAGGCTTGACCTCGTACTCGGTCAACTATGACACGTTGTACGGTACTGGTTCCATGTTATTCACCCCGCAAGAGGCTCGGTCGAATACGGCGGGCATTGGAGGTGAATGGATGATTGCAAGCAAGAGCCAACCTCTGGTCACTGTCATTCCCGACGCAGCACCGTCAATCCGCCAGCTGGAATTGTGGACAGCCCCATGCGATGCGACGTCGACCGAAGCAGACCAAATCTTAGTCGATATCTACCCGAACCAACGTGTACCTGTCGGTCGCGACGATTCAATGAATTGTACCTACGTTACGATCCCAGACTTCTCCAGCCGGTTCCCAGCGGCAACTTCGTCTTTTGCATTCTCACGATCGAGTATGACGGATGGCCGACTGAACTTGAATATACCGTCGCTTTGGGACGACACGGGATTGGCTAAGCGGGCATCGTTTAAAGTCGACATAACGGTGAGGACCGATGCACTGAATTACGGCCAGTCGACTACAGAATTGACAGCGAGCCCATATCACGGGAGTTGGTTCACGCTATACAGCGGGGCACCCTCCTCGTTATTACCGAGCTATGACGGAGCTACCGATCTAGCCCGTCGTGCGTGGATCGTGACTTTACTCGACGAGGTATCGATTTATGGGTTCACTTGGGTACCCGCTGCTCCCGCGCTGGACAATTATTTGAACGGCCTTAATATGAATGACCCGAACTCGATTATGTATCGCTTCGACAAGACTGGGCATAGGATCAATGTGATATTCGATAAAAAAGACGATGGTCGCACCGTGGCATCGAAGATTTATGCTGCGTTGATTAACAACAAAAAATTCATGGAAGAATCCTACATCAAGGTCGAGCGAGTTGGCACGAGCTTGACATTCACCCAAGCATATGGCGGCAAGGTTAAATATAAACCGGAGTATAACACGTTCATGGATGCCCCTGCACCTGTATGGGGCCCGTACGCGCCTCAACCAATTCCGCTGGGAAAGATTACAGAGATTAGCGACGGCACAGGTACCGAGTTTAATGGCGATAATGTGGTTGACGAGCGGGATGGTTATTATGGCTACACGATTGTGCTCAGCGGCCGGAAGCAGCTAGATTACAGCAGTGCTTGTGTGAACGTGAGCGTGGTTTCAGGGAATCCGCAAGAGCGTATGTATTCTTATCAAGCAGCGTCGGCGGCCCTGGCATCCGACTATACCGATAATGACGGGAATCTTGACCGGGCGAAGATAACGGCATTGCTGAGCAGTTCGAAAGACTTGAACTTCATCATCGACGGCCAGCGAGAGAACTCCATGGAAGCACGATTCAAGATGACACCCGCACTTTATAGCCTGATGTCGAAGGATCTCGTTACGCAAACAATCGGCAGTCAGGTGATTCCTGACTGGAGCAAGTACCCACGATTCGGATACCAGGTTATCGCTTCCAACGCTTCGGCAGTCTCCAAGGCTACGATCACGCTTTATTGCGTGGATCCCGCTGGAACCGTGGAATGGGATGGTGTCAAGTATTCGATCATCGGTACCTTCGATGATTGGTTCGATGGCGAAAGCGTGATCCTCGGCGCGCACGACTTCACTATGAAACCAGGTGCTAATATTGACTTGATCGGCGTCAAGTTATCGTATAAATCGAGTGATCCGTCGAAGCTTGAATCTTGCCCAGTTGCGTTTTCAGGCATATGGTTCGAACATGAAACATCCATAGCAGACATGAATATTAAATGGCATGATGCTGACGATACGGTTTTACCGCTTATGTCTAATCCGTTTATGTCCGCGAAAGCTTGGCAGCTCGCATCCTGGAAGGGCTTGGCTGAACGTTCCTCCCCGGCCAATGACGTGTACTCTGCCGCTGACGACGAGGTTTTGTTCTCGGGTACCTTGAAGCAACTTGTGGTCACGTCGGCTGCGACCATCGATTTGCGCGACGTCACGATCTTGCGCATGAACTACACGTCTGGGGAGGAGGCCAAAGTCCTCTACACCAAAGATTTTGACCCGATTGCGAACGCGATCCAGGACTTGTACTACACACTCGGGGAACCAGGCGTTGTCCGGAGGGCGAGCGAATGGCTTGCCATCCCCGGCACTGGTTGCGTTGATAGCGTCCGGCAAGATGCATTTACCATGTCCGAGGCCTATGATGTCGATTACTCGGGAGACTTTGATGTCGCAATGCAATATTATGACAATGATCTCGACCCTGCTTATGCGTGGGAGCTGCAAGTAGCGGACTTGACCGGTGTAGATAAAGATCAGGTGGTGACCGCTAGCAGCGGTGCAGCTGGCATTGTCGCCGGGGTCAAGACGACGACGGAGGGCGATCATTACATCGACGTGATCCCGACTAATGACCTCACGTTCGCACTGGCAGCAGGATTCACTGTTTGCTTCGTGGGCACGGTCTCGTGGTCCAAGAGCGTGCTCGAAATTCCCGAAGCCATCCCATATTTTGACGGAAACAACTCGGCAATTAATTTCGACTTTGACGCGAACGGCGTGAGTGAATATCTCGTCATAAACTATACAAGGTCGCGGGTCAATTATGGCGCCGATTCGTCCGTGCAGCAGCAATACAAAGCAACGGAGACACGCTGTGATTATAACGAGGACGGGGTTTTCGAGGTAGTCAGGACTGACTACACCTTGGTTAATTCCAAGGCGGTGTCCACGGCATTCGTCGTGCAGTGGAACAAGAATGCACCGCCCAACGGTGTATGGGTGTATGCAAAATGGGACTACACGGGCAGCAAGGTGACGTGTGGTTACACGGAATCTGCGGATATCAACAGTGACGGCATATTCGAGACGACACAAGATAATATCGATGAGTGGCCCGATCGCGTGCTACCGGGCGCCGTTCACGATGATTCATCCGAAACCACTGACCATATTTCCAGCGATGTCGACGAGTTTTACGCACGCACGTATGAGACCCATTACATCACGCGTCGGACGACGGTTTATGACCCCTATCTTGGCTCGTTTACGGCTGAGGAATCGGAGACCGTCATCGACATCCTAGCCAACCGCACGTTCATCTACCAGGACTTCGATGGCGAGCATGAGTACACGTTGCCGTGCATCATCATGGAGAACATCCCCGTGGTTGTCGATCCGCGTACATACCTCCCACGGACTGTTTGGTGTGACTCGTTTGGTTCCTTGTACTTCGTTGACGATGGTTCAGGGAACTACGGTATGGCATATGTCTTCAGTTCCGAAAGTTACAACCAGTTCGATGCTGCGGGCAATCGTTTACCTGTTGCGATAGGCATTGCCTTTGACTACGATGCCGATCATGTCATCAGCACGAGCGCCGGATATTATTCGGATGAGAGCAATGTGTTCCGTGATTCATTCTTCCCGACGTCGTGGATGATGGCGAACCCCGATATAGATTTCACGAAGATCATCTATGATCAAGCTTGGGTGCAATATCTGCGGGAATTGAAAGATCCGTTGTATTGGGTGAAGACCGTGGTCGATGTAGTTGTTCAAGCTGTGATTATGACCGTCTCTGCTGCGATTGGTGTATTTACCGGCCCGTTCGGGTACAAAGTCGTGAGCGCGGCCTTGAACTGGGTCTGGAGCCAATATTCGCAGAACATCTGGGAATGGGTTGATCGGCTCCGATTTGGCGTCAAGCCCAAGGGGCTCGAATATGCACGGACTGATCTCGACACCGTGGCCGATACCCAGCTCTTCGACATCTGTGGAAACATCCTCTCAATCGGAGAGTGGGGGAAATTCTTGCGCGTATACCCATATAACTATGTTAAAGTTGACGCGACCGGCAGCGCGCAAGCCATTCAGACAGATCAGTTCTGGAACTATGCGGATTTGTTCGCCGTGCCAGTCGAGGTTCCCATCTTCCGGCCTTATCGCAAGATTTGGGGCTGGGCCGATGCATGGACCCCCGCCGATAGTAATTATGATTGGCTATACGACCGTGCTTCACGAGAAGAGATGCACACGTGGCACGACATTTACCGGAGCAACGGGACGGTTTCGAAAGAAGTCTACCTCACGCCCGAGGTATCGCTTACTAGCTTGGGCGTCCCCTATCCTGCAAAGATGAACTTAGTCGATTTCCAGGACGCTTCGGGAAAGGGTGAGTATGTGGGAGGCGATGCATATACTTTCTGGGTCACTTACGAGATCGTGCTCGATCCTCGCGTCATCGAAGCGCACCAGCAGAACTGGGAAGCCTTGCAAGAATGGATCGAGAATGGTTGCGAGGGGCTCCCGCCAAACGTAATTGATCTTGGCACATATAATTTCGCTTCTTTCTTGGAATTCAATGGCCAGACTGCCATTTCACCCGAAGCGATCATGGGCTTCGTGATCCCCGAGGTCGGCGATCGCGGCGTCATCGACGAGAGTTCATTGTTCGTCACGTGGACGATTGCGGGCACGATCCCCCAGTCGAGTGCGATCTTCACGATCGACACCATGCACAAGACCGCAACCAGCCATGGCTGGATCCCGCGTTTCTATTATAATGATACGTCGGCCATGTCAAGGTCGGAGACCGCGTTGCGGTACTTCTCGGGCGGTCGCTTGCAACGTATCTTGCCCGTGGTCGATAGCTCGGGGACCTTCACGCTGGCTGCTATCCCGGGCTCGCAATCTCTCCCGGTCTTTTACCGCAGCGAGGCTCAGGAGACTGGACCGGTTCGGGATTCGACGGGCGCTATCGTGTATCATGATTGGGAAGTCGATGCGAACGAGTACATGTACCAGGTCGATTACGGCATCTCGGCATTGATATCCCATTACGCCTATGCGAAGGAGCGCGCGAGCAGGGGTGGCCTATTCGCACCCTTCGGTGGTGGCGGGCAATGGCGCATCTGGGCGTGCAACTTGGCGATTCAAGCGTTGAACACGGTCGCCTCGGTATCATTGCACAAGGCATTCATATCCAAAATCGTGCTGAATAAAGTCTGGGTCGATGTCCCAAGGGAAGATGGCTCAACCTACAAGATCCAGAGGAGTGTCCACCTCGGGGAAAAGATCGGCGATTTCACGTTCGGGCACGGCCTCTTGGCGAGCGAGTATTTCACGATCAAAGGCGATGCAGGGATATTGTTGAACGTACTATTCGACGTGGGTAACGAGGTTCTCGACGAACTGTTCAAGGAAGCACTCGTTTCCGAATCACTGGTAGCTCTCGGTTTCCCAGCCGAATGTGCCGAGCAAGTCGGCGAGAACTTCTGGGAATTTGGCGTTATAAAAAAGACCGTGAATATAGCCTTGCGCATGAAGCAGAACATAAGAATCATGCATGCAGTGTTAAATGTCCGTATAAACATGCGCCAGGCATGCACGACTTTCCTCCAGCAATCTGGGAGCCAGTTTAACACCCGTGCGGACACTGCACTGCTCCCCTTGGATGAGCAATTGCGCAGAGCCGAGCTCAAGACGGCCAGCACCGATGCCGAAGCCAAGATCAAGATCGCGACGATCAAGGAAGCCACCAGCAAAGCATCGGCACTTGCCATCTGGAGGAGAGCGGGTAGCTACTTCAAGAGAATAGGCGATGCGTTCCACAAGGGCAGAGCAACCTCGGAGATGAGGAACTTGTTCCCCCAGACGTACAAGAAGGACATCCAGATGGTCCAGTTTGACAAGTTTGGCCGGATACTTTCCAACCGTCAAGTCGGCAGGGTAGTCGGCAATATAATGATCGACGCGTACGGGCAAGCCGCAGAACATAATACTGGCACGAGTTCCGAACACGGGTTTTCGGAAATGGATCAGATCGGTACGGAATACCTCATCAACAATCCTGTCGTCATGCAGACGCTCGGCGTCCCAACTGGCAACACCATCGGGTTCAATTTGCACTTCCCCGACGGTACAACCATGACCTGGGCACAGATCAAGGCGAAGTACCCCACGGTCACACAAGGACTCGTCCGGCTGATCCAACAAGCCAACCGGATCGAGATCTTCGACCCGGCTGCCGCGGGCGTGGACGTGCCTCAAGAGGACTTCGAGGATTATGTTGGGCCCTCATTGAGCGAGTATATGGACTTCCCGTACCTCATGGACATCCCGTGCTTACTATTCATCGACGAAGCACAGCATGAGGCTAGTATCAACGATAGAATTGAGGAAGCGAGGAAGCATAACGCCGTATGGATGATGGGGCAGACCCAGCTAGAAGTCGGGTTTACCCACCGCAAGGCGAAAATCGTCCAAATGCTCGAGGACGCGGCCGTCCGCACTGATATAAAGCGGATCATCTCGGAATCCCAGCTCCTTACGTCGGGCACCGGTGGGAAGAAATCGTGGTACAAGTCGAGTTTGAAGAAGGATAACAGAGACGACACTCGTTATGTGAAATTGGCCAAGATATACGATATGCTCGCGGATATAAACGAGAAATGGAAGAAAATGTGGACTGATCCGCGCTTAGAGAAGCTCCGGTGGGCGATAGAACAAAAGCTAGGAGCGAAATTGCCTTCCGACCTCGAAACGTTCTTACTTGCCGGTTTTGGCGCAGAGGAGGCGCTGCTCTTCCGAGAAATCTTCGCGCTCAAGAAGGCAGATGCCGCGTCGGATGAAGAGTCAGTCGCCAAGTTTCTTTTTGTCACGGGGATGGCGGCAATGGACTTGAGCGTGGTTGAAAATACCCCCCGGAAATTGACAGCAATCCGGAAACTCTCTCTCAGGGCATACCGGGTCTCACAATTCATGGACTTATTGGCCACAGCACCGAATGCAGACACAATTGCAACTGCTGCCGAGTTCTTTAAAGATTTACAGAATATGTTCGCGAACCTGGTTGGTATAGACACGGATGTAAAGGGGCGCCAGAACAATTTCAACACGGGCTTGTTCCAAGGACTCGTGGTGTATGGGTTGCAGTTCGGGGGCATGCTCGAAGCGAAGGACTTGGGCCACTTGCGATTGTCCCTGGAGAATTACTACAACCAATGGCAAGCGGATGCCAAGGAAAATTTGAAGAAGCCTGATATTGTTGGCCATGATGAGATCACCGACGCCGGCACTGGAGTGAAGGGCTTGAGTATGCGCTTGCTCGCTGATGCCACGCTCTCCAGGGGGCTATCCTACGCGATGCTAATGGATTCAGGGAGAGATGGTGCGGTTGATAATACTCAAGCGATCCGGGATAAAATCTTTAAATATATCACGACCGGTGTGGTTTCACCCGACTTTCAATACCTTTGGATCATATCCTTGGCAACGTTAACGGAACCGAAAGCGCTCGATGTCTTAAGCAAGGATTTGTTAAGTAAGTCGAAGATCAATGCTGGCACGAAGGTTTATCTCGCTACGCAGAAAGCGGACGGGCTGGAGATCGTCTCCACGACCCGCGTCAAGATGCAAAAGGAATATCGAAACGAAATAATGAATTTCATAGGCCGCGTGTGGGAGGCTGCTTCGGATGATGCCAGTGACATTGACGACGGGCTTGACGAGATTCATCTTGTCGCTAGTAAACCCACCTCACCGTCCATTTCTAAACCTTCCGGTGGATGGCGATATATCAAGATGCAAGATATCAAGGACTTCCTCTTGTCACCAACCGTCGGCGACCACGCGGGCATCACCGGGGCAAACAAGTACGGCGCCAAGCAAGCAGGCCATTGGGAGATTGTGAACCACGAGCGCCAATGGAAAGCTCGTGCTGGTACTGGTTGGGAAGTGACTGGTTCAGTTACCCAGCAGAACAAGCAAGACTTCCTGGCCATGGCTGATCGTATGAGTTTCATTACGGCCGATGGGCTTGATATGGTAAAGCAATCTGGTGATAGCTATCTATTAGAGTTTGACTGGGCAAATGCGAATTGGGTCTGTATCGAAACCAACCGCCAAATTGAAGTCCTCCTCACGCCGGTCAGTATGCCGATCAGCGCAAGCCAACCGGGCGGATCTATCGTGCCACAAGCTATCATGGACCGGATGCGAGGCTCGTTCGAGTCGTCTGTAACCGGAGTTCTTCCAAATTATATTAAGTTCCTCGGGCTCGAGGTGGCTTTCCGGGACTTTTGGGGCTTCAAGAACCGGGAGATGAGGTTGGGTTATTTAACCACAGAAGATATCCTTCGCGATGTCAACCTCCGGTCCTTGGGCAAGGTGAAGAAAGTCGAGATGGTGAACTTCGATACGGAGTCTGGAGCGCATGCCCAGTCTGGTAAAAGGATATGCTTCCGGGTCTGGTTCTCCACGGCATGGTTCTCCTTGAAATTCGTCGATATCGAGTACAAGTGGAAAACGCAGACATTCGTCGTCATTCCCTCTCCAGCTTTAAACTTGCCTGCTTCGCTCCAGCACGCGTTTGTTTTTGAACCTTCGCTTCCGCGGGAGTTCCTCGGCGATATCAAGAACATCCAAGACTTGTCCAAAAATCCCAATGGACCGACGCAGTCGGAACGATATGAGTGGGCGGTGGATCAAGTCGGTGAAGCATTGCGGTGTTTTGAGGCGTTCAGCAATCATCCGAAAGAAGCTGCGGCGAATTATCCTCAAGTCTCCAATGTCTTTAGTAGCACGTGTATTGAATTCGGCAACCAGTTGTTGAGCGTGCAGCACCGCCATCAAGCGGATCCGGACGCACCCGACGTGACGAACGTTCAAGGCCATATTACAAGTTTCACGATTTACACCTACACTTATGACTTGATATGGGGTAGGACCGCGCCGAATGTGGCGTGGGTCGGGCTTACGATGCACATCGTGGCTGAATTTGATCTTCAGAGCGGTGAAGTTACCATCAGAGACAATGCCGGTAATTTCTTGAAGAAGGGCTTTGGCGTCTCTCCCATCGATATTCGTAATGATTATTATCCTGGGAACGTCGGGCAGAACGCCGTAATCAAGGCTCGAGTTAGGGCTATGTTGACTCACTTTGCTACTGTTGGTGGCATCGCAGGGCATTATGACTACGAGGTTATCGAGGATAAGAACAAGTTGCCATCTCCGGGCATTGCGGGCAATGATATATTCGGATTCAATTTACGCCGAGATGTTGCTGGGGTAAAACAAGTCATCGGGGAATTTACGGTCGAGATTCCGCCATTGCTGACGAGTGCCTCGAAAGTTACTATCAGGTGCCCAACGTGGAATCTCGCGCTCTGGGGGAATGCGATAGTACACGAGTTCGCGGGTGATAGATGGGAAGATGTTCCCTCATTTATACAAAGCCTTCAAGAGCTCCTTGCAGCTTTCGACAGTAGAGACAAGACACTTGTCACGCAAAATATAGCAGGAGACAACCCACTGGGGAAATTTAAGGTAATGGAAGGAGATACGACTCTTGCGGAGGATTGTTCTTTTGAAGCGAACTGTCGAATAAGGATCGGTAAATTGCCTGATGCATCCGGGAACTTGATAAATATTGTGGGAGGTATGTGGGGCGGTAAACAAGGGGGTCCCTGGTTCCAGACTGAGCAGCCTGAGATGTTCTTTGACACCATCGAATATGCCCGGCAGTTTATCGCTACTGCTAAGACCCGGTTAAATGCACTGTCCAACAGTATTCAGATTGTTTATACGAACTATCCGTCTGCGACCGTAGCTATCTATCGTAAGATGGCAACGTTTAGTATCGATGGCAAGAAACAAGTGAATGTTCAAGGTGAGGGGTTGGTCGATGCGCCGATTCATCTTGCCGGAGATATGGACATGTTGTCCGGTGAAGTAAGGCTTGATGTCGGTTTGGCGACCAAACCGAGAGTTGCCTCACTCGATGCGGTCGCAAAGAACTTGGATGATGCATTGAAAGGCAAGACAATTGTCAGGAGACACAGGCTTGTCTCTGGTGTCATGATAGACTCATTGATCGACATCGGTTATTATTCAAATACGGCCCAGAAAATCGTTCGAGAAGTAGCGATAAGATATTCCGAATTGGTTGGCACCACTGCGGCTGGGGCTAGAGTGGCAGTCGACGTGGGCAACTTGCTCACGGGCGGGCCACCTGGGTATACATTTATGGAAGCATTTTCATTCCCGGACGCGTATAACGCGGGTACGAACACACCGGATGACTTAGTTCAGCTCCAGCCATCTTCCATGTTTGATGCTCAAGCAAGGGACATATTAAAACCACTCTTGCTCAAGCTGGCGGATATGACTAAAGCGGGGCTGGTGCAAGTCCGTATTACTCAGGACACACCAAGATCTCGCTTCCGCAGCGGAGATAACTGCATAGTGTTGAGCGTGAAACTCATTGGAGGATCGGCCTTAGAATATGTTTTTAGAATCAATCTTGACCGGAAAAACTCACGAGTCGGATCTATTACATATTCGACGAGTCTCTATGGGAGACAAGATTTTGACAATGGTGAATTTGGAAGTCTGGATCGTGGTCAATATAGTAATAGAAAAGACGCGTATGTTCAAGCAATTCCTACGATGGTTCATGCCGATGCTCCAGGTGGGCGCCTCGTCTTCGCAAACTCCAATCCGCAGGCTGGTTCTTATCAATTGCTCGGATGGCTGGAATGCATCGAGCACATCCCCGTGAGTGATACCGTCCATAGAAATGACCCGGTTTGGATGTTCGGAAAATTCTTGGAATTCCTTCGATTGTGTGACGGCGCGAACTTGAAGACTTTGCCCGGATGGACATGTCCAGCTCTTCCAGACCCACTTCCTGCCGACCCATTTGATTTGGCCTCCTATTAGTGTCAACTTATAACCTAGTCAGTGACAGCCAACGGCCCTTTTGAGAGCCCGGGAAAACGATCGAAAACGATGCGGAAATCTAAATATTACAGCTCCGTGAACTGATCTTTGACCTATCATGACAATGTCATTCCAAGATTTCCAGGATATCTTGAACCGGATAAAGGACATCTTGATCCAGAAACCGAACGTTCGCCTTTTCATCGAGGACATTGCAAGAGCCGCGGGTGTCGATGTCAAGACTGCGGAACAAGTGTACGATGTTCTACTCGATATCGATGCGATGGTGGTTGACGTAGAGATTGATCGGGAGATTCGTGGCAAGTATATCGAGTATATTCCCGGCGATGATGACGAGAATCTCGAAGGCGAAGACGGGGATGACGAGGAAAGCGACGACTTGCTGTGATGAAGCTCGATAACAACGCAAGCAGCACCATGTTCGTTACCTCGAATTTCCGGCCAGACGTGTTTTTAGGGATTATCTAACGCGCTTCTTTATATAGAAGTCTATTGCGGTAAAATTTTTCTATCACGCTTGGTTCATGTAGCCACGACGAAAGGAGGCGTGTCACATGAGTTCCCCCACCGAAAACAAGTATGAGTTCAAGGCTGAAATACGAAAATTGCTGGATATCTTGTCAAAGTCCTTGTACCAGCACAAGGAAGTCTTCTTGAGAGAAATGATCAGCAACTCGTCCGATGCACTGTCAAAGATGCGTTTTATCCAGCTGCAAAACAAGGATGTCGAGGAATTGCCGCTCGAGGTCGAGATTTCGTTCAATTCCAAGGAAAAAATCTTGATTGTTCGGGATACCGGCGTCGGCATGACGAAGAAAGAACTCATCGACAATCTCGGCACGATAGCGGGCAGTGGCTCCGCAGCGTTCTTGAAAACGCTCAAGGAGACATCGGAGTCGAAGCAAAAAGAACTCGATCTCGATATCATCGGCCAATTCGGCGTTGGATTTTATTCGGTCTTCATGGTCGCCCAGAAGGTCAAGGTTATCTCGAAATCGTACATCAAGGACGAGCCTGCGCACGCGTGGGAATCGGACGGTTCCGGCGAGTTCACGGTCACGCCATGCGAGAGGGCCACGCGGGGCACCGACGTTATCATTTTCCTTCGGGATGAAGAGACCGAATATCTCGCCAAGTACCGGCTGCAGGACATCGTCCAGAAATATTCGAATTACATTCCTTTCCCGATCTATGTCAAGGACGAGGGAAAAAAAGAAGTGGACGTGAGCACCGAGGAAGAGGCGAAGGCGGCCGAGACCGGGGCGGTTGCCACCGGGCAAGCACATGGAGAAACGAAGCCCGAGACCAAGAAGGAGGAAAAGAAAGAGGAACGAAAGCCCGTCAACGAGCTCGTCCCGATATGGAAGAGGACGCCGGCTGAGCTCAAGCCCGAGGATTATCGCAAGTTCTATCAATTCATCGCGAAGCGCTACGATGAGTACGCGCACGTGATCCATTACAACGTCGAGGGTCAAGTCGTCTTCAACTCCATCGTTTACGTTCCGGAATCCCCTTCCCCGGATGTCATGCAACCCGACATCGATTACGGGCTCACGCTGTACTCGAAAAAAGTCATGATCGTCGAGTACTGCAAGGACGTGATCCCCAAGTGGATGCGATTCGTACGTGGCATGGTGGATTCGGAGGACATACCTCTCAACGTGAGCCGCGACACGATCCAGAACAGCCGCGTGATCATGAAGATCAGCGATTTGCTTGCCAAGAAATTCGTGAGCGAGATGGTTTCCCTTGCCGAAAAGGATCCGAAAAAATACAACAAGATCTGGAAGGAATTCTCGTTTTTCTTCAAGGAAGGCATGGTGAACGATCCGCAACACAAGGAAGCATTGCTCAAGCTGCTCCGGTTCAATACGTCCAAGGCCAAGAACAACGAGCTACGCGGCCTCGATGATTATATCAAGAGTATGACCAAGGAGCAGCAAGAAACGAAGAAGGAAATCTATTATCTCATCGGCGAGAACTTGAACACCATGCGCATCTCGCCCCACATGGGCCATTACACGAAGAACGACATCGAGGTCATCTTCTTCGCGGAACGGGTGGACAACTTCCTCATGATGAATCTCCACGATTACAAGGTAACGACCGGCGAGGGGGATTCCAAGAAGGAGGTGACCTACACGTTCGTACCCATCGATACTACCGGGCCGAGCCACAAGCACGAGGAAGGCAAGGAGGCGGATAAGAAAGAAGGAAAAGACAAGGACAAGGTCGAGGAAAAGGAACCCGAGGTGCCCGAGGCCACCAAGAAATTCCTCGATTTCGTGAAAGTCACCCTTGGTAACAAGATCATGGATGCGAAGGTGTCGGACCGGCTCTATGAAAGTCCCTTCAGGCTCGCGAACCCCTCCGATGGCATGACGTCCAGCATGCAACGCGTGATGCGCTACTGGACACAAAAATTCAAGGAAAAGGAGTTCCAGGTGCCGCAGAAAATCCTGGAATTCAACCCGAATCACCCGATGGTCCAGGAGCTGATCCAGCTGCACGAGAAAGATCCTGAAAATGGCCGGTTGAAGCCCGTGTTGAAGCAAATCTTTGATAACTGTCTGCTTTCGGAAGGCGATCTACCTGAGCCGGCGGCGATGGTGCCCAGAATTAACCAATTGCTCGAAATGCTGGTCTTGCGAAAGGATGACGTGAAGAATCCCGCCGATGCTGTCGAACAAGAACAAGCCACGGCCAAGAATGAAGCTGGAGCCGATGCTGAACCTGAGGATGAACCAGAAGATGAAGCAGAGGACGAGGCTAGAGCAAAACCAGAAACTGAACAGAACCCAGATGAAAAGCCAGCGAACGAGCCTAAGCAAGATCCCGCTAGCGATGCTGGCAAGGATCAATCCCCATAATCTCGCAACACTTTTTTTTTCATCATCTATTTCATGGCTTGCTCTTGATCCTACACATCTCCCATTCTGGAGCCTCGGAATCGTTATAAAAACCCCCGCAGCATCATCGAAGTAATCATCAATTTCTTGCGACGTGCTGACCGTGCAACGACTCCCGACCCAATTCGATGCAGCGGCGACGCGGCCCGCGAAAACGGCGCCGCGAGCCGGTGGCAGCTGTTGTTGCAGTTGTTGCTGCGCGATCGGAGCGATTACGGTCACCGCAGCCACGTCGCAGATGGGCATAAACCTTCAATACGCGACCGACATCGAGGCGGCGAAGAAACTCAAGATTGGTCGAGTCTTGTTGTGGGGGCTGTTCCCATTTATCTTGATCGGGGAATTCATTGGATGGCAGTTTTTTTGCACGTTCGTCCCCGTTGTTGGATTGCTTTTCTGGGGCGGATGGCCATTCATTGTCGTCATCACGGTATGCGTCGTGATCGGCATCAAGGTCGACGAGCACCACCAGATTAAAGACATCAAGAAAGCAACGAGCAACTCGGCGCTCGCAACTAGAACTTCGCCAGCACCCCAAGCACCTGCCACGACGTATCCCGAAAATGTCGTCGATCATGTTGGCACGGACATCCAGCCAAGCTCCGGAACCACCGCGCCTGGAACGATGAACCCTGCAATGGCTGAGCTGGAAAAAAAGGCAACTGCATATCTCAAATCAAACAATGCCGTCGAATATCTGCGGGCCATGACGAAACTGCACGCCATGGCGATCGAATCGTACGAGATGGACTTGGCGAGGGAGATTCAAGCCCGTATTGACGAGTTCCGGCAGGGTAGCCACGAGAAGTAGACCACGCAAAAGCTAAAAACGATGTGCCTTTGAAAGATCATACATGACTCATAAGTGGTATCATGGAACAAGATGCAAAGCTCCTTCGGCTCGTTTCCCAGTTTGACAATGCAGCAACGAGGATTTCGGTTGCATCGCCCCGGGCGGGCGGCAGCTGCACGTGTTGCTGCTGTTGCTGCATGATAGGCGCGATCTCGGTGACTGCCGCCACGTCGCAGATGAACATCGCGATGCAAAAAGCACACGACCTGGAAGAATCTCAAAGAATCAAGAAACGCCGGAATATCTTGCGGGGAATCTTCCCGTTCATTTTGATAGGCGAGTTTTTCGGCTGGTTTTATGGCACATTCCTTGGATTGTATTATGTCACGATGTACTTGGCTAGTTTCTGGCCTGTAACTCTAATCATTATTATCGGCACCATTGTCACGATCAAGCGGAGGGAAAAACGCGTTATATCGGAGCTGGAGCATACACGGATCCCGTCCACCGCCACTGTGTCGTCCCCGATCGATCGCCTTGCAGAATCACAAGAAAGAGAAGCATCTACCCATAGATTTTCCCAGCCAGAATCAAACCCGGCTCCAATGGTCGAAGCAAAAAAGGTAATCACGCAAGAGATGGATAACCTCGAAGCACAAGCGAGTGTTTGCCTTGCGGCGAACAATTCCGTGGAATATTTGCGGACCTTGGCCAAAATCAAGGCTTTAGCTTTGGAAACTTACGACATGGATAAAGTGAAAGCGGTCCAGGCGCGCATCGACGAGTTTAAGGGCAAGTCGTAAGACGGCGATGAAAGAAAAGAAAAGAAAAATTATTTTAATTCAGGTTGCCCAAGCGGCTGGATGTCGTACAAAGCTTCCTTCGGATCGAGCTTGTCCGCCGCGTGTTCCCTGCGCGACATCTTGCCAAGCAGCTTGGCCGCGACCCACTCGAGCGAGCCCTTGAACTTGACTTTTTCCCACGCCCACGAGACCAGGATCCAGATGGCGACGCAGATGGTGATAATGAGAAGGGATTGCCACAGCTGCTCTTCCCTTTGGTCCGGGTGGAGCCCGAACGCGTATTCGAGTAGCAAAACGGGGACGTAGCTCAGGGCATGCAGCGCATACAAGGACATGGCGATGAGGCCCGATCGCCGGAACACGACTGTCCGGCGCGCGAATTGCATGGCCTTGTTCTTACCTTCGACCAGCTCGAGGAACAGCGTCATGATGAGTACCTCGCCTCCGCCAGAGAACAACATGTACCCGCTGCTAGGGCCAGAAAAGCCGAAAAACGTGCCGAAACCGTTCTCGAATATCGTCTTTGCAGGATCATCGAGCGCGCTCGCGACGATGAGAACGCCGATCTGGACCGCGAATCCGATGGCGAACATGAGCCATCCGATCTTGTACCATTTTTTCGTGAAATCCTTCGTCACTGGCTTGTCAAGGAGGTCAAGCCCCATCATGGTGCCGATGAGCGTCATGCCGAACCACGGGAAAATCGCCTGGTTCACGCCGCCGACCAAGGATAAAAGCCACGCTCCAAGGTTCTCGAAGAATGTCCTGCCCGCCCAGTGATGCGGATCCGGCCAGTTCATGAATGGCACTGCGCGAATCGCGGTAAGCACGAAAGGCGTGGCGACAAAGAGGATCACGGTGATGATCCCGAGCGTGTGCCTGATCTCGGCGACGTTCTTGCCGCGACGCAAGAGCTCCGTGTAGATCAAGGCAATGATCGTCGTCGCGAGACCAAGAAACGTGATCACGTCGACGAAATACAAATCAACGACCCATTCTGCCGCAATCGTTCCATTCGCCCATGAGTCAACGTATTGCTGCCATGTCAACTCCCCGGCGATGCCCTCCGCTATCGGGTTAAAAATATACGGCCATAAAATCAAGGTAATGAGAAGACTAAACAAGATCACTACGAGCCCCCTCATGACCTGGTTTTTTCTCACGATCTTGTATGCATCCGGCTTCCCCTGGAGACGCTCGAATTGCTTTTGCATCGAGGCGACGTTACCGAACGCCGACACGGCGACGAACAAGCCCGCAAAGCTGCTGAAATACATGATGACTGCCGCGACGACGATCAGCCACGCGTCTCCATGACCTTGAACAGCATCCACGAAGATATCCGTGTTGAACGTCACGATGAACACGTGCAGCGCGATCATGCCAAGTATAGCGAAGCCCCGAAGAAAATCGATTGACACGAATCGTTTCATGCAAAGATCACCATTTTAAATCATATCGTACATTGCATTGGGAATGACTTGGGCATTCATGGAAAAAAACCTACCTTAAGGAAATAACAAGCGTGGAAAAAAAAGGAGGAACGGGGGATTGATCGGCCGGCTCAGCTTGTGATCGATCGTTTCACGAAATCCCTGCTCGCGGAACGATCGATTTGACCGGATTCGCCGCCCGATTCAAGCCCGCCAATTCCTTACCGATCTTCTGCCCGCAATACGCGCAGCCAGAACACCCAATACCTTCAACAAAATCGCATTCGAAGTTGTAAGGCAAGACGAGGTCCTTGAGGAACTTGATGACCGGCAGGGTCTCGACATCCTTCACGTGATCATCGGACCGGATACACGTGTCGATGACCCGCTCGATCTCGTCCAGCGAGTTCCCGCCGATGTAGACCATGATGGAATTTTCGTTGACGACCCGGAAGCCAAGGGCAATGCTTTCGCACGCGCGCAGCTTCTTGAGCATGTACCCGGCGTCGTTCGTCGCGATCGACACCTGGACGACTTGCAAGCCCTTCGCGAGCTTAAAATTAACACCCTTGCGCATAGCCAAGACGTTGTTCTTCAAGAGCTTCATGATCCTGGCCCCGACGGCAGGCTGGCTCTTGCCGATCAGCTCTCCCAGCTCTTCTTGAGTGGAGTCTGGATCGGCCTGGAGCTGCATGATGATGCGCTTGTCATCGTCGTCGATCTTGAGAAGAGTGCCGAGCTTGCCCTTGGCAACTGGCTTGAACTTCTCATCGACGTGCGCGTGGTTCGTGGCGCTCGCGTGGCATTCCTCGTTGCACTTCATGTTGTCGTGGCCTTCGATGTTGAAATCGACGGGCAAGATCGTCTGGTTCACGGGTTCCATGACGACGGACAATTCCACGTGCTTGATGTCGGGGTTCGACCTGAAATGGTTTTCCACGATATCCTCCAGTTTCTCGATGCTTGGACCCACTAACATGGCCGTGATGTTCGTCCGCCCGAGCGTCGTGAATGCGTTCAGCACGTACGGGCATGAATTGATGGATTCAAACACTTCCTTGGAATTCTTCGCGTACAACCTGACGATCGCCATGGGAAGCTTAACCTTGGACAGGTCGATGCCATACTTCGTCGTCAGCAAGTGCTTGCGCTCCAGCTTCAAGATCCTCGCGCCGACCGCGGGCTGTATCTTGTTGATCTTGCCTGCAATTTCTGCTTGCGTTATGTCGATGTCTTTCTGGATCAATGACAAAATTTTCCTATCGTCGTTATCAATTTCAAGGTCCCTATCAAGTTCGATCGTTGCTACCATGTTTTTTCTCCTCGATTTATGAATTTTTTTCTATTCAAGGACATCATAGTGAACTTCCGAAAACGCTTTCATCAGCATCTGCAATTTCTCCGAAGGAATTTCGAACTGGATCCATCGACCGCACCCAGCAATGTGCTCCCACGGGACGTTGATCGCATCCAACATTTCAAGGAACCAATAGTTGTAATTGGTTGCTTGGACGAGAAGCGTCTCATCTTCGACAACCGGCATTTCCGTTTGTTCGATGCAGAAATTCTTGCTCATTATGATCATCGGCCTATACAGATATATCGATGCCATCGTTCTATACGGATATATCGAACACCACATATTTAAAGCTTTTGCTCGATGCTAGGTGGCATCTTAGGCATCAATGGCCTCGAGATCATTCGGAGACGCGATATTCGGATTGGGTTTTTTTGCCGGTACTCTGAATGAAAAGAGTTTTTTACGAATTAATTACGAAAGGGGAATAAAGGAGGAAAGGAATGCTAGAAAGTCCGGTCGGGTAAGTCTTGGTATTCCAGACGAGGTTTGCACCTATTGAGGTAGGTTTTTATAGCGAAGTTATCTATTTGTATTAAATCTGTATATGTCGATAGTGAAAATCAGTGAAAATTCCTGTTGAATTGGCGGTAAGTATCTTCAAAGCACTTGGAGATACCACGCGGCTACAAATCATCGAATTCTTGCGTGGCGGGGAAAAACCCGTCAATTCAATCTCGGAA
>JAUQYW010000062.1 GCA_030587525.1 Candidatus Sigynarchaeota archaeon | reverse complement strand
CGCATTGCGCGGATGTACCTTTTGTCTTGATGTCGCCCACGAGTTGGATCGCGTAGTTGTACCCTTGATCCATAAGCACCTCGGCGGTCGCCTTTGTGCCCTTTTTCTTGAAATCTTGCAAAAGAGAATCGTGATAATCGAGTATGGCATCGATACCGTAAGTCTCCAGCATCTCGATGGCGTGCTGGATCTTGATGCACGTCGCAAGATGCGACAGTATCTTGAACTTGAGAGGGCCACCTTGTTCATCGCCGCTGAATTTTTGGAACAGATCTAGAAAGAACATCTTAGGAATCGCTTTCTTGAATTGCTTGCCGTTGATCACGTCCACCTCGGCAATTCCTGCCATGACCAGCCACGTGCAGCACTGGGCGAGCGACTGCATCAAGCATTGCAAGGCATCGAACCAGGTCTCGGGCAAGTCCACGCCGAGCCGCCGGAGCTTTATGGGGTGTATGTACGGCTCAACATCGGCATCCTCGCGGAACTTGAATATGGCATGGGCGGGGTCGATATCCAGGGCTTGGCACAAGGCAGCGATCTCCTCTTCTGTCTCTCCGGGGGATGCCGTCATGCCGAGTACTCGGGGATGGTAACCATGCTTCTTCAAGTCGTTGTGGATCAAGACGTAGGGGTGATCGAAGGTCGCATGGTGGGCCTCGTCGAAGATGACACTTGCAAGGCGATCCCGGGGAAAGCGGTTCTTCTCCAGGTCGTTGTTGAACGTCTGGGGGGTCATGAGCAGCACGACGGGGCGATCAATGCCGATCCCGGCGTAATACTCTTGTCTGAGCCGCGGTTCTATGCCACCGTCCACGATTATGATGTCATCGGGAGGGATAACGAGCTTGTCGACAAAGACCTCTTGATGCTGGACGAGCAACGCTCGTGTCGGTGCTAACATCACGAAGATACCATAGCGATTATCTTCCTTCATATCACTGGCGACCATGGCAACGTGCAAGACGGCCACCATGGTCTTACCGAGTCCGGTTGGCAACACGAACAGAGTGTCGTGATTGATGTAACTGCTCCACGCCGCCTCGACCTGGTAGTCACGCAGTGCCATGCCACCGAGTTTAAGGAAGGGTGTGGCCTCGTACCAGGAACGGGCTTTGGACAAGACATCTTTCGTGGCTGCCATACTGTATCGTGCCGACTTGCGTTCAACAACGAGGCTTTCGTCGGTTAGTTATAAACAAAAAAAGGAAGAAAGCTCATTCTTGATCGTCTTGATCCTCGATCGGCGTGTATTCCTTGGCCGACGTGACGATCCGTTCGCAAGTCTGGTCTGGCAGCCCCGTCATCGATGCCAGTTTCCCGGGATCCGCCTTCTGCACGTCCTCAATGGTCTTGCAGCCAGCCTTGAACAGCATCCGGCCGCGAATGCGCCCGACACCCTTGATATTCTCCACGAGCGGTAATAACTCGCTTTTTACCCCGTGCTCGATGCGTTTTTCAAGGTTCACGCACGCCGCCTCGATGACCGAGATACCCATATGCCCGGCGATCTTCCTCGCTACCCGCGCCCACCGCTGCAAGTCGGTCTTGAAGTTGTTGAAATCGCCGGGATAGACCGTATCATCACCAGGTCTTAGTTCCCTCAACGCCGGCACTGTCACGCGAGCAGGTTCCAGCACCACTTCCATAATTTCTTCTTCGATCCAGTGCCACGCGGCGAAGAACACGCCGGGACCGCGGGAAATGTCTTGATCCTCGTAAATATCATATACCAGGGTGAAGAACCACGGCTCGAATGCTGGAAGGCGGGTATCGTCTGATACCCGCTTGATGATCTTACGCTTCACGAATATAGCGACTGAGGGATACACGTACAGGCGGGAGACAAGGGAACCGAACGACGTGCAACGGTACTCGTTACTGCCGCATGTCTCGATGAACCCGTTGTCGACGAGGTAATCGACGTGACATTCTTCCCGTAAGGCAATCACGAGCATATTGTCGATGGTGCGCTCCAACCACGGGCTGGTGACCAGAATCTCCTTGATGAGCAGCCGCAAGTGCTCACACGCACCCTTGAGGCCCGCCCCGGGCTTCGCGCCGCACGTGCATGAATAGCCCCCTTGCGCCGTGAGCTGGCACTCGAATCGACGCGATGTCACCGCGCTCACGAGCGCGCCGGAGATGCGATCGGCCGTCGCCTCGTATACGGTGACCGTGTAGGTGGTCAATGGAGGCAAATTCACGAGCAAATCCTTTGCCGACACGTGCCTGATCTTCAATAAAGTATCAATAGGTGGTTGACCCTTGCCAAGCAAGTGCTGGTAAAACGATTTCGAGAAGAATGCCTTGAGATCATCGTACGTGACGATCTGCATCTCGTGCGCGAAGACGAGCAATTGTTCCAGCATTACCTCCCGGTTGGCGAGGGCCGACGTGAGCGGGTCGAACAAGGGTTCCAGCACGTCGCCGTTCCGCGTGAAGTAGAACTCCTCGACCCACGTCCGTTCATCCCGGGAATGAACGAGAATGTAGGCGGTGCCTTTCTCGTCGAACCCGGCGCGGCCTGCCCGCCCCACGATCTGGTGAAAGGTATTTCGCGGGATGGGCTTGAACATGACCGGAGAATCCTTTTTGATGATGAACTTTCCCTTGTCTGCCACTTCTTTCTCGTGCACCGAGAATTGCTTGTAGTCCTCCAGGATGACGGCACGCGCGGGCATGTTGATCCCCGCCGACAGCGTCGTCGTGCAGCAGATCGCGACAATGTGCCGGTTGATGAATGCATGTTCAACCAGGTCGCGCTCTTGATTGGACAGCCCGGCATGGTGGTAGGCAATGCCCTTCACGAGCAGCGGCGGCAGGTCCGAATACCGCGACGTGCGCTTCATCTTGAATGCCAGCTCGACGCGAGCTTGATACGATTCTTTCGTGGCGCAGCCAGCACACGCGCCCGATAGCTGCTTGGCGAGCTGCTCGGCGCGCTTCCGCGACCGCGTGAAGATGAGGCATTGGCCGCCTTCCGCCGCGATATTCTCCAGGATCTCCGCGATGGCCGCCACATTCTCCTGGGCAACGACGATCTCGTGCTCGAGTGGCACGGGACGCTCCTTCGACTTAAGCAGCAGTACGTCGTGCCCGAGGCACGACAGCCAGTCATTCAACTGATCCGGGTTCGCCACGGTTGCTGATAGGGCGATGATCTGAACATCACCCAGCGCTTTCGACGCGCGGATAACCAAAGACTCGAGACGAGGACCACGTTCCTGTTCTCCCATAACGTGTATTTCATCGATCACGAGCGCCCCGAACGTGCCCGCCATGGTGCCGCGGGACGACCGCAGCATGGAGTCGAGCTTCTCGTAGGTCATAATCACGAGGTCGGCCTCGGCGAGGTCCTTCGCGGGCAGGTCGTAATCGCCAATGGAAATCTCAATCTTGATGCCAAGGCGGCTATACGACCGCACGAAATACTTGTACTTTTCAGTCGCGAGGGCCTTCAATGGAACTAGGTACGCCGCCTTGCCGAACGATTCGATAATGGAGTTGACCGCCGCCAGTTCCCCGATCAAGGTTTTCCCGCTGCCGGACGGCGAGATGACGAGCATGGATTGTCGGAAGAACAAGCCCCGCTGGATGGCCACAGCCTGGATCCGCCGCAGTTGTTTCAACCCGTTTTGCCGCAAGATCGCGGTGAGCCGCGTGTCGTTGACGTTGTAGTCGAGGTCGAGGTTGATGTCTTTCTCCGCGTCCACGTCGATTGCCGCGCGATGTTTCTGCACCCCTTGCTGGTTTGCAGCCATAGTCATGGTGAGACCCTCCCCTTCTTGCGTTCTGGCAAAAGCCCGGGGATTACCACCTTCCCGGGCGCCTTGACTTGCAGTTGGTCGAGCCACGCGGTCAAGTTATCGATCGAATCGTGGATCCATGGCACGAGCTCCTTCCCCGTGCATCGATCGAGCGGCTTGGGGAGAGGAACCGGCATTAACCGGGAGAATCCGGCACCGGGCAGCCCGCGGGCCTTGGCGATTCGCTTTGCCGATTCTGTGAATGCCTGGAGCTTGAAGATTGTCTGGTTGAGCCACGTGATGAGCTCGGGGGCTTTATTCGGAGGGGGGTCCACGCCCGGCCACGACCGGCCGCTGATGAGCGGGGCTTTTACCACCCTGGACGATGGTAAGGAGGAATGCGCGAGCACGTCCGTGATGATCGAGATGATGCTCGCCGTTTCTCCCATCTTAAACGCCACGGCGCTCGTCTGGAATGCTTTCGCCGCGTCCATTGCCTCATCCTTGTCTTTGCAGCCAGCCACGATGGTTTCCAAAATGCCTTTTAACACAGCATTCGGCATGATGCCTTTCCACGCGCCCTCGCTACGCAAATGTGCATATTTGCTGGCCGGGCTCGTGAACGATACGCCCGTGATGGCATATTCGTTAATTGCTTTCACGAGCGCCCGCTTGAACGTCGCGTTCTTGCTCAAGAAAAAATATTCAGCCGTGAACGGGTCGCTTCTTGACTCGGGGGCATTAGCATTGCGCGAAACTTGTTTCTTGATCTGTATATCGGTAGCAGGGGCGGGGGGTACCTCGATTACGCCACTATCGGGCTCGTCGGTGCCGTGCAAGTAGTCCCGGACGTTGATGCCGAAGTACGTGGCAACGGTCTCGATCAGGGCGTCCCTCGCGTTACCATTTTCATATTTTCTCACGATATAGGCAATTTTACTGACCGGATCGCCACCAAGCATAGCTGCCGCCAGCATACACGCGTCGTGGTAAAAGTCCTTGATGGCCATACGCAAGTCAAGGCCCTCGTGCGAGCTCAGAAGCGACCGCGCCCAAAGCGTGTCGTGCGTCGACGTGTCGATGTTGATCCAGCGTTCCGTCTTGGTGTCGAACACGGGCACCTGGTACTTCTTTGCTATCTCGGTCGCTTGAATGACGGTCGATGCCATCCAGGCCGATTTGAAATTGGCCGTGAGCAGCTGGAGGTCCTCCGTGTCGGCGTTGTGGATCATAATGGCATTCTTCTGGCCTTCGACGATGTCCTCACACTCGGACTCTACGAGCTGGGCCAACATCATGCTTCCATCTTTCTTGCCCATCCCGGCCTTGTTAAGCGTGCCGTGGACGACGCAATGTGGCATAAAGTCCTTGAGCGTCGCGAATTCGGCCGAATCGAGGAACCCGGCGATGATGAAGGGCTGGCGCTTCACCAGCATGAAATGTAGCATCAATGCATCCTTGATCGATTGGGTTGCGGACATGCCAATTTTCGCAGAACGGATGGTTTAAAGGAAAAATGAAATAATATCAGTGATCAAAATGAAAATAAAACATCATATGGTAGCTGTTGGCCTATATTTACGA
>JAUQYW010000045.1 GCA_030587525.1 Candidatus Sigynarchaeota archaeon | reverse complement strand
AAACCATTTACCCCATCCATTTCACAAATAGCGCAGCGTATTGGATTAGTTAAATTCAGCTTAACAAAAATATACCCTAATAACTCATTTTTCTCATTTCTTGGAATAATAATATCTTCAACAACGCGGGAAATGGGATCCGGTTGGAATATCCGGGAAGCACGATTTATTACAATAATATCTACGATAATGGCGGGGCTAACGGGTACGATAGCGCCGCGGGTAACGAATGGGACAACGGCACGCACGGCAACTATTGGGGGAATTACAAGACCCGTTATCCAGGTGCTGCTGCCATAAGTGGCCTATACTGGAGTATCCCGTATGAAACCTCGCCGGGCGGGGTATTCGATCACTTCCCCCTCGTGGCTCAGATCTTCCCTGGATCCATGGACGTGACATGGTATTGCACCTGGGGCGGGACACAAGATGAATTCGGGTACAGCGTCTGGGGCGACGGCACGTATATTTACTCGTGTGGCGTCACGCCCAGCTTCGGCGCGGGAAACGACGATCTCTTGCTGGTCAAGTGGGACGCGGCAGGGAACCAGGTCTGGAACCGCACGTGGGGTACCACGGCGATCGACAGGGGGTTCGGCGTCTGGGGGTATGGTTCTGCCATATACACGGCCGGGCTCACGAATGGAAGGATGTTGCTGGTCAAGTGGGACACGGCGGGCAACCAGGTCTGGAACCGGACGAGTCTTGTATCTCCCGAGGATTGCGCATTCTCTGTTAGTGGCGATTATCTCGGAAACGTGTACACGACTGGATACACGAAGATGTCGGCTTTTTGGGATATGGTGCTGGTCAAGTGGGATAGCAATGGTAACCAGCTTTGGTATAAGACTTGGGGGGATTCCTCTTTCCATGATCATGCTGAATCCGTCTGGGTTGACAACGCGGGTGTTATTTACACTTGTGGAGTTAATTTCGAAAACAAAATGGTTCTCGTCAAGTGGGATGCAGCGGGGAACGAGATTTGGAACCACACGTGGACAGGAGCGACGAGCTCGCACGGTTACGCGATTACGGGCGACGGAATCGGCCATATCTACACGTGCGGCTCGTATAGCCCATACAATGACCTGATTATGGTTAAGTGGGACGCGGCAGGGAACCAGGTCTGGAACCGCACGTGGAACGGGCTGGCGGCAAATCAGCAGCTTGGGATCTGGGCGGATGACGCGTCAATATTCGTATGTGGTTCCACAGACAAGTACGGCGCTGGAGGAGAAATGATCGTGGGAAAATGGGATGCCGTGACGGGTAACAGGTTGTGGCATCGGACGTGGGGAGGCCCCGCCAGCGACCAGGGCCGGGCAATCTGGAGCGACGGGACATCAATTTACACTTGCGGACACACGTCGAGCTTCGGCGCGGGCCTCGCTGACATTACGATTGTAAGATGGGACAAGAATGTAGGGGCACCACAAGTCCAGATTGCATCTCCTTCCAGTGGGACATGCTTCCGCGATCGGTTCACGTTCCAGGCAAACGTGTTCGATACCGATTTCGCTAACGTGACGTATCGGGTGGAGGGATTGACCGAACATTTATTCACCCGGAATGCTTCGACGCTGCTCGGCTCGACCGATTGGGACGCGATAGGCCAGGGCATGCACACGATGACGATCGTCGCGCGGGATCTCGCAAGCCATTCGACCACTCGGTACCTTACCTTTATCAAGGACACGGTCACGCCTATCATATCGATCCCCTTCCCCGCAAACGGCACCGTCTTCAACAGCACCTTCTCCTTCCGCGCCGACGTTTTCGATGCCAACTTCGCATCGATCACGTACCAGGTCGATGCTCGGGCTCCTCACGTGTTTACAAGGAACGTATCCACTTCTCTCGATTCGGGCGACTGGGCTTCCGTTGGTCAAGGGACGCACCAGATCATGATTCAAGCGATCGACCTTGCGGGCAACGCGCTGCAAGCCAGCATCACCTTCGTGAAGGACACGGTCGCACCATCCACGTCGATGGCATACATCCCGCCATCCGATCCAGAGTTCATCATTCCAACAACATCGTTCAACCTCACGAGCGGCGACGTGGGCGGGAGCGGGGTAGCGGCCACGTTCTACCGGCTCAACAACACCGCGTGGACGCCATACACTGCCCCTTTCTCGCCATCGACCTTCGGCAACGGCACCTTGCTCATCCAGTATTATAGCATCGATAACGCCGGGAATGCCGAGACTATCATCTCACTCACGGTCTACATCGACACGATCCCGCCAAACACCACGCTCAGCGTCACGCCGTTCCCGCCTGATTTCGTGAACGGGACGACGATATTCACCCTCGCCGCGACAGACAACGCGGGCGGATCTGGCTTGTGGCTGACCGAATATCGCATCAACGGCGGTGATTGGACATCCGGCACGAGCTTCACGATCCCGGCAAACGGCACATGTACGATCGATTACCGGAGCATGGACAACGTGTACATCACGGAAGTATATGGCACCCGCGTGTATCGTGTCGATTCAATCACCCCGAATACGACCCTCTCTGTGCTCACATTCGCGCCTGATTTCACGAACGGCACGCGCTCCTTCACGCTGTCCCGGGCAGATAACACGGGCGGTTCGGGCATTTTACGCACCGAGTACCGCATCAACGGTGGCGGTTGGATTACTGGTACGAGCTTCACGATTCCGGCGAATGGCACGCACGTCATCGATTATCGTAGCATCGACAACGTGAACAACGTAGAAGCCTTTGGCACCCGGTCGATCCGGGTTGACTCGATCTCGCCCGCTTCCACCATCACGTTTACCCCGTCCCAGGGCTTAGCCTACATCAATAAAACAACCTTGCTCACCATGGCAGCGGTCGATAACACGGGTGGGTCCGGCATCGCGGCCCAGTTCTACAAGATCGGGGCGAGCGCGTGGGCATCATACAACGCGCCGTTCACCCTCGGCGCTTATCCGAACGGGACCTATACCATCCTTTATTACTGCGTGGACAATGTCGGGAACGTCGAAACCACGAACCTCCTAACCGTTCATCTCGATATCGAGGGCCCGACCATTACAATCACGAGTCCCGGCAACCAGACCTACATCAACAGCATACTGGGCATCACGATCGCGTCGTCTGATCCTGACTTCGCGGCGGCGTGGTACAGCATAGCCCATTCGAGCAATGGCACCCTGGTCGTCTCGAACCGGACATGGCTGCCGGGCGCACAAGAGACACTAGCCGACGGACGTTATTGGATCAGGGCGTGGGGCAATGACACGCGCGGCAACATCGAGCAAGCTGCCCTCGACGTGCACTTCACGGTCAACACGACGGTTACGATAACAGTCTTGCTGCTGAACCCCGCAAACACGACGTATACCAACCAGTTCGTCCTCCCGCTCGGGTATTGGACGAACGCGACTGTCAGCAGCGTGTTTTACTTGCTCGATAACAGGTGGAGCATTCCCGGCTCGAACACGACCTTGGACCTCCACGCGTTCGCCAACGAGTCGACGTTCTATGACAGGTTCCATGTCTTGCAAGTGGTCGTTGTCGACACGGCTAACCAGACCTATTATTCAATGCCCACGTGGTTCACGGTGGTCGTCGCCAATCTCACCGGCGCGGAAGTGACCATCCAGCTCGAAGGCGATCCGAAGGGAGGCAATATGTACCTCGTGAAGATGCGCGTGGAGAATACCGGCACCAAATCCTTGCGACGCTTGATCATCTTTGCGTCGATGCTCTCCGAAACGGGGTATTTCATTGGCGGCGCGGTATTCTCGACGGGGAACAGTACCATTGCCCCAGGTGGGACGCGGACGTTCACCTTCCAGATCTACGTCGAAAATCCTGCCGAGCAAGTCAACTTGACTTTGCGCATCATCGCGGAGGGATACAACGCCACTATAATCTCGTTAGTAGTTATGCCGGTTAACGGGTTCGAGATAACTATCGTCATCATCTTATCAGCGGCGGGTGGCGCGATCGTGATAGTCTCGGTACTCGGGTACAAGAAAAAGATCCCGGTTCTGCTCAAGCGGGGCAAGCGCGTTGTCGAAACCGGCGTGGACAAGCAGGACGCATCATTGCGGAAGAGGGAGCGGTTGCTACTAGTCGCGGATCCCGAGCAACCTCCTGTTACGAAGTCGGAAGAGAAACTCGATGCCATCCCCGCAGCAGGGATGGATGATGATACCATGAAGAAGGGTGCCAAGAAGAAGCAACTCGCCCCCGCCAAGAAGGAAGTGCCCGCTAAGGAGCTGGCACGGTACGAGCGCGAGGTCAAGGTCGACGAGAAACTCGACAAATGCCTGGTCTGCAAGCGTGATCTCGTCGGTGATGTCTACATCTGTCCTGTATGTAAAGTCGCCAAATATCACGCGTCTTGCGTCCAGGCATTGATCGCCAACGGCGAGCCTTGCTGGGCATGCAAGCAGTCCCTCGCCGCCGGAGACGGGGTAGTCGATGTTACGGCCGTACGAGCGGAGATCCGCGGAATTGAAGAAACCCTCACGGCGCTGAAGGATCAATACGAGCAGCACAAGCTCTCCAAGGAGACTTTCCTCAAGCGGTCGGAACAGCTCATGAAGGAGAAGGCGGCGCTCGATCGGAAGATTGTGAATTATGAAGATAAATAGACAATCTTCGAGATGCTGGGGAAAATAATGCCTACAACTGCATTATTCGATGGCAAGGTCATCGAGGCGTCGAGCTTGCTGGAATACGCTGCGAAGTTGAAGAAGCAAGGAAAATCATACTTATGTAGGAACAAGCATTGTGATCACCCGCTGTTGGAGCTCTGCAAAGGCCCAAAAATTCCCCCGTATTTTCGACACGTAACGCTCTGTGATTGCGAGAAATATGGCGAAGCAGAAACGTTTGCTCACGCGGCAATGAAGGACTGGCTCGTGAAGTTATTTGGTGGTGATGGTCCTATCGCGGTCGAATATTACGGGCTCGATGGTGTCCGGCCCGATGTATTCTGGTACGGTAAGTATGCGTTCGAGATGCAGCATTCCCCAATCAAGATTGCCGAAGTCAATAGGAGGAACGTGAAATATCGGGAACAAGGGCTGGTGCCGATCTGGTTCTTCCACGCTGACGAGGGCGAAACAGCCCGTTTCGAGCGGGGGAACTACCGGAAACTACATGAATACGGTTTTCGCACGTTTACGGCAATCGAGCGGATGCTTTCCTCGGATGGTACTATTCCTGTATTTTATATCAGGTTCCTCCGTGACCGACCTGATGAACCGGATGCGTTTCATTTCGTCGCGCCGTTGTTTGCCGAAACGCGAGAGATCGAGAACCCGTACAGGAAAATTAGCAACAAGGACGAGTTGTTGCAGCATATTCGTGACGTGATCGAGAAACCAGAGCCGGAGCCAGAACCAAAGCCAGAACCGGCAATCGAACCGCCCCCGCAACCAGAAACACCGATAGAACCGGCATCACAACCAGTCGTAATAATAAAGCCCCCCGCGGAAAGAATAGCGGTCGCTCGCCCGCGACGCGCTCGACCCGTGATCAATCTACCGCCATTAAACGATATTCACCCGATATCCAGGGAATACTGGTATCGAAACAAGATCACGTACATCATCGGCGACAACGATGCTTCGTTTCTGGCAGATATGAAGAAGAAACGAGGCGTGTTCATCGCCAAGCCATACGACGAGAAACAAGCCTACCGCGTGACCGTGGATTTGATGCGGACGGTGAAGTTTTTCTTCAATATTCGACCCGTCGTTAACCAAATGTACGACCGGTTATGTGGTAAATCACTCGTGCCCGAGACGATCACTCGGAAATGCGTTGCAATTGACGAATCGGTTTTCTTCCTGATCTATTCGGATGGTTCCAAGATCACGCTTGGCATCAAGCCTGAAAAGCACTCCGTGTTTTATATCCGGGTTTATCCGCTTGCCTTCATAGGCCTCGCAAATTGGCTTGCTTTCAATCTATTGAGTCTTATACCGGTCAATGTGCTCAGCAGGGCAATGTGTCCTAACAAACCTATCAACACGCCTTGCCCGGCTCCAAGCGATCGACCAGAAGAATGCAAGCAATGCAATTTAGAAGAGCGAGAGCGAGAGATGATGGCGGACAAAGAAAGGGCGCCCATCCGGCCGACCCCCGGAAGGCAATCTTCTTTTTCTCACCGAAAAATCACAATTGTTGAGACAGCACCGCCCGTCGTGGAAGAAGAGAGACATGTCACCCTCCCGGAACCAGTAAAAGAGAAGCCTATGAGATTTGGTTTCTTCAAGAAACAATCCGCGATATATCACGATGGCAAGCTTTTCGTCGGGATCCTAGTCGACGTGCTTCAAGTCGAGGAGGACACGATAATGGTCGCGCTGAAGGACGGACAAGTCAATCGGCTACCAAAGCGAGACGTGACATGTGAGAGCGGGGTTCTAGCGCCTGGTATGAAGAGCGTGAAAATACGGATTCCGCGAGCGGTCTACACGTCGAGTTTTTCGGACCGTCCTTGATGGGTTATCTGACCTTATTTCGAGGAATTATTGAGCTGATACCGAATAGCTATTAATCCACTGGCGGCGAACCAACACATCGATCATTAAACGCGGGGACATGTTCATGGACATCTTGACGAGCACGCTGGGGATTGCGGGAAAAATCGAATCGTTGATCACGAATGCGAAAAATGACGTGTACTTGATTAGCCCGTACATCCAGATCGACAAAAACGAGGAAACCAAATGGGAATCATTCAGCCGTGTCATACGCACGACCTTGAACAAGAACATACCAGTTCACGTCTATGCGAGGAAGGATGACGAGCAAAGCGGTAAAAAGTTGCTCGAGAAATTCAAGGAATTTCAAGGAACCAAGCTCACCCTTCACGTGGTAGAGAAATTACATGCGAAATTGTATTATAACAAGGATGAGGCCCTCATCTGCTCCTTGAACATGTACCGGTCTTCCTTGGATGCCAACCACGAGATCGGCGTCGTGATCAAGCGGTCCGTCGACACGCCTGAGAAGATGGAGGAGATCGAGAATTTTATCCACATCGTCGATGAAGATTCCGAATCATTGCAATTCGAGAACGAGCGACAAGCATTAAAGGAAAAGAGCGAAAAAACCCTGGATAAAATAGAAAATGTCCAGTTCCTTGTCTTGTCCAAGGGATACAAGTGGTTCAAGGTCCTCACGCCTGACGGGTACGAGAACAAGATCCTGGTGGAAGGTGCGTCTATCAAGGAGGGTAAGAATTACATCGCGAAGGCAAAGTTGATCTGGAACCGCACCGCGTACGGCGTGAACGTGGAACTCACTGGTTTGCATGATATTGTCGAGGTGAATGGCTATTGCATCGTTTGCAGGAAGCCAATCAAGGCGGCCAAGGCCGATTACCCGATGTGCTACGATTGCAACAAGGCCAAGGACACGTCGACCGCGAGACCGCAATTCTGCAAGCGATGTGGCCAACGGGCCGAAGGTATCACGCCGGCCAGACCATTATGCCCGGAATGTTATGCTCGCGAGGCTCGATTCTGACCGAGCTTGATAGCGAGTGAATTAATAAAAATATATAGAGATTCGATATTATGGCACGACATCTGTGGCGCGAGGATATCGAGCAGCGCATCGCTATCCGGACATTGAAAGACACGACCCCGGGCATAACCACCAAGGTATTGCGCGACAAATTCGGGGTGAGCACGAACATCATCTCTGCAGCCCTTGATAAGACCGTCGACGAATGGAAAGCCTTTGCGGTCGCCACGCCGTACCGTGCACGAGTCAGGGAGCCTCCCGTGCTGATGCAAGAAGCCGTGCAAGTGCTGGGCAAGGTGGAAGCACCCATTACCGAGGAAATACCGGCCCCGGCCAGCATTCCCCTTCCAGAAAAGGCCGGCGAGTGGGAATACCGCGCCGTCATCGTGCGCGGCCGCCAGTCGTTCAACGACATCGTTTACGAGCAGCAAGAGTGGGATCAAGGCGATTGGAAGCCCTTGGCTGCCAAGTCGTTCCAAGACGTGTTGAATGGGTACGGCAAAGAAAAGTGGGAATTAGCAGGGATGGCGGTGCTCAGCCACGGGGCCGCGGGCTTCACGGGCATGTACGAGCTCGCGTTCAAGCGCTCGCGGTTAATCGAATGAACCAGAAATGAGATACTTCTATCAGTATTAAATGCCGTCCTTATCCTATACTCACGATGATGGAAAAACTAAGAAGTTAAGGAAGTTAATATTAAGGAAGTTAATACTCGTACTCGTTTGCACTTGGAAGAATTTATTCCATAAATAAATGGAGTTATATAGACTCCTTTTTATTCTATAGCTATTGTCTATATGCTATACAAGTACAACCTACGATTGTAAAACATTGTATGCAGAAATAATGCGAAATAATGTTGAACGATGAAAAATTCACCATTTAAGGCTAAAAAATGGGATTCCTAAATTTTAAAGGCGGTCGCGAGTCGAACACAGAACATTCCCAAAATTATAAGGAATTAATAAAAGATTACTTCCGTTCAAAAGGTTACACGCCTTTTCGTGATTCTATTGTCGAAGGTTGCTTAACAGATATAATTCTAAAAAATATTGAACTTGACGGACAGATTGAGACACATGTTGAAGTAAAATGGGAAACCTTCACCGTTTTTTCAAATAAAAAAATATTGCGCGAATTCTGGGAGTATATGTATCTATGGCTTAAAACCACGAAAGAAGAACGTTTTTTCTTCTGGATTTTTGCTCGGAAAATTAGTAACCTTGAGCGACATAAAA
>JAUQYW010000731.1 GCA_030587525.1 Candidatus Sigynarchaeota archaeon | reverse complement strand
CCCGGACAAGAGGCTCCCGGCACCCCCTCAAAAAGAGACTGCCCCGGTCGTGAAGACCAGCCCCGTGATCACGGGCCACGTGGTGGTGCAAAACAAGGAAATCGCCGTCGAGAACGGAAAGCTCGACTTGAGCTCGCGCTCCATCAAGGATATCGCCGAGATCGCCGGGTTCAAGGATGTGAAGCAACTCAAACACTTGAAACTCGGCAACAATTACCTCAAGGACATCAATGGCTTTGGGGACCTTGCCGGGCTCGAGGTCCTCGAACTGCAAAACAACGAGATCGTGGAGATCACGGGCATCGAACGGCTCGTGAACCTCGTGCGCTTGAACCTGAATTCAAATCGATTGAAGGATATCGCGGGCCTCGGCGTGCTCGCAAGGCTCGAGTTCTTGGCCATAGCGAACAATTCCATATCGGCTGTACCACGGCTGCCGGGTCTCTCCCATCTCAAGTTCTTACACATCGCGGGGAATCCGATCGATGAGACGATGCTGGAGCGGGTAGGTGGCGTGGACAAGGATGGGTACGCGAGGAACCCGCAAAAAATCATCCGAGAGGGCATCGCGCCCGTTACCGCGCGAGGTGCAAGCCACGTCGACGCTGAAGGCAAAAAATCCACGCCGGAAGCGCCGGGTTCCGGAAATCCGGATCGAGAAGATTCCTGGGCGAGTGAGAAAAAGGATCGAAACTGGAAATTGGACAAGTTCGACGATATGTGACGCCGTGGCGTCCACGAGACAACGAAATCATCCAGTTGCTTTTTTGAAATGGAAGCCGGCGAATTTCACGTGCTGTTGCCAGTCGTATAGCAGGATATCATGCCGTCCTTACCGCATATTATTTGGCGTCAGTCTTCACCTTTTTATCGACAGGCTTTGCATGGGTTGCAAGCAGCGCGCCCGCGTAGTTCAAGAACACGAGTGCCGGTGCCAGGAAAATGTACCAGTCGCCGATGATTTCGAACGTCTTGCCGAGCATGATCTCCCATGCTATGAAAAATCCGAAGCCAGCCCAGGCAACGCACATGAGAAGCAGTGCCACCACGATCCGCAAGCCATACAGCCTCGACGATTTCGGCGCCCACGGCACGAGCAAGAGCGTCACGAATACACCGATCGTGATAATTGCAGCCCAAATGGCGTTGCCGATTTCTACCGAGTATAAAGAGCTGTAGATATCCATTACTTGCAACTGCTGGTAATGACCCGATTTGAATTCCGCGACGTAAGCACGGGTTTGATTCAAGGCCTTATCGCCGTTCTCCACCGATGGCTCGATCTCGGTTCCTTCGTGCCACTCGTTCCAGCTCGTGATGGTTATCCAGTCGGGGTTCAAGGAAACGGCGACACTCCAGCTCCGCTGGTAGGTCTGGTTTCCATCACGCGGCAATGGCAGGTTCCCCGGCCGGACCATATGGTCATCATACCCAGGCGCAACACCCGCGCAAAAAATCTGGCCGAATCTTTGCGCGTTATGCTTCAAATCAAGGTAGGTATTAATGTAATCGTCGTGATACGTGGGATAGTACACGTCGTACTGGTGGGTTCCCTGGAAATGCTTGTTGTAACTCGGTGAACTCCCGGGCCGGTCTGCGACCGTGAAGAAGCTCACGTTGCTCCCCGTTATGTTCGCCATGACTTTGTCCCAGGTCCCGGCGGTGACGGCTTGCACGACGTAGACGAAGAGCACTGGTTTGCCCTGCTCGTGCCAGATGAGGTCCTTATATTGCGTCGAGGTGAATGTTTGATATATCATTAAAAACTCGTTGCTGATGAACGCCGCAGCCTCGTCCTCCGTCTTGTTTTCCATATTGTTCATAAATATTTCAAAGTACAACGTGAACGACAAGTTCGAGTTGATGAGATTCGCCACGTTGAGCATGTTCTTGAAGTTCGTGAATCCATAACCACCCGCGCCCCAGTAGGAAACGACGAGGGCATCGATCCCGGCCCACTCGGCTTCACGTAAATGCTGCTCGATGAGCGCTGGATCCGCTGAATCATAGGAACCGGGAAATGGCGTGTTCAAGGTCGACCCGTTCCAATGCCGCCATGCGCCCGTGTCGACGATGGTGCAAGGAACCGACCGGGTGTAGTTCGTGTCGTTGCTGTACCACGGGTAATAGAACGCGGCGACCCTTTTTTCCACGAGCCCGGAAGTCCTCATTAATTGAACGTAGGGATTAATCATCGCGATGGCGAATGCCGTGGCTAGCGCCATGGTGAAAATCACGTTCGAGATGACCGATGGTTTCATGTACATAACCTTGCATCGAAGGTACAAAAGCGTGTACAAGCAGATTGGAGCATCCAGCCCACGTTCGATGGTTCATGGTATAGAGAGCTGGGTTACTCGTTTTGTCAATTCGTTCAAGATCGACGGAATGTCCTTGGTCGCCGTGAATATCTTGGTGATCGTCGTGGCAGGAATGCAATCCTTGAAGAAATCCACGGCGCGCTGTTCGAGACGCTGGTGTTTCGCGCAATTGTTCTGTATGGCGATCGTGAAATACGATTGCGTCCATTCCAGTCGCTTCTGCAGCGTGGGGGGATCCCAGCGCTTTGCACCCGGGGATTGCTCGCTAAATACCGATGGATTATACAGCACTGCCTTTCCTATCATGGCCGCATCGCAGCACGTGTATCGCAGCAATGTGGACACGGCTTCCGGCGAATTAATCCCGCCGTTGCCGATCACGGGGATCGACACCGCCTCTTTTATCGCCTTGATAGTGCTCCACTGGGCATCGCCGCTGTTTTTTTGTGCGATCGTCCTCGCGTGCACGGTGAGGGCAGATGCTCCCGCCGCTTCGATGATCTTTGCGGTTTTCACAGCGAGCGCTTCGTCCCCAGAGGTCAATCGCATCTTTGCGGTCACGGGGAGAAGCTGTGCAGCGTTCAGCGCGGCAATGATTGCAGTGATGCGCTCGGGACGCTTGAGGAGCGCGGCGCCTGCTCCTTGGTTAATGATCGCCTCGTCCGGACAGTCGAGGTTGACATCCAGGAACACGCCGCGGGTTGATTGAAGGGATTCAACGATGGCGCGGGCGGTCGAGCAGAACTTTTCTGGCTGGGATCCAAACAATTGGATGCCAAGAGGTTCATCGCCGCTCGCCGTGAAAGAGTTCATCCTCGCGGCCTTGTTCCCGCGACTCACGGCATTCACGTTCACCATCTCGGTGTACGCCAGGGAGGCGCCGCACCTACGGCACAGCATGCGGAACGGGTAATCCGTGACCCTCGTCATGGGCGCGAGGACGAGGTTTCCCTTGATGACGATTTTTCCGATGTTCCACGACACGCTGACCATCTCTCGCGTTCTAGAACCCGCCACGGCTATTTGTACCAAGCGTTCTCCTGCCGGATCGGTTCACCGCGGGGATATCAACCAGCGAGTAAATGTATTTTTCCCTCCCGGGAATAGCTCTTTACTGGTCGTCACCCGAAATCCTTGGCAAGCGACCGATGAGCATCATGGTGAAAATTGTACAAAATGAAGTCGCTGAACTTACCTTCACGGCCACGACGAGCGAGGCGGATGAGCGGGATGTCGAATTCGACCTCACCGTGACGGATCCGGCAGGCCAGAAAAGGACGATCCCGGGATTCTGGGCTGGTGGAACGACCTGGCGGGCACGATACTCGTCCTCGTTGCTGGGCGAGCACGTATATACCACGGCTTGTACCAATGTCTCTGATCGAGGCTTGCACGGCCAGGCAGGCACAATCTCTGTCGTTGGGTACGAAGGCACCAATCCCTTGCTCATGCATGGCAAGCTCCGAGCAAGTCAAAACAAGAAATATATCGAGCACGCGGACGGCACGCCGTTTTTCTGGCTCGGCGACACGTGGTGGATGGGATTCACCAAGCGCTTGCATTGGCCTGACGAATTCAAGTGCCTCGTCGAGGATCGCGTGCAGAAGGGGTTCACCCTCATCCAGATCGTCGCTGGATTATATCCCGATATGCCGCCATTTGACGAGCGCGGCGCGAACGAGGCGGAATTCCCGTGGCAAGAGAACAAGTACCAAGCAATCAATCCCGCGTATTTCGATATGGTCGACCGGCGCGTGCAGCATCTCGTCGAAGCCGGGCTGGTACCTTGCATCGTCGGGTTTTGGGGCTATTTTCTCGACGTGATGGGCCTGCCAGCCATCAAGAAACATTGGCGCTACCTCGTTGCGCGCTACGGGGCCTACCCCGTCGTCTGGTGCATTGCTGGCGAGGCCATGATGCGCTATTACCTCGATCCCAGGAAAAAATGGCGCGAGAGGAAGCAAGATGACACCCGGCGCTTAGCAGCGTGGACCGAGGTGGCAAGTTACATTCACTCTATTGATGGTTTTCGAAATCCGGTGACTGTTCACCCCACACGGTATGGCCACGAGCAGCTCGATGACCCTGGCTTGCTCGACGTGGACATGCTCCAGACCGGGCATGCGAACGCCGCGAATGAAATCGCCACGATCAATAACACGGTGAACATGATCCACACCGCGCGAAAGCAGCAAGAGGCACCGGTCGTTGTCGGCGAGGTGTGCTATGAGGGGATATTGGAAGCAAACCGCCAAGAAATCCAACGTTGCTTGTTCTGGGCGAACTTTCTCTCCGGCGGTGCCGGGCACACGTACGGCGCGAACGGCATCTGGCAGCTGAACCGCCGGGATCGATCTTACGGCGCATCGCCGCACGGGTCGAGCTGGGGGGAAACGCCATGGGAGGACGCGTACCAGCTGCCCGGTTCCCGCCAAGTCGGCGTGGGCAAGGCCATCCTCTCGTCGTACCCGTGGTGGACGATCGAACCGCATCCCGAGTGGGTCGATGGAAAGTTGACGTGGGCTGCCGGTATTCCCGAACGGCTACGAATCATCTACCGCTTCTTGCCCGGCAGCATCCGGGTAAAGCATCTCGAAGAGAACATGGGATATCAAGCGCTTTGGATCGATCCCAAGGATGGCACACGAGAATCAATGGGAACCATCATGCCAGACAAGAAAGGGACCTGGATCGCGAAGCCACGCATTATGCAAGACTGGATCGTGGTGTTGGAAAGGATAAAAAAATCGAGATAAACCGAATATCATCTTATTTTTTTATGCATTTTCACCATTTTCGCTTCCAGCGGGCGCAAGAAGCCCTGCATGCATGGATCCTGGCGCCCCGCCAGAGACGAAGGTAAAAACCCGGGAAATCTCGGCGAAAAACTCGTCATCCTTGACGGTTTTAAAGGCGTTGATGCCGGTTCGGGGGCCATACTTCTGTTCGAACGTTGAAGCGAGCCTTCGAAGGCCGACGCGACAGATCTCGTCGACGTTCGAGGCCACTAGATAGGCCGTGAATTTCGCTGTTTTTTCGATCAAAACATCCATCTGGTCGAGATGTAACTGTTGCAAATTGCCGCGGTTCTCTCCAGGACCAAACTGACTTTCGAGGGTCTTTGCGACGGCGGAAAGTAATTGTGATGACAGCATCGCGGCATCGCGGGACGAGATCCAGGAGTACATCGCAATCGGAATGTCACCTTGCTCGGTTCTCGTCATGACAATCTCACCCAGCATCGCCTTGGAAAAATTGAGCACGAGCGGATCGACGGCGATCGACAAGCCAAAGATCACGAGGCAAGCCGTCAGCATGACGTTCGACAAGAGGATGGCTGGCAGGTTCCCGAGCGGAAGGCAGTATGGAACGATCGATCCCACGAAAGGCAATAATATGCCCGCGGCGAGCACCTGAACGGATAGCCTTGACCGGCGGTTCAAGAAGCTCGCCTTGAGCCGGCGAATCGCGAGCACGAACAAGTCGATGATGGGCACCGACGTGAGTACCATGAGCGCCCCGAACACCACGTAATTCGCGGGATCCGTGTACCACATTGCCGTGACGGCATCATAGATGGCATGGTTCCACTCGGGAAGAATGTAGACTTGAATCATCGCGCCGTACAAGAACGCGTAGATCACAAGCCGCCCGTGCGGGGTCTTGACTTGCGAGGAGAACACGCCATAGATGACGAGGTATGACCCCGCGTAAAACAACGCGCCGCTTGCCCGCATCAAGTGGCCCGTCCAATCAGAACCCGGGA
>JAUQYW010000726.1 GCA_030587525.1 Candidatus Sigynarchaeota archaeon | reverse complement strand
CCATTCAATCCGTCGCCTCCGCTTCCTCGTCGTCGCCGAACGTGCCGCCTGGTGCCACGTGGGTCGCTTTTTGATGAATGCCGCCGTCGACGATCTCGTACTCGGTCTCGTCATCGTACGACACGAACGTGAATCGCCCGGAATAGCCCTCGGTACCGATTATCGGTCGCACCACTGCATCCTCCGGGTTGCATGCCCTGACGATCTGCTCGCCGGTCGGCCGTTCCTGGTCTTGCCCGGGCTTGTAGCCTATGGTGTTGATGATGATGAAGGGGATTTTGCTGGTCGCCGCGAGCAGCGCAAGGCGCGCGAGGTGATCCCTGGCCTGCACCCACATCACGCGGCGGATGGCCGGGTCTTGGATGGTCTGGTCAATGCTGCCGAACGCGGTGTCCAGCACGAGCAGGCCGACTTGCCATTTCTTCATGCTTGATGTGAGTTGCTCGATGGCGTGCTCGACGGCAAGCGGGGTCGTGGCAGTGTTGAGCAAGATGCGGCTCGAATAATCTTTTCCAGTCGTGGTCGTCGATATAGTGGCGAATCGTTTGGCTGAAAAGCCCTTGGCCGTGTCGATCCACGCGCAAGCCCGACCGAGAGATGCGATGCCCGCCGCGCAGCATATGGCGATGGTCGTCTTGCCCGTCGCGGCAGGTCCGAACAGGTGAATGATGCCGGGCTCGATGCGCCCGCGGAGCAGGTTGTAGAGGATCACCATCACGCATCGTCCTCCGCGTGCATGCCCCACCAGCGCACGAGTTCCTGGAATGTGGCCGACGTGCGGTCGATCTGGATCGACTTGGACGAGTCGATTGCCCGCACCGAGCCATTATTATCGACGTAAATGGCAAGAACATGGATCGGGTTACCGTGCAGTATCACGTGGCAGAAGGGATACTTGGCGGCGCCGGCGAGCTCCGCCGACGACACGCGGGCCTTGAACACTTGGCCGCATATCTCGCATTTCGACGTCAAGAGCAAAGCCTTGACTATCGATACTGGACTGCCTAAAGGTAATGTCGTTTGGGTCATATGAGATCGACATAATCTTGTGGCGTGCCTTAATAAGCAAAAAAGATAGATGGTTAACCTTTTTAACCTTGTTTTGATACGATAGGCGTCAAGAGATCGCTCGCTCCTGTCACCCATTTAAGAGATCGCTGTAACCAGAGGAGAACTTCGGGTTCTGTTCTTATTGCATCAAATAATTTCTTTCCATCGATTAGATAGACGCCTCTTTCATTGTATTTACTGGCATCTACCGAATCATCGAACTCCAAGGCGACCAGATAATGCTTGATGTCACGATTAGATCTTCTCGCTTGTAAAAGCTTGTCGATCTCATCTTTCCCGATTTTTTTGTGTTTGATCTGGAACGTGCACAAACCATCTTTCGGGATCACGATCTCGATTGGTTTCAATTCAACCTTGTCCCCAGTAAAATTTCGTGCAATGAGGTCGATGGTCTTGAGATTTCCACCTCGCCATGCCGGGACATGTAATTTTTTCTCCGACAAGATGATAGAAACCAGCGTTTCGAATTCGACCGGGTCGAGATGATCGAGCAGATCCACGCAGTTCTCCACGGGGTTCTGTTCCTTCCTTAACAAATATTTGACTGCTCGAATTGCAGATTTCTTTATATTTCTCTTTGTATTTAGTGGAGCAAATGTCCTCTTGGCGTGATATATGTGGCTTGAAAGGGAACTCAAGACCCGGGGGACTTGAGAGACGTCAAAAGGCCCATCGTTTTCCAAGGTAGTCACTTTTATCGTTTTTGGGACTTCATCAATCTTGCCTATTATCGAATCATTCTTAGCGTGATAGTCGGCGAGTTCACCCTCTTCGAGCTTCTCAAAAAGTCCTTCCTTATCCAATTGGTAAATGTAAATGTCGAACCCGTCAAAAGTTATGAACCATCCCCCGTCCTTCGCACCTTGCATTATTCCCAAGACTTGCGTCCATGCATCTTTCTTTCCTGCTTTTTTTTCAATGTCCTCTCTGATTCGGTCGAAATCTTGCTTGCTCTGTTTGTTGAATTCTGTTAAAAAACCGTTGAGGTCTCGATTCTTGAAAAAACCCGATCGTGCATATTCCTTATAGACTTTATTTATCTCTTCTGCTGTTATATTGCCAAAATAAATGCCGATTTTCCCCTGGTCGACGAGCCAATACTTTGCCAAGCGATTGCCGCTATGAAGCTTTAAAGTGTAATAATTATAATCCGGACTTGTCGTTGGATTCACATAATCACCCCGCTTGTAATCTAGACTCATAGAGAGGCTTAATCATTATATAGCTTCCTTAGATTTTTTTTCACGCGCTCACATTTCCCGCGCCCCATCGCGCCTCACTCGCGATTTCCTTGATTCGACCGTGGAAATCTTTGATGATGGTCGCCAGAATTTCAGCATTCGATGTTGCGATGACCTTCACGCCCTCTTGCTCGCCGAAGCGCTCCAGCCATTCCACTACGATGTCCCGGGTCAGCTCGTCATCGAGCGGCCGCCCGTCGTCCCACGCCACGATGATCGCGTGGTCGTATGCTGCTTTCAAGGCGTTTAACATGCCGAAGATGCGGTTCTCCAGGCATTCCTTGGCCGCGCTTGTCAATGACAAGACCTTGATGCCCAACCCCTTCCCGATCGTGATGTCTGGCAGCCCCGATGGCGACACGACCGACACGGGCACGTGCATCCTTTTCAGCGATGCGTTGAGCGCCGTTGCGAGCAAGGAATCCGACGCGATCACGATCGGAATCGTGTCTTGCCACCGCTTGAGATCGGTGATCGACACGTGCGGTTCGCTATCTCCGCGGGTATTCCCCTTGCTTGCCGAGAATGCTTCCATGCGCTGCTGGAGGGCGGGGCGGCGCGACGGCCCGGCGGTGTCGAGCAAGTTCGTGTCCCCCGGCTTCACGTTCTTCACGTTGCAGTAGATGTTGCGCAGCTTCGATAGCTTGCCGTCGAGCGCCTTCATGCGGAACTCGTCCATGGTGTTGCGCGTGTAGAGCATCGCCACGCTGCCCGCGTGCTTGCGCCCGGTTCGCCCTTGCCGCTGGATGAACTTGATGATCGACGCCACGGTTTCATAGAACACGACCAGGTCGCACTCGGCGATGTCCAGCCCTTCTTCGGCCACGGACGTCGCCACCAGCACGTTGAACTCGCCGGAGCGGAACTTGCCAAGGATCTTGCCTTGCGTGTTGCGCTTCATGCCCTCGTCGGACTTTTTTCGCGTCCCTTGGCCGACGAACTTGTGGATCTTGATGACCTTGTCGGCATCCCCGATGTAATCGCATATCATCTTTATCGAGGCGCGGTAATTGACAAACACCAGGATGCGGGAGCTTTGATTCGCCGCTAGAAATTCGGACAGCAGCTGCTTCAAGACGACCAGCTTGGGGTGGTCGCGCTGCGCGGGCGTGCCTTGTTTCTTGATGTTGCCCACGAGCTGAAGCGCGTAGTTGTAACCCTGGTCCATCAATACTTCCGCGGTCGCC
>JAUQYW010000724.1 GCA_030587525.1 Candidatus Sigynarchaeota archaeon | reverse complement strand
CAACGGCTGACGCCTTGGCCATATTCTCGATCATCGGCTATCCCGCGGGCTTCGAGTCAACCGAGGTCCCGCAGATCATCGACCGCTTCTCGCGCGTGCAAATCGGAACTGGTGGATGGGCTGTCGAGGACGACGACGGGGTAACACCAGCGGGGCATTGTGCCCAGATCATCGCGGCGCTGGCGCGGTTTGCCGGGCGAAACCGCCTCGGCACGATCAACATCGACAACCTCAAGCGACTGTTCCAGGCATCTGCTTTGCCAGGCTCGGGCCTGATGGCCTACGCTCCGTATCCATCTTACCAACCACCGCTGGACGCGTGTCGCGACGCGATTGACATGGCCCGGATCGGGCATTTACTCGACCCGGCGGTAGAGGCAGCGGCGCGCGCCATGATCGGTGCCACGGGCGAGGGCAACAGCTACCCGCTGACGCGGCACAACCTGCACACTATATCCTACTGTGATGCGGCGGAGTTCCGCTCGCAGGCACTGTCGGGTGTTGCGTGCCTCGAGCACCGGGTCGCCCTCAAGGACTCGTTGGCAATGTCGTTCACGATGACGGAACTTTCCGAAATTCTCGCGCAGCTCCAGGGCATGCAAGTCAGGGAAGAATTGGCCGGGATCCAGGGCTTGTGCTTCGCCATGCCATGGTACCGGACGATGATTACGACCTCGAGCGGGCTGCTCCCGCGGGCCGCGAGCCTGGAAAGCACGCTGGCAGCAGTCAGAGCCATCCGCACGCTATCCACGTATGGCAACGGCACCATATTTGTCATGGGGGACATCCTCGATTTGTCCATACTCTATGCGAGGCTCGCGACCGACTACCGTGAGTCCGCGGCGATCTCGTGGTTCGAGCGGGAATACCCGGTGAGCTTCCAGTCACCCGCCGGGTTCGACAATGCCAAGCTGAGGGACACGCGATTAGTCCTGGAGATACTAAACACGACGAGCGGGTTCACGCACGCCGCAATATCGGCAGCCATCTCGGTTCACAAGCTGTCCGAGCTGGCCTTGACTGAGCCGCGCCAGACCGTGACCGACATCGACAATGCATTGACCATCCTCGCCATCTTGAACCAGACAATCCCGCAAGCGACCCTGGCCAGCATCGCCGGCGAGCTAGCGCGGTTCCGCGTGACCGGGGGCGCGTGGTTCAGCCGGCTGGGCTTGCCGCACTTCGGCGAGACCATGAAAGCATATCGCATCCTGGCGCGGTTCAAGGGGCTGCGGGTCACTCTCGACCACGTCGTCGAATCGGAAGGCATGATACACGCGATGGCGGGCAGCACGATTTCGCTGTGCGCGGAGCTCGTGAATTGTTTTTGCGGGATCGAGCCGTCGTGGTCGTACACGTTCTCCGCGTGGCCCTTGGGTATTTCTGGCAATGCGAGCACCATGCCGGTTCCCATCACGATGCCGCTCGCGGAGGAAGCGCTCGGTCCCGGCAGCATCACGGTCACCATGCCCGTAGCCACGTTATGCCCGTCAATGACCATTTCGATAACGATCAGCGGGGCGCTGGCCATCGAGCCATCGGGCGATCCCATCACGCTCACCACGGCGCGCCGGGAACCCTTGGCAGCGGTGCTCCGGCTCGTCATCGTGAACCCCGATAATGGCACGGAGATGGTTGACGTGTGGGCTGGCACCATCATCGCCCGAGGCTTGTCGATCAACTACACGGGCTACTTCCTGCTGGATAACTCGAGCGCGAGCGGCCGGTACATGACGATGCTCGGCGTGAATCCGCTGGAGGAGAGCACGATGTACCGCGTGGAGGCGTCGCGGGCGTTTTGCGAGCAGTTCGTGGGCATTCTCGCCGTGCGTTGCGGAGATAACCTGTCGTGGTCGCCTGCGATTACCTTGCCGCTATCGTGTAGCATCATCATCGCTGCAGCTGGTCTCGTGAAGACGCACGTCGTGAAGCGACGGAGGATGAATTGAACATGGGTTGGTCGAAGGAACACTACATGAAGATGTATCCGCATTACAACCGGGTCTGCCCGATCTGCGGCGAGACGTTCAACGCCTTGCATCTCGGGTCGAGACGACGCAAAACATGCTCCAAGGCGTGCTCGGCAGCCTACACGAAGCGCGTGCAGCGGGAGAACACAAAGCGGTACATCAAGACCGAGAAGTACCTTGCTTATCGCAAGAAATACTATGAGGCCGTGAAGGCGCGGCGGCGGATTGCCAAGATCGCCCGCGTGCTGGCCGGAGGATGCACCGGGAAAGCAATGGGAATCTGAATCTTCGATTCTTTTAATTATTTCTTCGATATTAAATAATGAATCGAAAAGATAGGAGCACGAGCACGCGCGTAGTTTATTCTTGATGCCAATCAACATTAGTCTTTTTTCTCTCACAGGAGCATGGTTATAACCTATGCATCCTTCAACTCTATCAACACTGCCCCATTGGTCGTTTCTAGCTTCAGTAGATGCAAATCGCCTTCATCCAAGCCATCAACCAACGTTTTTACACACTCGACGAGCAAGGCGACCTGACCTGCAACGATCTCGGTCGTTCGCGCTGAAAAGTCGGTTTGCATGGGCACGCCGTTCTCATCGGTGATAAGGAGGCCGCGTACACCATTAAGGCCGGTGTTTTTTCTTCTACTCCACCATCTTGCCATCAATTGTCAATTTGTTATTGAATTGCATTTATGCTTTTTCGTCGGGTTCGGGCACTCGATCAAACGCGATCTTTAGTTTTTTGACGTCAATCCAGGGGAACCGAAGGAGATCAGCAATGCTGAAGGAGATCGTGAAATTTAGGTCTTTTCGAGTGTACATGGCATTTTTAAATAAAAATAAGATGGGGGAAGTTATAGGGATTCACGTTCGGGCCAGTTGGTCACGCTACGTGGCAATGCTGGCCGTACCAGGTCGCGTCGGTAACTGGCCGATCGCCTTCGTCGCGGCGGGCTGCCTTCTCCACCTTGCGGTAGATGCGAACCAGCGTGCCGCTGAGGAACGTGGCGGGGTCGATGCCGCGTGACTTGAGTTGCCGCAGGTCGGCGCGAAGGTCGCGGGCGAGCTTGGCAGCGCTCGTGGGAAAGAGTTTCGCTGTCATCATGTGCTGTTCACGATGTCGTGGTGATTGCCGGGCTCGCACGACCAGAGGATTAGAAGGAAATTGCTAGCGCGGATAAATGCTCTTCACATTATAGCAGTATTACCATCATTATCGACGATGCAAGCACGATAATTCGTCCTATCACGCGATTAACGACTATTTTTGAATCCATTGTTAAATCAAATGATATTCGCCTTTTCAACAAACTCTTTCCCGTGATGTGGTTCATCGCAAAAAACGTCGACATTGACGATCCCGTTTTTGAAAACCACGTTATCACGAAGAATGCAAGGTTTCGTGAGGCGTGGAATGAGCCACAAAAAGGTTCTCCTCGAAGAACCGTCCTTTCTGAACCAAGCTTGATATTTCTCGTACTCGTCAAATCGTATTCTCTATTGCAAAATAGTGATGAATTCGACCGATTCTTGAGGAATCATCATTCAACTCTGACAATATTTTGGACGGATAAGAAATTTATCTGTGAAATTTGCTCACGTACTTTCAGTTCACTAGATCTCCTGGATCTACATGTTTTTAGGCATGAGAAGGCACGAAATGCAAATAATAAAACTGTTCTATGAGCGTACTACGGTTCAAAGGCTGGGTGGATGATCCTATTGGAATCGGGCTTCATAACCGGAAATCGGACAAATTTAATAACTACTAACAGTCAATGTGACACCGCAAAAAAAGAAAATAAAGAAATGGTTGTTACTTTCCACGCCAACATGTCAAGGCTCGACGTCTACCACGATATCGTCCAATAAACAGTGATAATTGCTATCCGTGTTGTCCGTCGAGACCTCGAAGTGCGTGATGGCGGCCGCGTTGTCCTTGAAAGCATACGTGCCACTTCCAGGAGGGCACCGGGCACCATCGAGCCTGACGTACCACGTGTGATTTGCGATGTAGTAATGGATCTCGAAGGTATGCCACTGGTTCGCCGTGATAGTCGCGATATTTGTCCATGACGAATTGCTTTGCCAATAGAGCGAACCATTCTCGATCTTGAGGCTGACGGCGATATGCCGGTTCGTATTGGTCCATGGGCCATCCGCCAGGCAGATATACGTCGCCTGGGTCGTGTCGCTCGCGTTGAACGCGAAAGTAACGATGCAAGAACTGGGGCACGTGCCGGGAATATGCCATGATGCAAGGGCGATCCCGTTCGCCGAAACGTCGTTGAACAGGAGGCTGTTATTGCCGCCATCACTGGAGATGTTGACCGAACAGCTTCCGTTGGTGTAGGTCGCCCAATTGCTCGATTCAAAGAGCGTCGTCGCGGTTTCCGAGCCAATACTTGCGGTGATGCTCGTCGCCTGGTATTTTCGCACGCGAACCCAGTCGATCTGCGTGTCGTCCACTTGCTGCAGGACGGAGAAATGGTAGCCCGCTGGCGTGTTGTCACCCGAAACATTCTTTATCGATGTATCATCGCGGTACCACCGCACCGCAGACGATGTCGCTTCCATGCGGAACTCGTGGAAGTTCGTGTCTGACGGCGCCGCTTCCGTGTAGATGTCGGAATGGGTCATGTTCCGGTAATGGAGCCAGCTATCTTGTTGCCGGGCGTACAAGCTACCCTTGTTCGTGATATTCCAGCAATCCGTGTATTTCCTGTCCTTGTTGGTGAACCCTATCATCATGGAGTTCGGGTACCCGCTCGACGCGGTGACGGTCGAGCTGAACTCGAGGACCGTTTCACCGCTGAAGCTGCCCGTTTGCTGGTAAGCCACGGTGATCTTGT
>JAUQYW010000711.1 GCA_030587525.1 Candidatus Sigynarchaeota archaeon | reverse complement strand
GGGTATTTCTGAATTCGGGAATATGGGTTACTTCGCGTGGATCGTACCATTCGTCCGTGCAGCCGTGGAAGGAACGATTCGCGACGGAGATCACCAGATCGCGGTCCGCGGCGTGGGATATCACGATCACAACTGGTTGAATTTCTCGTTCCAAGCAATCATCGAATATTGGATGTGGGGGCGCATATATTCCGATAGTTTCTCGCTGTCGTATGCCTTCATCCAATGCAACAAGAAAGTGAAGCGGCACGCGGTCAAGGTTCTCATGCTCGCGAAGGGCAAGGACGTGGTGCTCAGCACTGGTGATTTTGACTTTATCAAGAAAGATTTCGAATACAACGAGCGGGCGAAGCATTCGTTCCCGCGCGACGTGACGATTCGAGTCCCGGGGGAGATGGAAGTTACCTTAAAGGTCGAAAAGGTGCTCGAAGCAGAAGATATGCTCGAACGGTTTCCAAAGTTCCTGCAATTCTTGGCAAAAAATCTCATGCGGTTGAAACCCGGGTATTTCAGGCTCCAATCCGCATTTGATTTGCAAGTGCAAGAGAAGGACGGGAATAAAATCAAGGAAAGCGGCTCTACTTTGCACGAAATAGTGCTGTTCAAGCCTGCGCCCCAAGATTAATAGCAGCATCCAATGATTTCCCTTTTTCCAATTCCATTTCATCAAGCAGTCAAGGATTTTACGATGGTTGCCGCGTGAATCCTCGGAAATCAAATAAATACGCGGAGAAAAAGGTTTAGGTGGAGGCACGAAAGGCAATGCCAGAGAAAGTGGATGTGCTCGTCGTCGGCGCGGGGCCCGGCGGTTCAATCGCGGCAAAAACTGCAGCTGAAAAAGGATTGAAGACCATATTTTTCGAGAGAGGCGCCCAGCCCGGCGATAAAGCGGCTTCGGGATGCGGTCTCCCGCCGAGAATGTGGCGGGAATTCGACTTCATGAAAGACCTCGACATTCCCAGCTACAAGATCAAGTATCAAGCCTTGCACTTGCTGGATGATACCCTTGGCGAGCGATTTTCCATGCGATGGTCACCGAGCGATCTCGGGGAATATCCCGAGGCTCGCGAATACTTTCAAGTCAACGTGTACCGGCCAGGCTTCGATCGATTCCTCGCAAAGCTGGCAGTGAACGCCGGTGCCGAGCTACGGACCTCGACCTTGATCGAGAACGTTCTCAAGGATGATGCGGGAAAAATTATCGGCGTGGTAACCGACAAGGGAGAAAAAATCGAGGGAAAGGTGACGATCGCCGCCGATGGCGCGACTTCAAAGATCGCGTGCCAGGCAGGCTTGAGAAAGAAATGGCGTCCCGACGAGATCACGCTCGTCGTGGATTGCGATTTTTCCGCTCCCGAGGCAAGGATCAATGAAATCATCGGACCGGAAGAATATAGTAATCATGTTTACGTGTCCCCCCTTTATCCGGCGACCTACGTTGCCATGATGCCCGGCGGCTTTCATGTCGGGTTCGGGCAATGGCTAGACCGGTACAAATCGGCATCGGCTTTGAGCCCGTATGAATATCTCCAGAACGTCATCCAGTCGAAACCCTTACAGCAATTCATCCAAAAATTGCATGCCACGCCCCGTGAATTCCACGCGCATCTTCTTCCGTGGCTCTCGCACGTCCCCGAGAATACCTTCGGGGACGGGATTCTCCTGGTGGGAGATGCTGCCGGTTTCCCTTGTCCGCTTGAAGCAGAGGGTATCAACTATGCCATGATCTCCGGCCGGTTCGCGGCACAAACCGCGGCTGAAGCGATTGCCGCGGGAAACACGTCCGCCACGGGCCTACAACCGTACGAGGCCAAGTGGCAGGCCTCGACGATCGGGGAAGAATTCACCACCCCCAAGGAATGGGTAGACTTGTGGGCGGGCATCTTTTTCGATCCACCACAATGGAACAAGCTCACACCAATTGCCAATAACTTGATGTTCTGGGCGAGCTGGTCTGCTCCCCACATCAGGAATTTCAAGCGGGAGCTAGCAAATTATGGCGAGAACCTTCCCTTCTTGCTGGAGTTCGCGAAAACCTACCTTGTCCCGCTCATGAAGAAGGCAGGCGTCCCGCTTGGGCGCACGATGCTGAAAGTCGCTTGGAAGTGGCTTAAAACCAAGAAGAAAACAAGCCCCACTGGTGTAACTGGAGGAATGAGAAAATAATGGCTATCGATGACTTGCGGAAACTCGTGAAACGTGCTGGCAAGACGGGGGATTTTATCATCCAACATGTTGATCGCTGCGTGGGATGCGGAAATTGCGTGAAAATCTGCCCGGTTGGCGCTTGGCAATTGTACCAGAAGAAGGCAGTCATCGCCAAGGATTACCGGGAAAAATGCGTGGAATGTGGGAGCTGCTGGCTCTCATGTGATGCTGATGCCATCGAATTCCGCTATCCCGATGGTGGTACTGGCGTCGTGTGGGAATACGGGTGAGGTCAAGTAGCAGCGATTAAAGCCTTAAAATTCATATTTCACCACGTTCAATCCAGGGATCTTCGGCAACTCCTTCTCGGTCGTGTGCAACGTGGCCTTTTCTTGCAGCGAGGCAGCGATCACGATGGCATCATTGTAGGAAAGCACGCTTCGATGCTGGCACTTGAGCTTTCCTGCCGAGACGATCAGCGGCCTTGATAGCGAAACGAATCTTGCCTTAATAGTGTTGAAAAACGTGTTTATGGCGCTCGTGGCGAAATCCTTTCCCAGCGGGACGCACAAATTCTTGAACACCTCGATAAGAATGGGTTCCGGAACCACCGCCTCGATCTTATCGTTATTTATCGACTGGAACAAGGCCACGATCTTTTCTGGTGGATCTTGTTGAAAATACAGCGCGATGACGCCGGCATCCAGGCACGCTCGGGGCACCATCTATTTTTCCAGCTCCAAGTCTTCTTTGCGTGATTCCACGAGATGCTTCTTGAATTCGGCCACTGTGAGCGCTCTTTTCCGCAAGGCATCGATCGACTCGATAGGCTCTAGCTTGATCGTGCCGCCCTCATCCTCCGACACGATGATATACTGGCCGTCGACGATGTTGTGTTTTTTCCGGATCTCGGCAGGAATGGAGATCATGCCCTTCTTCATGACTTTCACGACGACTTCCGTCATTCCAATGCACCTGGAAAAGAACATCTAATCCTGGCTTTATGACATGTTCCAGGTTATTTAAGAAAAAACCAGGCAACCTTCGGTTGTTCCTTCACGCCACCATGAAGCCAATGCGCAGCAAGGTATGTACTTACTAGGAGCAAGATATGTAAACTCCCCGGCGATCTTATGACCATCTCCGCGGTGCTCTGCTCCCGCGCCCCGCTGGACTCAGGTGAAAAAAGCACGCCAGGCATCTTTCACGCCGTCTTCGGCACCATGATTGGCTTGTTATTATGGAAGTTAACGGAAGGCAAGGATGGCGCGAAGCGCTTCAGCCTTTGCCTCATCTTCATTTACGTGTTCAATAATTACATCGGCCCCGACTTTGCGGCGATCCTCTGGGGGATCGGCTCCGCGCTGCAGTCCGATCCCGTGTCCATGCTCGGCGAGGCCGTCCATTCCTACTTGGGCTGGGTGTTCTGGGCTGTCCCGTGGTCGATCATGTGGTATGGCATCTCGCTCGGCTTCGACCGGGCTCGTTCCAAGGCCAGCAAGGCTAGCAAGGTCCCGGATCTGGCGGGTTCCACGGGCCCAGCCAGGTTGGATCCCCGGCACTCGTGGGCGGACGTGTTTCTCGCCGTGCTCGCCGGTGGCTTGAGCCACCACTTCATCGACGCCATCGGGCATTATCGCCGGAGTGGCAGCAATTACTACGTCCGCGGGCAGTTCGTGCTCTTCGTCGGGGAAAACGACATCCTTATTGTTGCCCAAATAATCCTGGGGATCATCGTGGCAGTACTTGCACTCGGCTGGGCCATCATCAAGGCAAAGCGCCAGGGCAAGAAACCGCTATCGACGCTCAGGGACGCGCTAGACCGCCGCAACGTCAAGGCCATCGTCATGGCAGCCATCGCGGCGTGCAACGTCATCGTCATGTACACGGTGATGGCGTCCGTGAACCTCGCGACCGTCCGCGACGGCACGATCGACTGGAGCAGCACGGAATTTCAATACATCAGTTTTAACCTTGGCGCGCTCCAGTTCGCGACGAGCGAGTATCCTTCGGGCGAGGCGACGTGGTGGCTCGTTATGGGGGCGATCGTGCTCATCGTCGTGTTCAGCATCGCCCACGCGAAAAAACTCGTGATCCGGTGCAAGCAGCGCACGTTCCGGGTCGATTTTCTGGCGATGATCTTGTTCCTGGCCATTATGGTGACGGGATACTTGCTTCAACCCGTGATCGGCAATATTTCCGGGGACGAGGCAGATTTCGGGAACTTGATCTTCACCTGGTCCACGCTGGGCACAGTCTTGCTCTCGTTGCTGCAGGCACGGGACATGGCACGAAGCCCCACTCGCCCAGAGCTGGCATCTTCAGGGACGTGAGTTTATCGCCGACGTGACGAGGCGTCCAGCGAATCCTTTTTACAGCGGCTCGCGACTATTCACTGGAACCAAGGGCCAGCGACACCGGGTCCATGGAACGCGAGCAAGGAGTGAAACCAATTGGTCAACGTCGGCTTGATCGGTGATGCCGGATCCCGCTCAGTCCAGATCTTGCGGTCATTCGTCCAGATCATCAGTGACCATGCATCTCCCATCGCGCAAATCGTAAAGGCCGATCTCGCGGGAGATCCCAGGTCGCCGATACCGGTTGGCGCAAGCGATACCAGGGTCATCCACATCAGCCGCGTGGTCTTCCGCATCGGCAACCAGATGCACACGATATTCGCGCCTAACGAAGATGAGCGGCCACTCATTCAAATGGGGATCGTCACGGTCTCTCGCATCGCGAGGATCATGGCCACGGTCTTTTCCTTGAATGAAAGCCTCGATTCGCAGCTCGGTTTTTTCTCCAGGGTCCGCTTCATCCCAAGGACCGTGGTCGTCGCTTTCACGGGAGGGGATTTGCTGGGGAACCGCGCGGCGCAAGTCATCGAAGCATACAAGAACGGGGTCAGGGCATACTTCGAGCTCCAGCGCCACGTCGACATCGCGCAGTCATATTTCATTTCCGAATACGAGCTCGAAAATGCCGAGGGCACAGCGATCGACATAATGCTCTTCATTTTATCCCTCGTGATGGTCGAATCCGGACATGAAGAGGTAATTTGAAAATTCCCCCGATTCCACGAGTCTTCTTGTGACAGCTCAAGTTGATAGATCTAATACGCAATACATTCACCTATGAATGAAAATGATTAAATGCCCCGCCGGCGCAAGAGTCATCCATGGTGCACACTATCAAGATATTTTACTGCGACCATTGAGGCGGCTCCAAGGAAGTGCGCAAGCTCATCGAGAACGACGTGCCCGGGCTCAAGCAAAAGGCCACGATCGAGACCATCCTGCGGTCCGGCCAGCCCCCCACGATCGAAATCGATGGGAAGGTCCTCGACACGGATTACAAGAATTACAAGAAGCTCAAGAAGGCTGTCGAAGAAAATCTGAAATAAATCAAGGCACGCACTTCTCACCTCATCATGGTCTCAAAAATATAAATCTTGCGAGCAACCGGTGAAGCCAGGACAAAAATCCAATGTCCTGGTGGAGGGCCGACAGCAATCGGCGATGATTCGCTCGCGTTTATCCTTTTTAACATGTTTACAAAAGTATATAAATGCAAACTTGCAAGAAATCTTGCATGGTAACCGTTGTCTGCGAGGCATCCATCATCATCTTGATTTCCAAGTTGGATATGCTCGATACGTTTATTGACGTGTTTGGAATCATCACGATACCAGAAGCAGTTCGTATCGAGGTTGTTGACAAAGGTAAGAGTACAAAGAAAATGGATGCACTGCTAGTGGAAAAAAGAATATCAGATGGAAAAATTACCGTGAAAAAAATAAACGATTCAACAGAAAAGATTAAATTACAAAATGATTTCAATCTCCACGATGGGGAGGCCGAATCGATCATCCTATATAATGAAATCAATGCGAATTTGCTTGGTACGGATGATTATCGAACAATCAAGACTTGCCGGGTTCAAAAAGTACGTTATTTTTCGACCCCTGCGTTCGTGTATCAGTCCGTTATTTCAGGCCATATCACGAAGGAAATTGCGCTGTTGAAGTTGGACAAGCTAAGCAAAATCGGTTGGTATAAGGATGAGATACTCGAACATTTTAAAAAACTGATTCAAAATTCATGAGATGATAATGATGACAAACGTGATATCCATCCGGGTCAATAAGCGACTTGAGGAGCTTATAAAAAATCTCGCGGTAGAAACCCAGCTTGATCAGTCCGATGCTCTCAGGGAAGTGATGAATAACGGGATCGTATTCATAGCCATCAAAGGTTATGCGGAAGGTAAGTATTCCGTGGAAAAAGCAGCAGCGATGGCCGGTATGCCGCTTTCTGAATTCATGGATTTGACCACGAGCCTTGGAATCCGGTCGAAGATAGACCTGGATGATGTATTAGCCGGATCCGACAATTTGAAATCTCAAGTCGGGAAATAACCAAGCGAAGCTCTGTGCATTGGCGATGAATATTTTTACCTTGCCCCGCCAGGCTGGATCACGCCATCGACGAGGGTGATGATCCGGTTCGTCCGGCTTGCGATGACAGGGTCATGGGTGACGATCAAGAAGGTCTGCTTTCGCTCTTGATTCAATCGCTCGAAGATCTTCATGACTTCCTTGCCACTTTTTTGATCGAGATTTCCAGTGGGCTCATCAGCGAGGATGATGAGCGGGTCGTTTGCGAGGGCGCGAGCGATGCTCAACCTTTGCTGCTCACCGCCGGATAGCTCGGTCGGGTAGCGCTGCATCTTGGTTTCGAGCCCGACGGAGCTCAAGAGCGTCCCCGTCTTCGCCCTAGCCTGTTCAACCGATTGTTCGCCGGCATCCATAGCCAATAGCACGTTTTCCATCGCCGTGAGGAACGGGATCAGGTTGTAGAATTGAAAAATGATGCCCACGTACGTGCGCCGCAAAAGCGTGAGCTTGTAGTCCGGAAACGCATGCAACGGGAATCCTTGCAGGTAAATCTTGCCACTCGTCGGGCTATCGAGCGCGGCGATCAGGTTCAAGAGGGTTGATTTTCCAGAACCGGATGGGCCCATGATCGAGACTAGCTCACCCTTCTCGATTTCAAGGTCGACGTCCTTGAGCACGCGGAGTGTTTTTGTCCCGACCGCGTATTCCTTGTTCACTTTCACGAGCTTGAGGAGGGGCATGCCGTCCTTCCATTCCGAATCTTGGGCGAGTGTCATGTGTCATCATTCCTTCGATCGTAGCATGCGGGCAATGTCGATTTTCGTGGATTTTATCGCCGGCAATATCGCGGCGATCAAGAATGTTCCCAGCAACTGAGCAATGACCACCGCGTACTGCACGATGGGCGGGGAATACATAATAGGTAGCAACACGGTGAAAGGGATCCGGTTGATCAAGATGCCGGACGTGATCAGCCCCGCAACGAGCCCAAGGATGATGCCGATCAAGCCGAGCGTAATGTTCTCCCCGTACACGAGCAGGAGTATCATCTTTTTCGAGAAGCCAATGGATCGGAGCACGCCGATTTCCCGCTGCCGCTGATAGATCGATATCAGCATGGAAATCGACAGCCCGAGCAGCGACACGATCAAGGCGAACACCATGATCATGTTGAAGAACGTGGTGAACATGCCGATGATCTCGATGATGTAAAAGTCCATCCCGCTCTTTCCGAAATACATGATCTGGGCATCGTCGTAATGCCGGCCAATCGATGTAAAGTGCGCCTTCAGCGCGTCGATAGCATCGATCAGCCGGTCCCTCGGTGCCCCGATCCAAAGATTTCCCTGGTCGAACCGGGTGATGTCGAAGAACGTGTGGCGAGGATCGATCACCGTGTAGTTTTCCATTTCCGGGATGGTGCTGAACCGCTCCTGGAGATCTTGCATTACCACCTCGGCATCGGCGGTGTCGTTCAATTTCAAGTAAACGAGATTCGAGAAATCCCGGGTGTTATTCTCGTATCTCAGCGTCTCGTTAAAGATATCCAGGCTCGTGAAATTCAGCCCCGTGATCATCTCCCAAAAACTGAGGTTTTGCAAGACATCGAATGCCGTCGAGAGCATGGCGAGGTATTTATTTCGGGAAATGAAAATGGCATCCGGATCCATGTATAGCATTCCTGCAAGATCTTGGATCTCGTCTTGATACGCGTCCACGGACGCGTGGTAAGCATCGAAGTTCAGCGTCTTCGGATTGAACAAGACGGGGCTGGTATAATTCCCCGTGGTGGTATACTTGAAATTCAACGCGGATTCGACCGTGGCTGCGACCGTGTAATTGAACACGTGCTGCCCATCCATGGAGATCTGCACTTGATCCCCGGGACGGAAGCGATATACGTAAGCCACGTCGCCCTCATCGGAACCGAGGGGATTCGATGGCTTGTGCGCGTAAATATCGTTCACGATGCAAGCATTCTCGGCCGTGTTTACATCGAACCATGCCAATATCTTTTCGGCGCTGGTATTTGACCCGGCGGGGATGCGAGGATCGACGGAGACAATGTTTGGGTGGCCATATTCGTGGCTTCCCGTGTCCTCCAGCGAGATGATCGATGCGTTGAGGTCGTTCCAACGGGATTCATAGAGTTCGGGATTCATCTGAGCCGCATCGACGGCGTGCCAGTCGAACGCGTGGTAGTTCTTGAATTGAATGGGGAACGGGAAAAAGTTGTTGATCAGGCTGGTTCCGTTCACGATCGTCAGGTTTTGGGTATAATCCTCCAGCACATCGAATAGCGATGACCGATTCATCGGGAATCCCATAACACCCCAGTACGCGTGCGATGCATCGTCCGAATAGTTGATGCCGGATTGCCAGTACTTGTTCTTGATGATCAAGTCGATGTCCTTGAAGAACGTGTCAATCATTGACGTGTACGTCGCCCACGAGATGATGCCGCAATATTGCTTGCCGTCGGTCACCGAATAAAAATCACCGAACATGTCAACGATATCCAGCGTCCATGGAAATCCGGGCAAGATGTCAGCGAACGCGATGATTTTAACATCGGCAGCTATGCCTTCCATTTTGATGTGAACGAAATCACCAACATGCTTGTCCAGGATGCTCTCGAGATCGCTCTGGAGAATGATGGAACGCTCGTCGTCGAGTTGTTGAAAAATCCCTGCATATGGCACGCCCGCGGGCTCGTGCAGTCGCAAAAATGTGTCCTCGTTGACCTCGTAATAACTAACCGGATCGATGATCCCTATCGTGAAGCTCTCCGAATATGGCCCTGCTCCATAGACCAGGTCATTGTAAAAGCCGAATTCATCCACCTTGTTACCCAAAAAGCTGAGACCCTCGACGTATTTCGAGAGATCAGGTGAGATCCGGTAGATGCAAGCGGACGTGACGAGCGGCAACGCGTTGATGCCGGGAACGACGCTCGCGGGAACCGCCATGCTGTTGGCCCGGTAATTCCACGTGGGATTTCCCCACGCGATATCGCCGCCGATCTGGGTCTTTTTGCCCGGGTAGGCTCCTGCCGCGATGCTGCTGGTCAATGTCGTTATAGTCACCAGGAAGGAAAGGCCGACCGCCATCATCATGAACGTGTTGATCGCTCTCCGCTTGTTGCGCATGATGTTCCTGTGGCAAATCTTCTTCAATGCATTTGAAGCCGGTAGTAGCATCAACGTGGTGAAGATCCGTGATAACGCGGGTAATGCCAGGATGCCAAGAAAGATGAGGCCCAGCAAAAAGCAAATCATGCCCGCGAATAAATAGATTACCAATATCGAAACATTTTCCAAGGTGTATGACGATAGCCGGAACAAGACCTCGAGATTCGAATACAACGAATAAATTCCCACCAGCAACAAAAACGTGCCCGCGATCAAGATGACCAAGTTGTTTTTCCAGGAAGTTTCCTTTTCCCGGCGCGGCCCTTGCAAGTTCACCCGTATGATGTTGATGACGGGGATCCGAGCGGTTTGCAGGATGGGCACCGCCGCAAACAACAACGGAATGGCGAATCCCAAAGAAATGCCCAGGATGACCGTGAAAGGACTGATGCTCAATTGAATGGATATCGTGAACGGCACGCCGAGGAAATCCGTGAGCAACGTGGACGATTGAACCACGCTCGCGAATATAATGGCAATGCCAAATCCAATGCAGAACCCGACTCCGATCCCAATGCAGGCCATGAACAAGACTTGCGACAGGTAAATCCGCGAGATGTACTGCTGGTCATAGCCGATTCCCTTGAGGACCCCGATCTCGTGAACATCGGTCTGCTTGGCCGTTTCCAGCACGTTCTTTATCAAGACCCCGCACAACACGATCGACAACGCGGCGAAGATGCTGAAGAAACCACGAACAAGGTTGCTGCCTGGTGCGATGCTCTCCATAAACTCGATTTTTGGAACCCGTCCTACCCAAGACACGTGCGTGTCAGCAATCAGCGATTCGAGCAATACGTTTTTTAATTCGGGCACGCGGGATTGATCACGAGCGTGAACGAAAACCTGGTCAATTTTTCCTTGGTACGCTCCATCGTTGAAAACCACGTTCCACGCGTCGTCGAGATCGAGATATAGATAGGAATTGTAAAGCGACGGGAATCCCATTTTGCCATAATCTTCGATAATAGCCGTTATAGTGAAACAAGGCCACGTGAACGGATCCCCGGCAGTTGAATTAGGAAATTCATAAACGTATTGCAAGTTATAGATGTATATGGCATCCCCCGCCGAGATGTTGCCGGTCAATCCATACATCTCGAGAAATCGCTCGCTGACGACGACGGGATGAGGAATCTCCGTGGTTGCATTCAGCAAAACGGTGAAAGGCACATCTTCCAGCGAATATTGCGGCGAGAAAACGGGGAGCATCTCGGTCACGTTCACCCTTCCGAAATTCTCTTCTTCTGCCCGAGACACATCGATTCCCACGACAAATGACCACAAATCATTCATGATACCCGACCCCTGGGTCCCGTTCACCGCGATCATGCTATGCATCACGTTAAACCGCGGAACCCACTCGACCATGAGGGGAAAATCGCCAGGTTGTAGCACGCTCTTGACGGAGGAATAACTCGTCCGTTCCGATGCGGTCAAGATGATGTCGGTGTGGCCGAGATCCCTGTCGAGTGCATGTTCCATCGATGCGAGGATCATGTCGTTGCCCATGTTCACCCCGACCAGGATGGAAACGCCTAAACTGATGGCCAGGATCGTGATGATGGTGCGAGCTTTTCGTTCTTTCAAGCTCCTATATCCAAGCTTTGCTGGTTTTATCAAGAACTTATTCCCTCAACGCTATTGGCTGAAACGATGGTAGTCATCGGCACAACTTGCCAAAGAACCATGCTATATGTGCTTGTCATTGGAGCATCCGTTCCTCGTTCTTCAATGCTTCTTTTCAATCAGTTAATTTAAATAATCTTAAGATAATCTCCCATTTCAAGGATACAATGCAACACGACGCATAAGATCCGGATCGTCGTGAACGGGATGGATCGTCACCACGTGAACAATTCTCCGCCAAGCAATCGCAAGCGAGTGCTTGCCTTGGGATTATTGCTTGCATTCGAGCTTGGTCTAGGTGAGATGGTCCCGCTCGCGGTAAACCGGACGCTATCATGCAATATCGAGCACGAGGTTTCAATTGCTAGCGTGAACTTGTTCAACTGCATAGAAAGTGCCCGGTTTAACATTTCAAATACGATAGCGGATTCGGGCACGGATCGTGCGAAGCTCGGGCAGATCTTCACGGCCACCGGAACGAGCATCCACGCTCTCTGGCTATTCCCCTATAATAACACCAATGTCCCCCATCACCCAACGCAAGTATCGGTTGCCTTGTACATGGTGGACGCCAACGCCATGATGCCGAAATGGACCAACAGGATCCATTCCATAACGATCCCGTACACGATATGGGCACCAACCAGCTATGGTCAATGGACTTCCATTCCCGGGTTTGAAGTGAGTGGCTTGACCGTGAACGAAAAATACGCGTTCATCGTCGAAGGGGTTGATTCGAACGAGGGTGGACCGGCCTGGGGTGGCTTATCAGCGCGTTGCACATATTTATCTCATGGAAACGATTATGAGGGTGGATGTCTCCTCGATTACGATGCCAGCAAGAATAAATGGGGAGCTTGGTGTGGATTCGACTTGAATTTCATTCTCGAAATGGGATTCGGCGTTTTCAACGTCTTTCAAGACACGGGGCACGATGCATTCGGCCTAGGTCAAGTGTTCACGTCGGTCGGGACTTGCATCAGCTCGATCAAGCTCCAAACCTACGACCGAATCGATTTCACCGACCCAGGGTACGTCGTCTTGGCCTTGTACGATGTTCAAGCACCTTCAGGCTTGCCGAACGTTAACCAGCAGCCCATCCAGCGCCTCGTCATGAATTATAGCCAATGGCTGGCGCCTTCCTTTAGAACCTGGATCGAGTTGGATTTCAACGCGAGCGGCTTGCAGCCCGGGAGGCAATATGCCTTGATTTTTTATGGCGATAACCAGCAAAGCTTTGTATCTGCTTGCAAATCGGTCAAGGTAAATCACAATTATATGGGCGGGTACATGCTTATCAGCCATAGCATGGGCGCGTGGGACAAGATGGCAGATTATGATTTAAATTTCCAAATAGCAATGAACTATGAAATGGCAGCACCAGGTGCGTGGGACGGCACGACCATGGTGTTCATGATAATACTCATCACGGGGCTCGCAATTGCTATGGTTCTTGCCATGAACATCGCCATCAAACGATCCGCGGAAAAGAAGCGGTTCAAGGAAAAATTGCTAAAGGAAAAACAGCGATTCTTTAACCGTTCGTGATGCTATCGCGAGAAATCAAAACCGCGCCAATGGATATTTCCCATACTTGAGCGTCGCGGCGACCATGGCATGCACGTTGTCGAGCGGCACCGTGTCGAGGAGCGCCGTGCAGGGCCCCATAGCAAACCCGCCACCGCGCGCCCCTTGTTTCAGCAGCGTGATGATCTCGGCCTCGACCGTCGCCGGCGTGCCATAGCTGAGCACCTCGGCGCAGTCCACGGGACCCATCAGCGCGATCTTGTCCCCCCACGTCACCTTCAGATGCCCGAGATCCATCCCCGCCGCCTTCTCGATCGTGTGGACGCCATCGATACCCGCCTTGACGAGCCCGGGAAAGTACGGCTCGGTGAAGCCGTCGCTGTGCAGCAAGAGCTTGGCACCAGCCCGGTGCAGCTCCGCGGCGATCTTGGCGTAGCGGGGCACGATCAGCGCATCGTGCAGCTTCGGCGAGATGTATGGCCTACCCTTATAAGCACTGTCGTCTCCCATGACCGCGACGTCGATGCCAACACGGCCCATGTCCCTCGCGTGCACGATGCGGTGTTCCGTCACGATATCCAGCATTTTCTCGAGCGTCGCCATGTCTTTCCGGCAGAGGCGCGAGAACTCGTCGAGACCGAGGCTTTCCACGACCGTCTCGAACACGGCCGAGATCACGGGGAGCGGCAAGAACCCCCCGTTCGGCCCGCTCGTCGCCGCCGCGTATCCCCGTTTCAGGCCGGCGATCGCGGCGCTGGGCAGGGGCGCCGGCTTGAACTTGCCGAACCATTCCAGCCAGAGCTCCGGATCCCGGAGACCTGGACCCGTGTACCACGCGTGGTTTTTTCCTGCCAGCATACCATGCTCGTGGATGCGGCCGTCCGAGGAGATGGATTGGCTCGCTTTCAACACCGGCAACCGGCTCTTGAATTCAGCGGGATCCGGAGCGCAATCGAAATGCTCCGGTACGACGCTCCACGCGGCATCGAATCCTAAATGCTTGGCCATGGTCAAATCATGCCCGCCGAATAGTATCACGTCATCCGGGTTCACCTCGTCCTCGTAGCGCTTTTGCCAGCGTTCCTTGAACCCGTCCATGACGTTCGTGAAGATCAACGGCACCCGGTCTGGTTCCTCGTGGTTTAAGGCCACCAAAAACCGTTCCTTGCTGTTCATTGCAACATCAACAGATCGATCGTGGCATTCATTCAAGGCAGATTCTTTTTAATATCGAATCAAAGAACGCGAGCAATTTCTTGTCGACCAAGTATTTCCCGGGATCATTGTTGAAATCGCTCAAGGGCTTGCCAGTCGATTGCTCGTAAAACAGCGACTGGATCATCATGTCGAGCTTGTCGAGCTGCTTCACTATCGAGTGAACCGGGTCCGTGCTACCCTTGCCGGGAGTCGCGATGAAAGCTTCCAGGTCGTGCTGCACCGCGGCCATGCCCGGGATTCCCCCCAGCAGCTTCCGTGCCGCGTCGAGCTCCAGGCTCGCTTTTTTTTCGGGGGTTACCTTGCTGGCTGGTGTGATGTCGCCGGTGAGGCTCTCGACGATGTCATGAAATAGTGCAAGCACCAACACCCGTTCCAGTGGCACGTTCTTCGGGAGATACCCTGTTTCCTTCAAGATCACCGCCAGCGCGGCGGTCCCAAACGCGTGCGAGCCGACCGACTCGACTTTCCCCGCATCCAGCCCGTGCTCTACCCAGCCTTTCCGCGGCAGGTGCTTCAGTGCGTGGATGGCTTCCAACAGCGATAGGTTATCTGACATAAGGATCAATCCAGTAACAGACAAGGATTAAATCTAAAGAGGCAAAAAGACAATTAATCGTTAATGAATTCACAAGGAGATACCTAATGAAGCTCAACAACGTTGAAATCGTTGACACGTACGCGGAAGCTTTTAGCAGCTACATGGCCCGCGTGCTGATCACCGCGAAAGATACGTACTGGGCGAAGCAAGCCGCGCTGTGCGCGACTGGCTTTGCAACCAGCACGATCCATTGCCCGTGCGAAGCGGGCATCGATGTGGAAGTACCCGCCGACAAGACACCAGACAAGCGACCAGGCATCATCGTCATGTTCGTCGCGGGGAAGGAAAAGATGCCCGAGGTGCTGCTCGATCGCGTCGGTCAATGCATCCTCACCTGCCCGACGACGGCAGTGTTCGATGCGTTCCCGCAAGCCCTGGTGAACGAGAAAACCGAGGAAGCGCCGACCGGCAAGAACCTGGCCTTCTTCGGCGACGGATTCCAGGCAAAAGATGAAAAAGCCTACCCGTTCTTGATCCACCGGATACCGGTCATGGACGGCGAGTTCATCGTGCAATCGACGTTCAAGTTCGGCAAGGGCGTCGCCGGCGGCAACTTGATCTTGCAAGCCAAGACGCTCGATGCCGGGCTCAATGCGGCCAAGGCTGCCGTCGATGCCGCGAGTAAGGTCGAGGGCGTCATCATGCCCTTCCCGGGCGGCGTCGTGGCGAGCGGCTCGAAGGTTGGCTCGAAGTACGAGTTCTTGAAAGCCTCCACGAACGACGCGCTGTGCCCCACGCTCAAGGGCAAGGTCGCAAAGGGCAAGGACAAGGAAGGAAAGCCCTACGAGATCCCGGTCCAGAGCCAGGTGCTCGACGGCGTGACAGCGGTTTTCGAGATCATCTACGACGGCTTGACAGCCGACGCGATCAAGGCCGCGATGAAAGCGTCGGTGCAAGCCGCGGCCAAGGTACCCGGCCTCGTCGCCATCACGGCCGGCAACTACGGCGGGAAGCTCGGCAAGCACCAGTTTTTCTTGAAGGACCTCTTGTGATCGCGCTCGTGCCGCGTGCCATCTCCTTTTTCTCTTTTACTTGATGATTAACAAGGTCGATTCCCCATGGACATGCAATACTTCCTTCTAGAATTGCTGGAAACCATGATCGTGGATGCCAAGCGCGTCGTCGCGTTCACGGGCGCGGGCATCTCGACCGAATCGGGCATCCCGGATTTCCGGTCGCCCGGCAGCGGCTTGTGGGAAAAATATGACCCGTCGCTTGCCGACGTGTCCACGTTTGAAAAGGACCCCAAAGCATTTTTCACCATGGCAGCGGAGCTGGCTGGCACGGTGTTCAGCGCGAAGCCGAACCCGGCGCACCTTGCTCTCGCGAAGCTGGAGCAAGCCGGGAAACTGTCGGGCGTCATCACGCAAAACATCGACAGCCTCCATCAGAAGGCCGGGTCCAAGAACGTGATCGAGCTCCACGGCAGCTTGCGAACGTGCACGTGCACGCGATGCCGCAGCAACTTCCCCATCGACGTGATCGCGAGAAAGATCGTGAACGACGGAGAGATACCTCCTCGCTGCGACGAATGTAACCTCGGCGTGCTCAAGCCAGACACGACATTCTTCGGCGAATCCCTTCCCGAAGGCGCGATGGAACGCGCGACCGGCCTCGCCGAAAACTGCGACGTGTTTCTCGTGCTGGGTAGCTCGCTCGAGGTGTATCCGGCCAACCGGCTGCCACGCGCGGCCCTCGATCACGGCGCCCAGCTCGCAATCATCAACCAGATGCCTACCCGGCTCGATGCCCATGCGACCATCGTCGTGCACTCGCCACTCGGCGAAGTTCTTCCCGATATCGTTGATCACGTGATTTACAGGCTCGGTACGAAATGACATGAAAAATAAAGAGAAATAGAACGAGAAAAAATGGATCATTTCTTCGATTTATCGGATTTCTTCGCGGACAACGCCTTGGCAAGCGCTGCCCCCTTGCTTTCCTCAGCCTTGTCCGAGCCCTTCTTTTCCGCGGGCTTGTCCGAGCCCTTCTTTTCCGCGGGCTTGCTCGCGCCCTCGGTCGCCTTGTCGGGTTTTTTCTCGGGTGCCTTCGCAGCATCGTCGCTTTCCTTCTTGGCAGCCTTCGCGGACGCGGGATCGACATATTTCTTGTCGGATGACTTCTCGCCAGGCTTGGCTTTCTTGGCATCGGCCGACTCGGTCTTGATCTTCCCCTTGATGATCTGGTCGCGGCGGATGTCGGCGATCTTTGCATTGGCATACCGCCAGATGATCCAGCCACCGACTACGAGGCCTAGGATCGCCGCCAGGGCGATCCAGATGGCAAAGCTGGTCATGTCCCTGAGGTCGGGATCGATCACGATCGTATATGCAGGGGTGTTCATGTTGGCATCGGCCTCGAAATCGACGACGATAACGTAGATGTACCATGTTCCGGGTGCGAGAACGCTGCTGGAGATGTTCAGCGTGTACGTTGTGTTTGACAAGATATAATAATTGAAAGCAGTGTTCCCGCCATCGGCGTACAGCAACCGTATCTCGATGTAATCGATCTCGTTCTCGATATCCGACGCGTTCACGGTAAACTCGAGGCGTTGACCTTGCGAGAAGCGGGTGCCGTTCACGAGGGTCTGGTTGTTGATCAAGGTTTCGTGCATCACGGGATTGTTATTCAGTATCCACGTTGCATTTTTCGAGGCAGGCACGAACTCGACCGTGGCCGAATCAAGGGTCTCGGCATCCTTGGCGATGACGTGGATCGTGTAACCGCCCGTCGGGGCAAGTTGACCGCTCGTGTCGAGCGTAACGTTCATGGCCCCGGTGAAATTGCCCGTGGTCATGTTAGGGATGAGTGCCGCCGACGAGACGTTGACCAGGCTGTTCTCCTTGTGGAAGATGATTTTCACCTCGGTTGCATTCCACGGGTTGTCGTTGTCAGTCACGTTCACCTCGAAGAACATGACCTCCGTGTAGCGCCTCAAAAATGCCGTGTGATTGTAATACACGCT
>JAUQYW010000679.1 GCA_030587525.1 Candidatus Sigynarchaeota archaeon | reverse complement strand
GAGCGAATCGATGAGACTGCTGATACTGCCCCCGCCGCCTCCTGTTCCACCGCCACCACCGCCTGAACTGCCCCCATTACTCCAGTCAAAAGTCGACATGTAATGGTTGAAATAACCACCCCCATAATATGTGTCCATCAAATCCTTGCACCAAGCCGACTTGAACAAGCCTTTATCCACATCACGAAGGCCAAGATTGAGCATACCACTCCAATTCGAGGTCATAAGTTCCTCCCATTGCGCGAATGTTAAGTTCAAGGTTGGGCCAAGGTCCTCTACAATCATCAGGTTTCGATAATCATACGCGGGATAGTTAAAATATACCATTGCAGCATCTTGACAGGCGGCAGTGGGTTTTAAGATGATCGTGAAATTGACTGCGTGATTAGCAGGTATCGCATAAACGATCAAGGGATCAATTTCCAAAAATTCGTAATTAAGTGTATCATAAAATGAGACCGGGATTGAGTGATATATGATGGGATCACGTAGCGCGGTCTGGTTCAAAACATCAAATGCCGCATCTGGAACAGTCTCGTTCACCCAACCAATGATAAAGTCTGGAAATTTCGCGATTCCGTATGGGCGACCAATAAGAAGTATTTTGCCCATGGTTGCTTCGAAATGATACATTGCAAGCATGGGATTGTGGATATGAAACCAAGCAGAGCCATTAAAATCATCAAGAATATCAATACCGATATTAATATGATAAGGGGGAAGGTTGGATATCAATCCTTTATTATAAACGTCTGAAGGTGAAGCAGTGTGGCGCAGTATTGACACGTGTAATTGATCTTCCATCGCAGATCGTGCATATTTTCCCGATCCCGTCCTTGATGTCGACCTCCACGGGCAATAAATGTGAGTAAGCGTGATGAGGAGGAGAAAACCTACCTTGATGCAAGTTGCGCTTTTCATGGCATCCTTGCACAAGGGTGCTTTTTAAATAAAAAAGAACAGCATCAAGAAGAGCGCCCTCGCCGTAAGGCTTGGGCAGGTATTAAAGACAGTTATCATAAAAGATAGAAAAAAAATACAAGGTTTTTACCACGCTGCCGCACGCGCGAGCTCGCCAGATGTCATTGCGGCGAACCCGTGGTGCGGGTACGTGTTCACGAATATGGATCGCGTTGCATCCCGCGCTTTGGCAAAGTCCGCGGCTTCCCGCTTCATACCCTTGAGCAAGTTCACGTGCTTTTCCAGGAGGAGCATCCACGCGTGTCCTGACTCGCCGATGCCGATGGTTTCCTTCGACGGCGCGCCGGGCTCGAACCACGCTGCCGAACGCGTTTCCGCGACACGCGGGAACTCGTGCCGGGACACCACGATCGTGAACGTGACGCCCGAGGCCACGCCGATGCCGTGGAGGTTCCGCAGCAGGCGCCGCTGATTGCCGTCCACGTTGGATGGAAGCCTGGTCACGCGGAACCCGGCGACGAGCCGCCACGAAACATGCTGTTGCACGGCCAAGATGTCCCTGGTCGCGTCGTGAAAGTATCGGGGGGTGCTGCAAGCAACAACGACGATCGGGACAAGCATCCCGGCACCGATCACCAGCCACACGAGGAGTGGTGCATTCGACGCGATCGCGGCCATACCGCAGACCACGCCGAGCACGGCCACGAGCGCCGAGGGCAGCGGTACCAGGCCCATGCGCTCCACGCGTCGCTCGGAGAACCAGTGATGAAACTCCTCGGTCGTGTCTTGCTCTTTTACCATCGTCGTTCAGCCTTCTGGAAGTCGGAACCATGCCGAAAGGTCGGGTGGGCCGCTCGCGTTGAACATCGCCATATACCAGCAAGACATGAAAACGAGCAAGAAAATCCCGCCCATGAGTGCCTTGCTACCCCATTGTGCGAAATGTGAAAAGTATACGATAGCGCCGATGAGGATGATGAACACGGCGATGACGCAGCCAATCGTGATGATGAACATAGCAATTTGACCCATGAGCAGCTGCCCGCCGCTCACGAGGTCGCTCCACATGTCCTTTGCCGAATATAGTGTGTCGATACCTATCATAGCAGGTCGGAGGTATCGAGTATCAAGCCCATTTAAGCAAAAAATATCTGCCGTTAAGTGAAGCATCGAGCGAAGGGATTTATTTAAATACTTGTTTTTCCTCTTTCGTTAATATGGGAATAGTTTGTTTAATTTCGGGCGAAATCCAACAAGAGCTACTATTCTTGTTGGGCGAAGCCCAACAAACACCCAACAAGAATTAATCCGTAGATGATATATAATATGATAAGAAGAATGAATGAAATTGATAGCCAATTGACGATGTTAGCTGGAAAACCAGGAAGAATTTTTTTACCTAGGATCAAGATCCAGATTCAACTCGATTGCGGGGGTATATGCGCTTTTCCTGGCTGCAATCGTCGTGTGGATCCGAATGACATGACGGAAGATAAAATCGCCGATGGTATAGAGGCTGGCGATTGTGCTCACATCTATCCTAAGTCGACACGAATGATACGATTCGACCCTACCGTGAATCCCAAATTCATCCGCAGTCGCAAGAACGGCATCTTATTATGCGTAACGCATCACAGGTTGATCGACAACAAGAAAAATATGGATAAATATACGGCAGTAGTCTTGATCGAGATACGTCGAGCGCACGTGGTTCGAATAGCCGAAAAGGAGTGCGCGGAATCGAAATCGACTAAAAAACTTAAGGTTAACGTTTACACGTGCCATGGGAGTGGATCGTTTGCTAAGATGATCTTGTTGCCAAGCGGGAAATGCAAGGTTCTTGTGGGAAGTATCCTACTCCGCGATGATGAGAGGTATAGTACTCGTGGATCTACCCGATATTTAGAGGCTCCGTATCTCGCGCGGCGTCGATTGGAGACTAGTGATAAGATCAAGGTTCGTGACGATGGGAGAAAGGAATTGCTTGAGGATCACGAATTTGAATCACCGACCGCTGCAGGTGAATTTATCATTGGCAAGCCTGTGAATGGTTACATTGTGTGGAAAGATTCTCGAGGAATATCTCTCGGGGATATTATAAGAGAATCCCTGGTTTTTCCTTAAATCCCGACGCCTTGCGATGATGGCATGGAGGTGAAACAATCCATCATGGTCATGGCAGTGCAAAAGCAAGCAGAACCAGCGATCCG
>JAUQYW010000678.1 GCA_030587525.1 Candidatus Sigynarchaeota archaeon | reverse complement strand
GGTATTGATGAATTGCGGCACTTCTTGCATGCCACGCCTGCATCTAAACCTGTCAAGAAACACGGGATCGATGGAGAGGGTATTCATCAACCGCTCCAGGTACACCTTGCTGCCGTGCACGGCGTATTTCAAGCCGCAGTAGCGCTTGAAGGCCGGGAGGTCCCTCAATATCATCTTGCAATGCACCCGGTGGCCACGGGCTCGAAACGTGCTGCAAATCTCCTGGACCGTGACCGGAGCGCGGGACGAGTATTCCCGGGAAGCGATGTAGAGGGCGGTGGCGATCAATGAGACGTGGTTCGGGATCTTGCATCCTTCTTTCCTCGTGGAGGAGACAACCTTGGCGTACAAGTAGAGGGCGCGCCGCCGCGCATCGGGCAGGAGGTCCAAGGCGTCGCCGATTATCCTCGCTATCTTCACGATGCGATAACGCGTGTCCTGGCGATCGAGCCGGCTGAGATAATCCTGGGTAAATTTCAGGCGATAAAACAATACTTGTTTATCCGGCGTTAATGCGTGGTGTTTATTATCGAAGAAGAATCCTAACTTGTAGAAATCGATGAAACTGCCAAGGGTGGAGACCGTGTCGAGTTGCTTGCCGGGAGCGATGAATTGCTTCGATGATTTCACGTGGTAGCGCTCGTTCGGGGTCTCGAAATAATCGTCGTCGGCGTATTCAACGCCGTGCACGACCCCGCAGCTCGAGCACGTGTAACCGGACCTCGCCAGGACGAGGTTCCCGTTGCATGACGGGCATTTCATGCTCCGCTCGTTGATGGTAATGACATTTTCCATGTTTCACGCACCTTTTTTAACGCAAGAATGATCAACGACCAGGATGCTAAGAAGTTGCTTCGGATGGGGTCTACCTTCCAGCGTAGGATTCATCCGATCGAGCTTGCACGCGAGGCCGGCGAGAGAACCAGGGCACGCGGAATCGGCATTCGAACACTCGAATTCTTCTTGCCGTGTATTCTGGCCGAAAAAAGGTCATGATTGACGCATGC
>JAUQYW010000662.1 GCA_030587525.1 Candidatus Sigynarchaeota archaeon | reverse complement strand
GACCTCTGGCCCTTCAACGAGGAAATCGTGGCGCGCGCGGTGTACGAATCGGCCATCCCCATCGACGAAAAGTGGAAATTGATTGAATCGTTCTGTTGGATGGATGACGTTTTCAAAAAGGTCACGGATATGATGGCCCGCGAATTCTCGCGCGAAAATTACAATAAATTTATCCATGTGGAACGCGAGAAGTTTTTGAAATCGATCCAGTACGAAGAGATTAAATATTACAGCGATAAACTCGCCTCCAAGATTGAGGAAAAATTCCGTGTCGTGAACAATTACTGGGCACTCTTTCATTTCTACCACGAAAGACATCAAGAATTCGGCGACATGAAAGAATGGGAACCCAAGGTTAACCCATTTGATATCGATTTGAGAAACGAATTATCAGGCATGATCGAAGCCTCGTTTGAAGGAAAACTCAATGAACTTCCCAACGCAAATCGAGAATGATCTTTTTGACTACCTATCCCCACAAGGAAAGGTCGAGGTCGAGGAACATTTCGCCGCACTCGAATTCGACGCGCCCAACGAATGCCCCAACTGCAATGTCGTCATCGGAGATCGCGACAGCTTTTGCAGTAAGAAATGCGAGGAGCAGTTCATGGGCACGGCGGATTTGATGACGCGGGAGGGCCCGGTGCTGGACGAGGATCGGCTGAGGGATGAGGAGCAGGACAGATGATCGAAAAGCTCCCCGATGATCATTTTCTAATCCGTGAACTTGTCGATTCCTTTTTGGACGACTGGAAGAAACGGTCCGGTCAGCGAGACCACCAAAAGCGCAATTATTTCTACATGAGCGATGTCGGGGCCTGTGATCGGGCAACATTCTATAACTTCAACTGCCCGGAAAAGAAGCGGCCCATAACGGCCAAGACGATCATGATGTTCGCCGCCGGGAACCTCGTCCACGATGACCTCCAGGACCGAGCACGTCGACGCGGTCTAGTCGATTCACCGCGAGACTTGGAATATGGCCTCGAAGATTGGGCGCACAAGGCAACCGGCCGTCTTGACTTCATTCTACCCGTCTATAGATTTATCGAGACAGAGAAAGGCGTTGCCGTCGTCGAAATCAAGACCAAGAATCCCTACAACTTCG
>JAUQYW010000636.1 GCA_030587525.1 Candidatus Sigynarchaeota archaeon | reverse complement strand
CTTCCAGGGCTTGCAGCTGGACCTCCTTCTCGATGGCTTGCTGGAGGACCAGCGGCCACGTGCTGGAGCCGGATTCCCAGAAAAACAAGTTCCGGACATTTTCCGCGTTTTCGTGGGAAAGCAGGGCGCATTTCGTGAGCGTGCCGATCTTGTTGAGATCCAGCTCTTGCCGGTCCTCCGTTCGCGTTCCTTCGAGAAACTCGGTCGACGTGCTGCCATCCGGCGTCACGAAATCGAGCGTGAATGGCCCTGTATGGCCGCCCATGCTATAGGTCGCGGTTAGTTTCCCCTTGGTTACCGTCAAGTTCTTTGATTCCACGACGGTTCCGTTGCAGTAACTGCATCGCACGTCCACGCGTATCGGACCGGAATAGGGGATGTTCAATTTCATAACCTTCGCGGTGACCGTGATCTTGTCGTTTTGGACCGACTGCTTCTCCACGATAGTTTGCAATGGCGATAGCGTGAAGGGTGCCACGATAAACTCGCAAGATTCCCGCTCGATCCGGGGTCCAAATAGCGACACCTTGTAGGGACCGTTTTCCAGGTCGTCCAGCGGGATGATCGATGCCCCGCTTGCATCGAGCTTGGTCGATTTTCGCAACAATGGCTGTTCCATGTGGGTAATTTCAACTTCCACCTCCTTCCCGCCGCTACGAGCCACGTAAAGGATTATGTGCACGCGCTCGCCTGGGTGAAATATCTTCTTCTCGGTCGTGCACAAGCACACGCCGAGCTGGCTTCGTGCCGTGTAAGGACTCCACGAGTCCTTGTCAATCTTCACGGTCTGGTCCAGCCGGTGAAATATTCGCTTTTGATTTGCTTCGACTTTCATTTTTTTGCTGCTGCCAGTGCTACCGACGAGCTCCACGTCGACTGCCTTGTCACCAGCAGACAAAAAAATGAACATGTCGTGTTCGTGTATGTCCAATGCTTATCCCTCGCTGAATGGTCTCAAACCACCCATCGTAGTGTATTGATAAACTATTCGCCTTTAAAGGTTGGGTGTTTAACACTCCGAGAAAGGTTTGTTTAGTTAACGTACATTTAAACAAATAACAATGGAAAAGCAAGAAAGAAGAAACCGAAGATGAGCAACGCGTGCCCCATCATTTCCGGGATCGCAAGAACGAGAAGGAAAATGCCTTGTCCACGATGTCGGGCATTTTCAACGCCGTGTACGTCGTACCGATGAACCGCAAGCAGTGGTTAAGGAGGAAGATCGCAAGCTGGTCGCGGGCGTGTGTATTGATGCGTACTAAGTTTTTCCCGGAGAAGGAAAAGTTAATGCGCTTCCCATCGTATTTCAGGACGATCTCTATGCTTGGGAAAAATGATTTCGTCAACTGCCATTCCAATTGCGTGGCCGTGAGCTTGGCGTCGAGGAAAGCCGCTAGCTTGGGCAAATCATCCCGTTTTATCAAGGAAAATGGCTCAAGTCGTTGCAAAGTGGATCGCTGGAGCAGGTCAGACGGCTCGTTCGGTGGAACCGTGCTGTTTTGGGAAAGATCCCGCAAGTAATCAAACGTGAGATCTGCGAAACTTGCCAGGTCCTCGCTGCTCACCAGCATAACCTTTTCGCCGGAAAAGAAAAACTTGACATCGGCTTCACTGGAGATCTCGTCGTCGCCAGAAGCAGGGCCGAAATACACTGCGTGGATGCGAACGCCCGGGAAATATTCGAAGCTAATCGTGAAATCTTCCCCGAAACCGAGATCATCGAGCGACCCGCCTGCCTGGCGCACGATTGATTCCAACTGTGCCTTTTCCACTTCCGGCATAAATTCCTTGATTGACTCGGCAATGGTCCGCAGCTCCCCCTCGTGCGGGGATTTGATCCCGGTTCCATCGATTTGCTGGACGGTCTTCAGCTCTTTTTTTTCAACCTTCATGCCTTCAACGTCTCGAACGCGTTATGTGATCTTATGAGCTTATCCCGCTTCGAGAAGTTAAAATGGTGCCGATGTGCGGTGATAAGGATTCTTGGAAGGCAACTTCTGTTTGATAATAGTCGCGAGATCCTCGACAGCTACTGATGGATGTCTCGTGAAAGATTTATAATGCAATGAGGGTTTAAGTACATGAAGTTCTTTTCATCGAAGAAGAACGTGAATACTACAAGCCCAGAGGTGCCCGTTAAGAAGATAAGAGGTATATCATCATGGATATTAACGATCTACTTTTCGCTTTATATAGCATTGAAGTGTTCCTGGATTTCGAATTGTGCGTGTTTTTCCTCATGAAAGGCAAGCCGAAAGCTACGCGGCATATTGCAATACTCGGGCTTGCATACGCGTTCTTCGGGATCACGCGAATCTTCCTGATTTTTTGGGATTTTGAATCTGTTCCTCCACATACGGGTTACGAAATGTTATACATTATTGGCGCATTTTTCGCTTTTCTAGCCATGTCCGTTTTTCTGCACGCCGCGGAAACGCTCATCAGGAAGACCAAGCACGTGTTCACGATCTGTTTCCTGGCCTTGTCGGGCATCATCCCGGTCCTCCCATACAAAACCGTACAGAGCATTTATTACTTTTTCACGCCGGTGTTGATATTCTTCGTCATCATCTTTCTGTTCTTGCTTATGGCGATGACCTCGGGTTCCACCCGGAAAAAGTTTTTCTTCGTGTCGATTGGTCTGATCGTCTTCGGGCTCGGATACGCACTCAGCACGGCCTTCATGAAAGCAATCATAAATAATGCCATATTACCGCCGTCGCTCGTCCTCGTTGGCTTGACGCTCACAGGCATCGGGTTCATCAACATCCCCTCGCTCTACGAGATCCACTGGGACGATTCGCTCTTGCACATCTTCGTGTTCCACATCGATACGTCGGTCTGCATCTACGATGAAACGCTGATAAAGGTGGGCAAGGAGTCGAACATTTCCGCGGACTTGTTCAGCTCGGGGGTTACGGGTATCATCAATATCATCAAGGAAATGGTCCAGAGCGATAAAAAACTCAAGGTGCTCGACCACGAGGACAAAAAGATTCTCCTGGAATATGGAAAACACATCACGGTGGCCCTGGTCGCGATCAAGGACTTGAACACGCTCCACGAAAAATTGCACACGTACATCGAGCGCACCGAGACCGATTTCAAGAAACAGTTCGAGAAATGGAATGG
>JAUQYW010000635.1 GCA_030587525.1 Candidatus Sigynarchaeota archaeon | reverse complement strand
CGTATTGTAGGCTCTACTCTAAGACTGACAAGATGGAAAGTGGATCGAAAAGATGTCAGTTTAAAGTATTACCTACATTGTAAGCAGTAATTTGTCTCGTGTCAGTTTAGAGTAGAGTTTACTGACAAAGTTCGAGTATTACCTACACGTTTTTTCGTCTTTTTTGCGCTCTATCTTGCGCTGCATTATTTAAAAAATAAGAGTTCGCAGGTTACGTGCTATAAAGCACGAGCATGTCTATTTAACCAAACCACGACTCGAGAAGGTTGCTCAATTATACCTTTTGGATACCTGTAGCTAAACTGAACAGCTGGGATGTATTCGCGGATAGCAAGGGAATGAATCGCACGGAACTAATCAAGAGAGCAGTTGATACATTCATGGACAACAGGAAGGTACTTGATGGCAATGATCGCATTCAAGAATTGGAGGCGAAATTGACTGCAAAGATTTCCATACTCGACACGAATCTTGAAAAACATTGCATTGACTTCAATGCGATTATAAACGGTCTATTTGCTTCAGGATCAATTAAGGCGGGATTGGTTGCGAGAAAATCGGGACAGATCCTCTACATCTCGAGCAATTGGTCTGTTGAAGAGGAGGAGGTCAAGAAATGCATCGACGGATGGCAAATCACATGGTTTCGGCTGTGTGTGGTTTTCATAGTGAGTGCAAGAGAAACCTATTAAAAAATCGGCGGCGATCTACACTCATGCGATTCTTTAAGATCCTTGATTCCCGAACTAAGAAGTATTACGAAAACGGGATTACTATCGGTAAAACAAGCATCGCAATCGTCTATCTTTTCACCGCAATGCTGTTGACATATACTTTCATTTTTTCCTGGATGACCGAATACTGGGTATCTTTTTGGGAGGTCTCCCCGACCCTCTGGATGGCCATCCTCCTAGCGCTCTCCGCGTGTCTCGTAATGAAATTCCCCTCGAACCCCATTGTACAGCTGTATGTTATATTCATCAACATCGAATACCTCCAAGGATCCCTCGTTGGATTCGACTACTTGCGGGCTTTTATGGAATACGAGGGTGCATACTTTCCGCAAGTGTGGTTGATCTTTAGCAACTACCCCGCGACCGCGATCGTCGGGGTCGTGTTTGGTGTCCTGTTTTGGCTCGGCACCGCGCTGATTCTCGTGGGGTTCGCTTACAACATCCTTCGGTCGATTTACGTCTTCGTTCATACGAAGCAACGGGATTCCGAGGCCCTGGAATATCAAAAAGGCTCGGATCACCACGTGATAACCGTGCGCTCGTTCAAGCGAATCGTTTCCAAGCAAACCGTCGCACTCCTCTTGATCCCGCTGGCGATCGCCGGCTCCTTGTACATCGTGAATCGGCTAGCGCCCCTCGACCCCGTGATCGTGAACCCGGGGGACAATACCGTCCGGCTTTCGGTATGGGGAGCACCGACGGAGCTTAACATCGTTTCTATGAACAAGTCGTGGGTCGAGAACACAACCGAGGGCCAGGCATTCACAGCGCAATTGATGCGGCATAACGCGACCCTATACATCGGGATACGCCACACAGACATCGACACCGACGCGGAGTGCAATGCATGGGCGGATTACATCGATTATTTACATGATCTGGGCATTTTCATATCAATGGATGCCGCGGGTGACGACTTTCCTTGCTACACGCACTTCGACGAGTGGTTCCGGAGCTTCCAAGCGGTAGTTGAGTTCCGCACGAACGTCACGTATATGCCGCGGCTCCAGGGGCTCGTCGGGGTCTCGGGCGATTTTGAAGCACCGCAGGATCGAAGAGGTATCAATAGGACACTGCTCGCAGAGGTGATCGACCGCATGGAAGCCGGCATCGCGTGGATGCGGCAAAAGCTGTTGGCAGTAGGGCTCAGCTCAGCCGATTTCAAGTTCGGATCGGTTTCTGGCGTCCCGCTCGATGGATTGGACGGCGATTACGATCAGACGGCGATCAGCGAGTTCTGGCCTGACTTCCCGTACGACTTCAACCTCCCAATGCTCTACGACGACGGCGTTATCCCCCAGAACGTGTACCGCGGCTGCCGGGACCAATACTATTGGATCAAGGATTATGCCCCCGGTTGCGAGATGCGGACATTACTCGGCATCACGGGTGGCGGGCGCTTCCAAAACTCATCCACGATCGACGCTTGCGTAAGAAACATCCAGATCGCCCGTGCATGGAACGTGACCGAGGTATGTTTCTTCTCTATCACGGAGGAAAAGAGCATCTTCCATTGTTTTGAAGGTCAAGCAGGAGTGATTAACGGCAGTGCAGTCACGATTTCAAAATACAACGTGTTCGACGCGATCATGAATGAAGTATACAAGAACGCGAGCTTCACGATGTACGTAGTGGCGGTGCCGGAACAACTTCCAGACGATCAACTGGGGGGAAGTGGTGCATTCAGGGACTACTGGAACACATACTTTCTGAACCTGATCGAACCGTACCGTATCCAGTTCTACACGGATCTCTGCATGAACCTCGACCACGGCGATTTGATAATTTGGACGATTCTTGTCTTGTCGGTTATTGTACCCATCGTGCTGCCGGTTGCGATGTCAAGATTTATTGTCGCCAGGCGTGATGTAAAGTGAATTTTCTTCCCCCTTTTTTATTCTCTTTTTTCAAATTGCTCTTATTTACTCGTCTTTCAACGAAATTAAGAAAAAAGGAATGCTCAGCTTTCCAGGAACTAATGACCGACGCGACAAATTAACCTAAACAGGTCTCAAACGGGTTGTGCGCTTTCCCGCATTTCCTGCAAACCGGGGTTTTCAAGTCGCGCTTGGCTTCGTCGTGGGCTTGATATTTTAATTCACCAGGTCTCAAGTCCAGCATCTCGTTATCGGGATTAATACCAAATTCTTTGATGAGAAATGCTTTTTTCTCAGCTAGAGATAGGATTTTAAAATCCGAAATTAAATCCTGCCGAGTTCCGTAGTCGAAAATCTTCTTGGAAATGTTCACCGTAAAGATATAATCCATCTTGTCGTGCTGCTTTTTCAATTCAACCGGATCCATACTAGCGCCAACAGTGCGCATATCTTCATCGTGCTGCTTGGCTTTTTTGAATTTCTCGGAAAAATCGCTCATCGCTTATCGACCCCATTAACATTATGAACCAGTATATCAGTATAAGAAAATCCGATCCCACAATATAAAGATGCAATTGTCGATAACGATCTTGATGACGGCGATAAGGCCATTAAAAGGAAAATCGCACGCATCACGGGACACGGGATAACAAATCAGTCGTGAGATTGATGAGCGTGAGGAAAGCATCGTCAGCGAACTCCTCTTGAATGCTCGTCAAGTAAATATTGAAATCGAGGTACTTGAGCATCTTGTTGAATACGAACTCGTTGAGCTCGCGCTTGATGCGCTTGGCCATCTGCTCACGGTAGGATTTGCCCTCGGGAACCTTGTCAAACTTGTGGCCAATGATGTAAAACGATGATTCCGGTGCGAGTTCCATGCGGGCATTGTAGATTTTCATGATGAGGTCGCAAACGGAAAATTTTTTCTCGTCGGATAGCCATTCGCTCACGTCGAATATGAGAAAGATTATATCTGCTCCGGGAAACACCCGATCCTTTTTCGTGTTCAACCATTCATCAAGATTCTGTCCCGCCGAATCCACGACGCTGAGCGAGATCGGGACCACCTCGCCTTTCTTCCCCTTCTTGTCGGCTCGTTTCGACGAAATATAAGCATATGACGTATATTTCATACCAACGGTCGGCGATTCCGGGTGTTCCAGCAAATC
>JAUQYW010000632.1 GCA_030587525.1 Candidatus Sigynarchaeota archaeon | reverse complement strand
ATGAATTACGAGTAATATGAACCAGTTATGAACCTTCCGGTGAACGACAAAAAGTGAGATTACATGGCGGAATCATAATTTCAAGCTTGGACGAAACGCACGATGAGCCATCGCTCATCGACGGCCTTTAAACCGCAATATCATCCATGTCGTGTCCAACTTTGTTCATGTAAATCTAAACTGTTTAGCAACCCCTTATCCACCAAATCTTGTCTTGATCCTGCTTGTTCTAAAATGCATTTAGCTTATCGCGGGTTGCTGGTTGATTCTCGCGAGCTTGAGCGTTATAGATAAATATTGAAAAGACCCTAGATAGCTTGATCTTCATGCCTCCATTGCAGCCCCGTGATTACCAGGAGAATGCACGTGATCAAATCATCGCGAAAATCGATGACGGCATCCGGAAGATCATCTGTTATCTCCCGACGGGTATGGGAAAGACTCTCATCGCCATTCTCACGCTGCAACATATGATCGAGAACGATTACTTGAAAGATGATGATAAGGTCTTGTTTATCGTTGCTGACCGGAAGCTGAAGCATCAGTTGCACGACATGGCATCCTCCGCGGGTTTAGGCAATAAGGGGAACCTCTTCATACTGCCTGAGGGCCGCGACTACCCCGCGCACTTGGTGCGGCAACATGCGGCGATGTCCAGGTTCATTTTTGCCACGCCTATCTTGTTCACGAACGCGGTCATCGCGAGATCGTCAGCCACGCAGAAGCTCGACAAGTCCATCTTGCAGCAAATCAAGGTTGTCATCATCGATGAAGTGCTCGATCTCTTGGCGCAATCGTATGGCAAGAAGCGCACGAAGGAAGAGACACTGGAATACATTCGGAAGGTGTTTAACGTCGATGATTACGACGCGTTCATCCAGGAGCTCGCGCAACGGTACGAGATTACACCTGAACAAGTGGATGGATGGTTGGAGAAGGAATTTTCGCCCCGGTATTACAAGATCAACAGCGCATTCGAGCCCGTGCTCACGATGCTCAACATCCTCAACCCGAAGACGAGCGTCATCACGATCGGCCTCACCGCGTCAATCACCCAGCAAGCCAAGCGTGAGATCCTCATTGAAAAGTTCGGTGGCAAGGATCTCGTCGCGGAGATATTCCCGGAAGGTGAGGATTTCGAGAACTACCGTCCGTCCATCGTGTTGAAAAAGATCCGGGTCATCGACGATCAGATTTCCCGGTGGGATGCCTTGATCCAGGAATTGAAGGGCATGGCACTGGTGACGATCAAAAAGGCATACAAGGACGTGACGAATCTTCCAGAACTGCCGAATGACCGGATATTGCTTTTCGTGACCGAGTTTCTCGCGAAAAAGGATCTCAAGGATAAGGTGCAAGCAAGGTTGAAGCAGAAAGGCATAGCCGCGCAGGACATCGAAGATACCTTGAAGCGATACATCACGACTGCCTCGGCGTACTTGCTCCTCACGGTTGGCCGCCAGAAGTTGCTCGAGGACACGTTCAAGAGCTTCCACAAGTTCGTGAAGAGCGTGAAAAACTCGTTCCTGGTATCGAGCGACGCGTTTAAAGAAATCGACGCAGGCGTGACAGCAAAAATGGCAGAATCCGAGAAAGGAGTCGTCGTGCTATCAGAAAAAGACAAGAAACTCATATATTGGGCGAACCGCATCGCCGGAGAGGGAAAAAAGGTGCTGATCATGGCCCGGTTCGTCAACATGGTCGACCACTTGTGCAAGATCCTGAACGATCCCGCGAACGGTGGCGTGCCGTCGGTTATGGTGCACGGGAAAATGGATGGCACGGAACAGTTCGATCAAATATCCCGGTTCAAGAAGGACCCTACGATCAAGGTGCTCGTGGCCAGCGAGCGCTTGATCGAGAAAGGAACAGACCTTCCTGAAGCAGACGTGGCGATTTACTATGGGTCGACGATCTCCTTGGAGCGTTACGAGCAAAGCCTCGGTCGTATTCGTTCTACGGTATTGAAGGAAAAAACCGCGTACACGGTCGCGTATAACTTGACCGTCGAGGCGGAAAAAAGTGCCAAGCGCGACGCGGCATTCTTGGAACTGTTGGAGCGAGGCTCCAAGAAATCGCTCATCGTAAGCCTCGACGAGACGCATGAATGAGTTGATGGTGGTTCTCGTCGCCATCCAGCTACGTTTGGCATCATCGTGAAGGAACTTTTTTATTCTTGTTCTAAGAACTCGCAAGTAGGGAAAAAATCGCATGTAGTATGCTCGCCAAAAGTTTTTATTCTGGTTTAAAAGCATTAGTATGCAGAGATTGGGAAAATAATCGGTGATCAAGTCATGGTCACGAGCAAGATACTATTTCTTGGCCCACCAGAGGCTGGGAAAACATCGTTGCGGAAGTTTCTTTTCGAGGGAGTTCCGGCCCAGGATTTGCTGGAACACCCGG
>JAUQYW010000629.1 GCA_030587525.1 Candidatus Sigynarchaeota archaeon | reverse complement strand
TCCCGATCGCGAAGCGCGGCGTGTACATGGGCATCACGAATTGCTCGTGCTACGGCCGCGATCTGCCGCAGGATTCCGGCCTCGTCACGTGGTTCTTGCCGGAAGAGAATGGCACGGCCACGGGCTTTGGGAACCTCGTGAGGGATGTCCTCATCGCGAAGCACTTTCAAATCCCAGAAGTGACCTTTTTCCTCCTGAAGAGCGCATCGGATGACGGCGTGTACATTATGGGGGGCACGTTCGAGGCTTACGGGGTCGATTTCTTGGACAGGATCGACGAGCACGTGAACATCCACCCGCCAGAGCAGTTCAACATCTTCTATGTCGGGCCCGAGAGCAAGCGCGTGGATAACGAGCTGTTGGACTGGTTGTTAAACATCAACCGGCCCCTTGGCCTCCTTCTCGTGAGCGCGATGCTCGGGGGCGCCCTTCTCCTGAACGTGAAAGCGAAGGCAATCAAGAAGAAGATCCTACGTGAATAGCCCGTTTTTTTCCATTCCATTTTATCGATTGGCTCCTTGGATTAAGGAGGCCAGTTCGAAGAACAATCCAAAAAGCTGATCTACAAATAGAAAGAAATAATGGAGAAATCAAGGTGTGGTGCTGAACGTTAGATAATTCTCATGCTTCAGCCAATAGATCTCGGCCAGTATATGTTCAGGAACCTCTCTTCGTCCCGCCATAGCGTATGTCAGTAATGTCGAAAGGTGGAAGGTCTTTTTCTCGGCTTGGACTGCCCTCGCTATATCGAGCAGGCTCCGAGCGAGATTGGTCTTGATCGTGGCTGGATCCTTCGCCGCATTGACCACGAGGGGATAGATCATGGTTATCTCGAACGCCTGCTCGATCAAGTCATCGACGCCGTTAAACGCGGCCAGGTTGCCCTTCCAAGCGTTGATGTCGAATCTCGATTCGAAGAGCCGCACGAACGTCTTGAGGTTCTCCTTCAAGTTGTCCGTGGGCGCCCCGCTGAGGATCAAGGCTACTTGGACAGCGCTCCCCTGGTGCATCAAGATCTTGAATTCCTGGTAGTCGAACAACGTCGTTTCATCTGCATCCTTCTTCTCCATGGTCCCTCTCAGCCCCACCTCCTTCCCGAAGCTCGTGATTGCGCTTAAAAAGCCCGATATCAAGTCCCCATCGAGCTTCGTTTGCGAGTAAGTCCGGTCAACCACGCACGTGCCGCCGTTCTTCACCAAAACGAATAAATGGCGGATCTTCGTGATGTCGCGGATTTTATCGGAATCGACCTTCCACCCGCGTTTTTTCTTGGCGTCGAGCCTCCGCTTGGCAACGACGAACGCCACGAACAAAGCGACCCCCATCGCGATGGTGAGCGCGTTGTTGACTAGCACCCGCATTGCGTAATCGGCCTGGTTGAACACTTCGAACGTCGTTGTCGGGCTCGTGGTGGCATCGCGCACCCGCGGGTTGTCCGATACGAACATCGCGACGATGTAAAAAGTGCGCCAGTTGCTGTTTACCTGGAACCCGAACGTGCACGAGCCATCATCGCGTGTCACCGCGGCGAGCTCCTCGGTCCCGACCGTGCCATTCCTGTAGACGATCGAGAAGGAAAGGATGATTTCCTTGCCCGGGATCGCGGTCGCGTTGGTGGAGTACTCCAGGTTCGCCTCGACTGAATGATACTCGCCATCCAGCGTGAACATCCTATCTATATCGCTCGTGATCGAGATGCTCGCTGGCTCGCGATTGATTCTGAATGGGACCTCACATTCCATGATGTCGGTACCGTTGTGCCAGAACATCTCGTAGGTGTAATCGTCGCAAAAATCGAGGATCCTATCAACCCCAATGCTCGTCGTGAAATTATTGTTGGGCGCGTCGAATAGCGTCGTATTTACCTGGTTGACCACGGAAAAACCGCTCGCATTGTATACGGACTGCTGCCACGTGCAGCGGACGTAATCGATATAACTCACGTTGAGCAGTGCCCTGTCGATCGACCAGGTAACCGAGCTCAAGAGAGGTACCACAGCGGAGGCCCGCGTGGTCATCCGGATCATATTAGTGCTTGCATTGAAATAATCGCTCGTCGAGGGAAGGATCGCCCCGAAATCGAGCCGCGTGGCTTGCTTGCCTTGCACGACGCTGGAAACGATGGATCTCCCGTCATATGCCGCCGCTGTCCAGTTGTAGATCGTCGCCGTGAAGTTTTGGAACGTGTTCGAGTAATCGAAGCTGCTGAGGATGTAAACATCGTGGTTGCTCGCGGCCGTGGATGGCAAGATCGTCGTGTTCGACACCCGCAAGAACGCCTCGATCGTGTTGCGAAGCGGGTTGATAAAATCGACCAGATTCGCGATGCCCGCCTCGTTCCTGCTGTCCCATGTAATGCGTGATAACCCCTCGGCTGTTTGCTTGCACGTTGTAGCATTCAGTTTTGCGAAGATACCACTGGTCTGGTTCTTGATATACAGCGCGTGGGTCGTGTTGCTCGCCGGGAAATTGGTCTTGAGGTCAAAGTACACGGTTTCCACGAGATCGAGCGTGATCTCGCTGGTCATATTCCCGCGAATGCGGGTAGTGAAGTTCATATAGAGATCGCTATAATGATGCCCCGCGACATCGTACGTGAAATTAATCGAGTCGGGAAGGCCTAACAACCCCCGCCAGAAATAATCCTTGGGCAGGTACCCGCTTGGATTCCAGTACTGGTTGTCGGGCATGCGCATTCCCGACGTGTTGGCGAACCAGAAATTCTTGCTGAACGGTTCGTGGTCGAGCACGATCTCGATGTCATTGATATTTTCCGCGCGAAAACCCTCGGGAGCCGTGATGAACATGTCGATCTCATTCCCGACACCAAGCTCGATCACGTTATCTTGAAGTTCTGGCTTGAGCAAAGGAATCAACGCCCAGAGATTATTAGTGGATGCGTTGGAAAACTCGATCGACTTGTTATCGAGATAGAGGATACGGTTCACGAACGTATCGTTGGCAATCGACCCCACCGGGGCGAATGCGGCGATCCCGCCCTCGTAATCAGAGCGCACGGTCGCATCGTGGCCATTCGGCCCTCCTTGCACGGTCACGTTGCCCGAGAGTGCCGCGTCCAGGTCTATCGCGCCTCCCGCCAGGTTTAGCGAGGCAATCCCGGGGATGCGAGCAGACGTTGCATTCACTCGCCAAGTGCCGGGTGTTATTCCGGTCGCAGTGAACTCGCGGGATTTCCCCACCGGCGTGATGTTCACCGCGAAAGGCCACGTGGTATGCGTGCTTCCGGTGATATTCGTAAACACGAGCGAACTCCAACTCAGCGGGATGTATGATGTCAAGTTCGCCGTCATGAAGCTTATCTCCTGCGGAAAACTGATGTTAAAATCTATTGTCCACCGGATCGGCGAACTGTTGTCGGCGACGGCGGCGCGGACCCCCGGCACCACGGTCGTTCCCTGGATGCATCTCGCTACGAGGTCATACCTAAGCGACCCGGGACCGAAATTGCTCCAGCAGCTCGTGATATCATAGACCACCTTTCCGTTGACCGCGTAAAATCTTTCACTGGTTATGTATCGCCCCGCCGCGGTGCCGGTGTCCAACACCGGCTCCCCGTTTACTTCGAGCGATATATCCGTTGGATCGGGTGAGCTGCTGGGAGGCAACAGCTTGGCAACCAGCGTGAAATCGATGCCGGCTAGCTCTTGTATCGAGGAAAAAGGAATCGCAACATGCTGGAATGCCCGCCCCGCATCGTCGGCACTACCTATTTCAGTGTCGTTCGAGCAGTACCAGTGGTGAAACGCCGAGCTCAAGGCGGGAATGCGCGCCGCAACGAAAAAGGAATGCATGCCACCAACCGAATATGTCATCGTGGAATCGAGCATCACTGCGGGCATCGACACGTTTTCCCAGTGCGGCTTGTTGTAATTTGGATTCGTATAAAGGTAGGCATTGTCGCCCGGGTTGACCTCGACCGCTGTTCCCGCGATCTCTTGGCCAGGCTGGGCCAACATTGTCGGATCTTGGGTGGCGTTGTATATCGAGACGGTCCAGTTCTGTGCATTGTTGTTGACGTTGGCAAATTGCGTGAACATCCTGATCCAGGCAATATAGCAGCTCGTCGGCACCCTGATCTCTTGATAGAAGGTGGTTACCCAGAATCCATTCGCCATCTGTGACGACGTGGTCCTGGTCTCGTATTCATGGACGAACGGGTTTATGGTGATGTTCTCGAAAGTTAAGTTCGTGGTTTGTACGAAGGTTGGGGTTTCGATGAAAAACTCGTCGGAATCTGCTTGCTTGCTCACGTTTTTCTCGACGCGAGTCGTGATGAAAGATGGCACCGTCGACGGGTTCCAGTCCAGGTTCTTGTCCCCGCCGGTGGAGTCGACGATCATGGTCGTGCCGAAGGAGCTCGCCTCATCCCGAGGGGACGTGGCGAGTGACACGCAGAAAATCGAGCAAATCATCATTACAAAGATTGGTTTTACGGGCGATCTCATGGCTTTTCATCCCGGATTGCCACTTGGATGATAAACAAAAGAAACCAACACGTCCCAAGTATTTATCCCGATCGTCCAGACATGAGATCATTCGAGGTATAGCTAGTTACGAACCTTGGAAGGTCTTGATTTTCAGCTCGAGCTTCTCATTGCTGATTTCAAGGACCGTGTCAGGCGCCGGAGCCTCGATCGTCGCGGTGATTGGCAAGACGATCACGGGAATGCTCACATGCGGATCGCGTTTCAAGGGCAAGTCGATCTGCACGTCCAACAGCCACCGTACCTTGACTAGTTTACCACTGACCGTGATGGGCCCATTCTTCACGCTCCGGAGCTTGAATTCCCACGTGAAGTACTCCCCGCGCGGGTCAACGGGGAAGCGGATCGTGTCCGTGCGTTGTGACACCTTGGTCATGACACCATTCTTGTTCTTGAACCCCTTGAACCGCGTTGAAGAAGCCAGGGACTGGAAACTGAGCGATGCCGTCACGCCACGAACCTTTATCATGGGATGCTTCCAGAACTCGATGCGACCCGTGATAGCATCGCCCCGTTTTATGCTGCAAGCATCGATCTCGACGCGTACCTTCAGGTTCCTCGAAGGATGCATAAAATTGCACGCTAGGTGCCTTGCTTGGACGTGCGGGAATGGAAAAGCCCTGACCAGTACCGGCACCTCCACCGCCCTCTTCTCGAGGAGCACCAGTGGCTTGTCGATCCAGGCCTTGAGCGTGTAGGTGATGTTGCCCGCCAGGCCAAAAGCGGTCTTTTTGATGCCCTTCCCCGCTGCCCAATCGGGCACCTGGAAGTTGGTGGGTGGGATCAAGGTCGGAAGCGCTCCCGGCGGGAGCGTGAAGGAGAATGGAAAGGTCACGATTCCAGGCCCTAGCATACCTCCTTTGGAGTCTTCCCACAAGACCGTGTTCTCGTCGATTATAGTCTCCTTTTCGGTGTACGTGTTCTCGCCATTCCCGAAAATGGCGTTCTCCAATCCAAGGAGCTGCACTTCCACGTTCTGGGCATTTATGGCGTTCTGGAGCTCGATCCGGACCTCTCCATTGATGGCATCACCCGGGTGATAATGATCCTTGTCCGTGGTTATTTGTATTAGCACCAATCGTCCCCTGGGATTGTGGAAAAACGATAGTTGAACTACCACGACCTAAAGGACGTGGATTCTTCTTTCATCGACCCGTGCCATCGAGGGAACTGGTCTTGCCGGGTTTCCAGAAGCGTTGATTCCCGCCGTTCCAGCGGTACTGTTGGTTGTTGGTTTGATGACCTTTATTCCTTTCTCCGAAAGGATGCGCAAGCCCTCGCGCTTGATGTTGGTCGCCGCGTTCACGTCCCGGTCGTGCATCGCGCCGCATGACGGACATGTCCAATGCCGGTCGGCAAGCGTCAACGTGCTGTTCACGGCACCGCACGCCGAGCACATCTTGCTCGACGGGTAAAAGCGGTCTATCGTGACGAGCTACTTTCCACGCCACGCCATCTTGTACCCGAGCATGCGCACGAACGCGCCCCACGAGAAGTCCAGCGTGACAGACTTGGCGATACCGCCGTTCCACCGTTTCATGCCCGCAACGTTCAATGCCTCGATGATGATCGCGTCATGCTCGTTCGCGAGTATCGTCGAGATTTTTTGGAGCCAATCGGTGCGCCGGTGCCCGATCTTCTCGTAGATCCGCGCCAATCGAACCCGTGCCTTGTCCCGGTTCGACGATCCTTTCACCTTGCGCGACACGCGGCGGTGCAACCGCACGAGCCGCGGTTCAGCTGAACGGTAAAATCGTGGATTCTCGCAGCGGCCATGCTCGCCGACGAGGAAGTCTCTCGAGCTCATGTCGAACGCGGCTATCTTGTTTTCTTGCAATGCAGCCAGCGGTTCGACCTTGCATTCTTGCTTCACGAGAATGGATGCAAAAAATCGACCGGTCTTGGTTCTCGACACGGTCATGCTCCGCACCCGTTCCGTGAATGCCCGGTCGTCCCGATAGGCAACAGGGCCGACTTTTGGCAAAGTGAGGTAGCGACGATGAAAATCGATCTTGACGTTGTCGTTCACGTTGATCGTCCGGTATGATTGCTTGCCTTTCCGGGACTTGAACAATGGAAACCGGGAGCGGCCGGTGAAGAAGTTGTCGTAAGCACGATCGAGGTCGATGCGTGCTTGTTGCAGCGCGATCGCATCCACAGCCTTCAAGAACGGGAACGAGACTTTCCATTCCTTCTCGGTTTTTCGCTGGTTCCCGATGCTCTTGCCGTGATCCCGGTACCATGCCATTCGTTCGGCCAGCATCGCGTTCCAGATGAACCGCTTGCAACCAAACGTCTTGGCAAGCAATGCAGCTTGATCCGCTGTCGGGTAGAGGCGGATCTTGAACGCCCGGTCGATCTCCATTGCGTGTTTCCATCGTGCATGGATTTATAGATAGCGGGGGTGTGCTGAATTTCTGGAGATCACCTTGGCGCGACATGTCTTCCCGTCGTATCCACGGCCTGAAGGCCGTGGTCTTTGTGGGATT
>JAUQYW010000620.1 GCA_030587525.1 Candidatus Sigynarchaeota archaeon | reverse complement strand
TCAAAATGCACTGCCGCGTTGTTGGGTGAATTTGTCGGGGCGGATAAGAGACAATCCCTGATCTCGAAAACGGCTTTTGTGTTTGAAACTGAAATGCATGTCGCCGTGGATGTTATGTTGAGCCTTTCTATCACGAACGGATCCTTTGGGATCCCTTCGCCAGGCCACCCTTGCGCCACGAAGTCCTCATCACTGGCAATGATTATGGGTGCATGTGGTGTATAGGCAGCCTTGGTCTCGGTGATCAAGCACGTGGGCACGTATATGGTTAAAAGGATAAAACATAGCAGTATCGCGATGGAAGGTCGTGTTTTTCTCAAGCGTACATCCCCCGAAGGATAAAAGTCATATCGAGCAATTATCAAATCTATATTACTCTTCTGAGTTCATAACGACCTTTTTTTATATATACTTGAATGTAATGTCATAGTGAAAATAGACCGATCGCATAGACCACCTTGGGTGAAGCCTTGTTGAGCGAAACCTCGCAATTCCAAACCACGCCTTGCGGGCGCTGGGACATCAGCTATGATGTCGAGCATTTCCTCGGGGACACGACAGAATGGTTCAAGATCTATGATCGAAAGACATTCAAGGAGCTCGTCGTTCTTTACGATTTCCCATATAATGGGATCTATTTCAGTCCAGACTATGATTATTTGTTTTTAGAAAGGGATGCTTCTGATCACGATATCATCGAGATCAAGACGGGCAAGAGCCTTGTCTTATCGAGCGGGGCCTGGTACAAGGAGGGGCATGCCAACGAGAAAGGAAGTGGCATGATTTGGCCGCGCAACAATGCCGGCCTCGTGCCCTTGAGTGTCCTGCTCAAGGACGTTCCAGAGGTAACGAGGACGTTTTAAAGTTCCAGGCCTAAATTCATCAAACCTTTGTACGAAGTGAATTTGGTATGAAAAAGAATGTCACGTTGATAATCATCTTGCTGTTTTTCGCGGGGAACGTCGTTGTGAACCTCGATTTTCTGGCACTCGAGAATTATCGGCACAGCATAACTCCCGATTTGATCATCAGCACCATCGGCGATAGTTTGACTGATAGCGGCCATTACAATACCACGGTGGAGTACGGCGTTGAATATATGGTTGAATATACGAATTGCTACCAGTATTACACCTATCAGTACCTCAAGGTCCGGAACCTGGAAACACGGGTGCGGAATCTCGGGATCGGCGGCCAAACGATAAGCCAAATATGCGCCCGGTTCAATGATACCGTCCCGGCCAATTATACCGTCTGCATGGCTGGCACCAACGACATGTGGGGGGCGACGCCGGGCATCTACGACATCCTTGCTGCACACGTCATCGACACATACAACGCTACGATGTTCAACACAATGGCCTACCAGCAAAGCCTCGGTCATGCCCCGCCGGTCATCATCCTATGCTCGATCCCGCCTTTAGGCTACATAGCGCCAGGGATCCTATATGTGCCCGGAGCGATCCTGCACGTCAACGCGGCCCTCGAAGCGTACGTCAAAGGCTTGAACAGGACCGACGTCGTGTTCTGCGACGTGCACGCGGCCATGAGCAACGACGCGGGGTGGATGATCGACGGGTTGTACGTGGCTGACGGGGTGCATTTTACCATCGCCGGCGATCAAGTCTGCGGTGAAGCGGTGGCGCAAGCCATTGCCCAGCATTATTATCATCACGGCCGCTGAACATAGTTTCTTATTTTACATTCTCCCTTTCCCGTTGAACGATCCGGCCCGATGCTTTCTCCTTTAAGATCAACTTTACCGAACCATCGGGAAGGCGCTCTTCCTTCACTAGGTAGTGATCAGCATCGTACTCTTTCAAGCTGTTGATCCTTGCCACGCCCTTGCGACCGCGCCAGATGTCCAGCTCGACTGGTTCCCATTTTTTCGTCCGGACCGATTTGTAGCAGGCGTCGATGATGGCGTTGACCACGTAGCCATCATAAAAATCCTCTGCGGGCTTTCGTTTTTCATCGATCGCGTTGAACATGTCGAGAAACATGTTATCATACCCCAAGGCTCCAACCTCGTCGCCTACCGGAAATATCCATCCCTTTTCCGTTTCCGCCTTTTCTGCCACGTAGCCGCCTTCGCCCACTGCCGTGAATGTTTCAAACCCGGTGCGCAAGAAATGGTCCATCCGGATGGTTCCTTCGACGCCACTGATCTCGTCACGCAAGTCCATGCCGCCCCTGAATGTCCAGCTCACCTCGAACTGGCCGATGGCACCGGTTTCATAGCGGACCAGGCCAATGCCATGGTCCTCGGCATCGATGGGCTTTACCTGGGTATCGGCCCAGCACATGACCTCGACCGGCCGGATATCCTTCCCGATAAACGTGCGGGCTATCTCTATGCAATGGCAACCCATGTCAACGATGGCACCGCCGCCGGACAGCTCCTTGTTCCAGAACCAGTCGCTGTGCGGGCCCGGATGGGTTTCCCGGGATCGGACCCACAAGATGTCGCCCAGTGCGCCATTCCTGACCGATTGGAGGGCCTTGAGCGTCTTGTGCGTATAGACGAGGTCTTCGAGGTAGCCATGAAAGACCCCGGCCTTCTCCACGGCATCGAGCATAGCCTTGGCTTCGGCAGCAGTCCTCCCCAATGGCTTGGTGCAGAGAACGGCCTTGCCCGCTGCTGCGGCTGCGAGCACGGCTTCGAGGTGACGGTGGTTGGGTAGCCCGACGATCACGGTGTCGATCTCGGGATGATTCACGGCCTCGTTGAGATCCGTTGTCTGGTGAGGGATCGACCATTTTTCCGCGAACTTGGCTGCCTTTTCCTCCGAACGGGAATAGATCATAAGCACGCGGTCGTTGGATCGCTGGCCGTGCAGCGTGCTGGTGTAAAAATTGCTGATGAAGCCGGTTCCCAGCAAAGCGATGTTCTTCTTGTTCATGATGGTCTTTGTGTTTGATCACGCCTATAATAACTTTGCCAGCAAGATCGCCATTTTCATTCTCCGCCGGTCTAAAAAAGGAGGATGCCTTCCCCCACATCACTTCATTTTTCTATATCATGTACCGCTCTTTTGATAACTGGTTACCAGTTATTAACTGGATTAGCTCCTTTTCTCGTTCAAGAAACGATTCAACGGTCTCGCGATATGGAGAAAAAAAGTGACGGAACTTCCACGTCTCGCTCGCTGTGGTGTTGAAGGTTGAAAAAAATATCAAGGAAGAAATAGAAGAAATTAAGAAAGAATGATATTTTGCCAGGCTTCTAACACATTTTGCCTCGGAACCTTCCAGAACGATTCAATGACTTTCCAATTTATATTAGCAAAAGGATCTTCCCCGAGCGCTGAAACCGCGGCCTTGACAACGGTTTTTACGATTGTCTTATCGTTGCAGTTTATAGTTATTCTATATGCAAGACGATTATTAAGGGAAATCGCCGGAATGATGTTCGGAGTATCGATATCAAGTGTTACTTGTATGGCGGACGAGGAAATTGAATACATTGCAGGAATGCCCATGTATGAACTGGCCCTGTTGTATATTTTTGCATTGGGGTCCATTTTTTGAATTACTTCCTTCATGGACTTGAACATTGCCGGTTCACTTACTTTTCCAGATAACGTGACTATCTTTTCACCTTTTACTGGACTAAGGTAAAGAATCGTGACTCCACTTGCCATGGCATTCTGAGAAAGGTATGTTGAACCCATTTCCACCAATTTAGATATATTAGACATCTCTTGTAATTGAGGTTCTGCGATCTTTATCTCGTTTGAAATGGAAGGCCATTCAGGGTTCATTTTCTTGAACTTTAAATAAATAGCAACCCCCGTGCTCCCTATCGCTCTTATCATGCAAGTAAACATAATTAATCCAATGATGATAGGGAGAGCAAGGTATCTCGAATCATTAATAGTCGTCAATATTGAGGGGTCAATTTGTCCCCAGGCAATTAGAATAACTATCGGTACGACGATTAAAGCGACCGCGATGTACAGCGTTGCAAGAAGGATATTTACTTTCTTCTTTGAAAGGACCATTACTTGTTTGATACAGAATCTAATAGCCCAATCAAACCAACCCTCATACGGAATTTGATGCTGCTCAGTTAATGTACGAACACCATTTATAAAGTGCAACACAACAGATTGATCAGCGCCGGTCGCCTTGATGAAGACCTCCGCGACAGCTTCAGCCCGTTTCATCACGTTCAAGTGATTAACCGTGTCGTTAATGGTCGTTAAAAGCGCAGCTAATACTTTTTTATTTTGGACTTCAATTTGGTAGGTAGTTCCACCTATCGTTATTGAGGTTTGCATGCTTTCCATCCCACTTCCTTCTTTTTCAAAATTACTTTTAGAACGTGAAATAAATCAAAATATCTTTAGGGGTATATAAAAGTTGTATTTCGGCTTGTGCCCTTTATTGCTGCCTTTTTTACGCAATCCAAACCTTTTATTTCGTTTTTTCTTCTTTCCGTTCTTTAAAAATGGTGCAGCCTATTCGCAGCTTCCAAGAGCCGACGCGGAAACGAAAGCAGAAGGTTGAGCTTTCCCCTTGAAATTAATTTTATCAAGACGATATGAATTAAATCTTGCCGTCCTTGTTCTTTTCCTTGGCATCCCACGAAGCGAATGCATTATCGTTATTTGCAGTCCCATCACCATCCAACTTACCCTCCTTGGATTCCACTTTGGCGTCCCAATTCGCGAATTTGGTATTCAAGGTAGAGATGAAGCCATCAACGACCGAGGTAACCTTGAAGATTTTTTTCCCTACAAATTCGCCTTGTACTTTCCCTTCCTTTAATATCTCATAGATCATCCCGGTTAAAACTTTCTTGTCAATATCGAGAATCTGACAGGCTTCGTTCAAATCAATTTGCATATGGGCCTTGATCATCCCGTAGATCTGGACCTTGATTTCCTTATCGAGACCCAGCCTCACTCTTTCAAAAGCATCCCTCTGCCGAGCGTCAAAATCTGCACGGGAATAATGGGCAAGCGCTATGATTATGATTATCCCGATAATTGCAATGATTACTATAACTATAATCAACCCAGAGAAAATATTCCAGGGAAGTATACTGAAAAAAATCATTACTAATATCGCATAAATAATAAAACAGATCGTCGTATCCCTTTTTTTCTTCTTGATATACAATTGAGGCATTGCCATACCCTCCATTTTTAAATGATGTTGTGAAACCTCAAATTTTACCATTTTTATCGATGATATTTCTATCCCAACTCGAGAACTGCTTATCCAATTCGACGAGGACGACATCCATATTTCCTTGAATCTTGAAAATGTTGCCTTCCGTGAATTGTCCCTCTATTTTTCCACCACCAAGCAAGCCATAAATCATGGCTTTGATTTTTTCGGGGGTAACTCCGAGCTCCTCGCTCGTTTTTAAAATATCGATTTGCTTTCTCACCTTGATCATGCCTACAACTCGAGTTTTGATAGTTGGATCAAGTGCCCGCTCCATCGCTTTTTTTCCTAATTCATCCTTGTACTTGAAATATTGATTATTTGCCCTGTTGAAACGATAGATTGACATGATTAGACAGACAATACAGAATAAAAAACCGAAAGTACTCGGTATTATAACTAATGAAACAAGACCAATTGAGCTTGAAATTCCTATGAGTACCCAACAAACAAAAACTATGATTGAAAGGATGATAATATTCGTCCTGTTCTTTTTTACCCTCAATTTTAAATCCTTTTCCATTTCCGGCACGTTTCTTTCCCTCCTTATAATCGTGTTCTTACTTTCTCAGGTAAAATATTAGATTTTCCCTATCTTGGCCTTTTCACTTGAACCCCATGATCTAAAACGTGAATCAAGTGCACTTATGAAACTATCCAAAGATACGTTAGAAGCGAGGATGAATGTTTGGCCATCGTCATCCAATGTACCATCTATTCGATTTTCCCCCGCCAGTTGATAAATTAGCATCTCGACCGTTTTTTGATCAACATATAATTCCGCTGCAATATGCTTAAGATTGATTCGATTACTCTTCCCAAAGAGTTGAACGAGCCGATTTTTAGTTTCATCATCAAAACCCTTCGCCATTCTTTCGATTCGTTCTTCGTTCTTCAATTCCTTTGCTTTCGCTAGCTCTGCCTTGTATGTACCCATTCGACTACGCAGCCGAAGGGCAGTGATGCTTAGGCATAGGTAAACTGGCCAGTTTATCGCAAAGATTAGTGAAAGACCAGTGAGTAAGTCACCACTATTAATTCCAACTAGAATGCTCACGAGTGAAAAGACAGATGCAAAGCAAATCGAATAGTATATTGAATTTTTGAATGCTTTTTTTGCGCCTTCCACGTTTACACGTGCGGATATATCATGGATAAGGATATCACTTTCATCAACGATCTTCCCAGGCGATGCCTTGTTATCCAATACTACATTACTAATGCGGTTCGCGAGATCTTCTAAAGATTCAACCCCGGTTTGGATGGGAGATATTTTATTTTCGACAGAGGAGGTGTTGTTACTTGAGATGCGTGGGTTACTACCCGTTTCTTGTTTCCTTTTTATATTGTAATGTTGTTTAGTTGAAATTATATTCCACCCGGAAGATGCCTTCTGAAGGTAAAATTAATTATAAACGATATTTCTTAGTCAGTCCATATATTTTTTTCCTCGACGATAAAAACCGATATTTGAAATCATTCCAACTTCTTTTCCATGGAGAAAATAAGTTGGTCTATCCAACCAAGCCAGATATCAAGCTATTCCTGCCAAGGCGGATATCAAGCAATGCAGAACCAGTTTTATTGAATATTTACCATAGGAAAAAAAGGTCAATTCATTATTTTATATATTCTCCCCGACTAAATGATAGAATAACCAGCAGAAGGTAGAGTTAGCAAATGGACAAGGAAGGTCCGTTCGATGCTTACGAGGGATCCGAGCCATTCATCTTCGTGAGTTACGCACATAAGGATGAGGCCGATGTTTATCAGGAAATCAAGGATTTGCACGAGAAAGGATACCGCATCTGGTACGATAATGGTATCCGCCATGGTGATCGATGGTTGCAGACAATCATTACCAAGATCGAGCAATGCCACTTGTTCCTGATCTTTTTCACGAAAGCTGCAATGGAATCGGATTACGTTCTGGACGAGATTAACTGGGCTCTTGGTCAGAAAAAACCATTCCGCGGGATTTTTCTCAGTAATGCCGACGTTCCCAAGGAAATCTGGTTCCGTATTTCCAAATTTCAACACTTGTACAAGTATGAGCTCCCGGCAACTAAATATGAGAAATCTTTATTGCAAGCCCTCCCACAGGAGACAAGGATGGAAATTGTCACGCATTCAAGCAATGATACTAAGATCGATTCCATCAATTCAAAACTCGCCCGTGATCTTCCTCGTGAGGCTAGTGGAAGCATATCCTTGCCAGTTACCAACAATCACTCCGAGCAGAAACGAGATGCAGAACATAGGCAGCTCGTAAAGCAAGGCATCAAGGTCAGGCTGGAACCCAAATTCCGTTCCGAGGGTGTTATCCGGCAATGTCAAGATATGAATCTCTTCAAGAAAAAGCAAACGTACATTGCATTGTCCACGCGGAAGCCTGCAATTTATTCCTTCTTGATCCGCATTGACAATATTAATCAAGGAACGGGAAATATGCCCGTCCTGGAAGCAGATAAACGCCGGACGGGAACACTTGATGCTGGCGATGTCATCGAACTCTATCCATATTACATCCCGGAAGCAGATCGAATTGTTATTGGGGTACCAGAATCGTATAATCTAGTCACGGCAGGTAACTGGACATCAAGCTTTAAGCCGGTGCTCAAGGACAGGATCATAGATGGCGGGGATGTCGCGAACTTTCCCGTGTCCATCGATAAAGACACCATGATTATTCAAGGAACCTTTATCGATTCACGGCCGAAGTTTCCAGTGAAAATTGGAATTAATACCGTGATCGAGGTGAAAAAAGTTAAGAATGATGAGCTCGCAAAAATCAGCGCGGGCATCGAGCAGCTCAAGGTCGATCGCACCCAAGCTATCGAAAAAACGGTCAAGTCGGCTCATGCAGAATTGACTGGGAAGATCAAGGCAGGCCAATTTGAAAGCGTGGCGAGAAAAATCGATTTTGCAAATATCAAATCGATCGAAATGCTCGACTCGCAAATTAAACAGATCTTCGCGGGATTAGAAAACTTCGAGGAAAATATTTTAGAGGATGGAATGATTTTTCTATCCCACCGGTCCTACGTTACAAAGGAGGGGGATGAATTACAGACTGTTATCGAGTGCCAGATATCGGGCACTAATGATAAAGGAAATATCCAGCTCCTGATCTGCACGAAAAGCAAGGATAACGCGAAAACATTCGCATACAAGTATGACGAAGTCATCCATGCACGTACTCAAGGATTAAAAAGTGGATCTGAATTACTTGATGCAAGCTGCCCGAACTGTGGCACGGATTTACCCGTTGACCAAATGAACGTGCAAACGGGTCGCGTGGTATGTTATTCTTGCAGAACGCAAGTAATGTTGCCAAGAAAGTATCGATATTAATTAAATCAAATAATGATTTCAATAGAAAAGGATTTAGAACGGTGCATCGACTATCTTGACAAGCTGAGAAGAATCACAACCTTACTTTGTTGCTAGATTATTTTTTTATAAGGGAAAGAGCATTTTTACATTTTTCCTTGAAATTGATGTCCTCCCGGTCTACAGCGACCGAAAATAATCGGTCCAGCATCTTCGTTGCAATAGTTCCTTGGCCAGAATTTCCAAGGTCTAAGGCTCTTTGCAACATGGTATCAAGCATCTGTATTTCCATTTCAATGAATTTTGATTCCAGCGGGAAAAATTCTGGCTTGAAAACATTGCTTGTTTCGTTATATTGCTTCGCTGAACTTGTCATGCCGATTTTTAAAGGAATATTGATATATGGGATGATTATTGATGCCGGAACCACGAGCGCGGGAAATCCGTCCTGGATAATAAAAAAACCCCGACCGATCTTGACCATCAGATCATCGATAAGTCCTTCAGAGATCAAGTCAAGAATCTTAACCGTTGAGGTGACGCTGGTTGTGATGGCGAGAACGGCGTCAAGTTCGATGGTTCCGGAAACTGGAGCGAGATTCTTGTCCATAATTTGCAATGGTGGCATTTTCACGATAACGCGAGTTAACATAGGAATATCCTTGATGTCCTTGATATGATTGGCCTTTACTATTTCTATGCTTTCTTGCTCCACGATGCCCAAGCTGTTTTCCTTGGATATAGCAACCAGGTTATCTACCGGGGATAATTCGCTGCCGTCTTTTGCTTTTCCTCCTTCTCGTACATGGAACTCGATTGTCGCCCCTGGCCATGAGGCAAGGAACCCGGCACGAATCACGGAAGTGAGTTGCGGGATCGCGGGCTTTTCGGGATTGATCATAACGTCATAATTGACTTTTGCTTCCACTTTCACGAGGTGCAATGGATGACTCATAAAAATTGATTGCTGCATAGCGAACTCCGTGAATTTCGTGCCGCTTTCGTGGCGATACCATTTCGTCTCGGTACCATTCGTGACGGCGCTAAGCATTTTCGGGTAGAACCGGGAATAGGTCATGAGCGATTCGTCATCTATGCTTGAATGAAAGATCGTATCAGGATGAGAATGGTAGATACCAACGAATCCAATCCCCGTCGGTAGCGATGTCACGAGTTCCTGCAGTTCCTTGGGATCTGGTCGTGCCCCGATGACGGTTTGCATCGTGTATCGATGGCAAGCAATTGCTGAAATAACTTGAACGTCTCCATTTTTATTTTCATACCCGATAAGCCAGCCGTAGATCTCCTTCGACGAGCAACGCGCTTGGGACTTGATAAATTCGTCGATCCACGATTCAATGCATGTACCTTCCATGAAACAATGCTACTCTTTTTTATCGGTCTTGTGATCTCCTTGCAAATGCTTGCATGCAAAGCAATTCGGGTCTGGTCTGGTAACGTGGTGGGTGAATTCGCCAGAAAGGCCATTGTATGTTAAATAATTGACGAGCTTTCCGAACCCGAGTAAATATTTCAGCGTTTCTTGGACCTGGATCGCGGCGATGATGGCCATGGTCGTGGGTAATGATGACGTGCATCGTTCTCCTTCTTCACGTTCGATCTTGCCCTCGATCATGCCCCGGCAGGCTATGCACGCCGTTTTTCCTGGGATAATGGGCTGCACGTGGCCGAGGAATGCGGATCGTGATGCCCCGCCATCCATGAGCAGAACTTCTTGATTGATACATTTCTGATTGATGTACATTCTCGCCGGGATGTTATCAACACCCATAATTACAGCATCGCTTCGTCCCACGCAATTCTCGAACAGCTCCTCGTTATTATAATGCATTATGTCGCCGGCGTGTGGTTCGGTAACAACATCGGGATTGATTTCGTGGATGCGTTCCGCGATAACATCAACCTTGGGGCGACCTATGTCTTTGGAATGAAAACCGAGTCGGTTCAAGTTCACAATATCTACCTTGTCCATGTCAAACATGAATAACTTTCCGATCCCGCATCGTGCAAGCATTTCAGAAGCAATCATCCCGAGTCCACCTACACCGGCTATTGTGACCACCTTCGAATGCAGCTTTTCCCAGTCTATGTCATAACCAAAAGCATTGATCGCTCGCAACCGGTCGTACCGGTCTGCAGTTTTCTTACCCGAGCCACTCGTTGACTATCGCCGATTTTTTCTACGTTCTCGAATTTACCTGGAAGCATAAATCTTTTTAAAATATCGCGCTAACTTTTAGCTATACATCCAGTCGCAATGGCGTATTCATTCGAAACCGAAGGTGCATCGGGTCCATGAGCGAAAACATAACCTTGCGATTCACGACACGGGTTGGCATAAAGAAAGAAGTAATACCGTTCCCGGCTGATGAATCACTGCCGTTTATCGATGTTGTCCAGGAAATATGCAAAAAAGTAAACGAGAAAAACGTGAACTCGCTAAATATCGCAACACCGGCAGGTAACGTGCTCATGAAATCTGACCTTTTCAAAAGCGTTGGTGAAATCAAGGAGGAATTCGGTATCGATTTCGAGATCATCATCATCGGCACGGTGGGATAAAATGGTACCTGATATTAACAAAGGAAAGGCGTGGCAGATAGGCATCGCTGAGCTTCACGTGCCACCATTTGCACTGCAATGGGAAGCAATCGGGCCAAAACACCCCCTCTGGATCGAGAGAATCAAACTGGAAATTACCTTGATCCATAAATACATCGATTACTTATGCAGCGAAAAATCCAAGCCTTGGTTTTACATCAAACCGGACACGAGCCCTTCGATCAAGGGCATCGTCTGGCGGGGGAACATCCTCGTTCCAGCCAAGCCAGAGATCAATTTCGACATTGTCATCGTGCTTAACCTCGATTACCCAAAGGTCGCACCCAGAGCATTCGTGGAAGAACGCCTCATCGGGCTCGCGGGGCAGAAAATTTACGTGAAAAACCGTTTCCCTTCTGAGCAGGATCCGCGCACGGGTGAATGGGTAAAGGATCCACAGACGGGCAAGTCGTATGTCATGATTTGCCATGATCATATCGCGGAACTGGAAGGTGCGTGGACCCCGAACCTAGGCATCGTGCATTTCTTCATCCGCGAGGTTTGGTACTGGTTTGCGGCCATGCAGAACCAGATCGTCGATCTCTATAACCAGCAAGTTGATTTTTCGAAATGAATAAAAAATAAGCACATTTATTTAAATCAATTTGACAGTCTCGACGATCTATATCTTGCCGCTCTTGTCTTTTTCCTTTTGATTCCAAGAAGCGAAATTTGCATCGAGGTTCGGTTCTATTTTGGCCGGTGGCGACTTTGACTTGAACTCGTCCTCCGTTAAAGTGCCATCGATCTTGTTCTTGGCGATCAAGCCGATCAAGAGGTTCCGTACCAATTTCTTGTCGACTTCTAAGAGAACCGCAGCCTCGTTCAAGTTCACTGTGCCGTTAGAGATCACCAGCCCACAAAGAGTCTCCGCCTTGTCTTTCAAATCGACAGATTTATCCTTCTGCGCTTCTTTCTCGTTCACCAACAAGAAGTTGGACCGGATAGCCATTGCTAGAATAACCGCTCCAAGTCCCATCGTGATGATTGCAGTGATTAAATAATACACCGGATTGATAGCAAGAAACACCACGCCGATAAGGAATATCAAGCCGCCAAAAATGTAGCCATATGCTGTCATGTTGTAATGGTCCAAAAATGATCACCTATTTGGTTTTGTTGCTCCAATTCCTATAGATATCATCCAATGATGCAATTATTTCCGCAAATTTCGCGACATCACCTTCAAATTGAAATTTATCCCCGGTAATCTTACCTTGAATCAAACCTTGGCCTATCAACCTCAACACCCATCGTTTAAGTACCATGACCGTCAAACCAGAATGACGCGCAATTGGATCTTGTGCCATCTCTTGAAAATCCATGATGTTTCCTTGTTTGATGTTTTGAACGAGCCAAGTCTTGATGTTGTCTTGAAAATTGACAACCATCGATCTCTTTTCCTTTTTTAAGGTCAATCGCGGTACAAGGATGAAAAAGCTACCCAGAAACACCATACCGGCCGCAATGAACACCCTGGCAACAATCGCATTTGTTTCACCAAGATCAAAAAAACCAAACACGGGCCCCGATACCATCGCGACGACCAGGCCGAAAATCATTAAAAGTATGCCAATTCCACCATAGGCAAATTGTTTTAGCGTCAGAACACGTCCAATTATTCTTTTTTCCTTTATCGAATCATCCAAAGTCTTGGATTCCCTCATCTTTTTCTGTCGATCCACGAGAGCATCGATGGAACCTTCGTTCTTGAACAGGTTCCTTCCCATCGTTCCCGATATCAGCCCCTCATCGATGAATTCTGATATGGTCTTCATAATGCGTTTTTTTGTTGTATCACATAGTTGCACGGCGACTTTAAAATCGACCTGGCCGGTCGTGACGATCATTCCAGCAAGTCTGTTCTGCTCCTGCAGCGTTTTTTTGTTCATTTCTCGATTCAAAGTCATGTAAACCACCATACGCATTTTGCTTTATATCTTGGAGATTTTTTTCTTTTCTTTTTGCTCCCATTCCTTAAACGACGCATCGATGTTGATCCTCTCGTCTAACTTGGATTCTTTCGTTTTTTCTTTTTCGGTCCACTCGGCAAAATTTCCCTCGATGGATGTTGCATCTTTATCCATATCCATCGATACGGGGGAGAAATATCGATAATCCTTCAAGACCCCCTTAATATCTCCAACCGCGGCCAGTTCAAAAAGAATATTTAATGCGGTCTTTTTGCTTACCTTTAAATCGTGTTTTAATTTTGAGATATCAAGGTTTTGTCCCACACTTGAATTGATAGTTTCCTTTACTATATCTTTATATTTTTCGTACAAATCCTTGATTCCCATTTCCCTAAGCTTGGCAATTCCGACGCGGTTAAATATTATTCCGAACGTGATGGTACCCGCAATAATCGGCCATAGAAAGAGCAAAATCGTAAATAATTCGATTTGTATCAGCCCTATTATAAACAAGATTATCCCGGTTTTCTTGAAACCTATGAATTTGTTTATCTCCTTGATGATTTTGTTGTCCATACTCCAAAGTCACCACGCATGAAAATTGGAAAAAATGGAAGATATCAAGAAAGATTTTCTCTCATTTTAAAGTATTTTATTTGTTTAATTGTGATTTAACGACTTTCCTTAAATAATTTTTCAAGGGATTTGAGTTAACGACCAAGGCTTTGACCCACGACGAATGGCAAGCATTGGCGAGCAACCAGTCCATCCCTTTCATCACTTTCCTTCGGTGCTCGCTTAGCCGAGTTCAACGTGGCTCGCCGGTGTTGATTTACTCTCGCTCGACCGATCTTGTTAATCCGGTTCGCTTTATTACCAGCACTTGGAAGTCAAGATCAATGGTCGTGAAACAAGGGCGGCGGCGCGCGTGGTTCTAGAGGTCATCCAAGTGGTCGACGAGTTTCCCTTATTTTCCCGTCTACCCCATAACCTAAAGTGGAAGCGCAAAACGCACTTCATGATGAAGCTTAACGATTGGCTTAGAATCATGAAAGTGATCCAAGTGAGGTTTCCAGAAAGGAGTTGATCGAAACTGCCCGTTCAAATTCGGAGTTGATGTCGCACTAACTCTTCCGGCGCTTGAGGAAAAAATCTTATCAGCGAGGTTAATCCTGCCTTTTTCAATTTATTAATGGAATTAATCGTTTCCTCGGTCAAAGTCGTTTTAAACGAGTCCAGAGGCGTTGCTTGCGCTATTTCTACCTCGGTGTTTAGGTTCTCATCGAGGGCGTTTATCTCGTTCCAATCTTGGATCTCATCTTTGTTCAGCGTTACCTCTGGAAAGGTTACGATTTCCCTGGGATACCTCAAAAAAAGCACGGTTGAATTTACCTCCGACTTCGTTTCAGAATCAAACCAAGTATAGGCGGGAACTAAATCTTCCTTATCTTGGACGATAATTGCATATCCTCCGAAAACGTCTTGCATCAAGGCTCCTTCAAACAGCTTGCGGGCAGTATCTAGATGCATTCGTATCATGTATGGGGGGAAAGGGGAGTTCCCCGTTACTTTCAATTTTGCAGGATATTTTGAACAAATCAGAATACTCATGTTTTCCAATAAGAACTTGGATATTTTTACTTCCATGTCGTGTAATGAGCCGCATGGGCTCGTGAATCCTATTTTTCGAAAGAAGAGCCGTTGATCCTTTATGGCAACCATCGCGGCGTCCCAACAGATATGGAGCGTTCCTTCCGTAGGATCTTCCGCAATCTCGAAAGAATTGTAGAACCCAAATATAATAGACAAGGCAAGGAATTTGTTGTTACCCGTAAATTGACGTACAATAGGCTCGGAAAGGACCCATCCTTTTCCAGTCCATTCTTGTTTGTTTTTTTGCAACACTTCATTGAATGTTGATTTTAAAGAGTTCTTTATCCAATCTGAGTCGATTTCTATGCTCTCAGACAATTCAAAAATCATGCTTTTACCTTCTGCCAGTATCGTGGAACCACCTTCCTTTTATGATGATCTACCTCAAGATATTTTATAAAATACATTTTCTTTAAGTTCACTTCGAATACTCTCGATAATCGGTTATTTTAACCCGCGCCTCCATTACCATTCTCCCCATACTCCACCGCCGTTCTCGATTTTTGCAGTAGCGATGGGCATCAACCTGCTGGCAGCCCTACTTTTACATCCAAGCATCAAACGCCGAATTGGAAAGAGCAAGGACACCTCACCGACGGAAAGTAATAAAAGAGCGGGATGAAGGAAAGGCAAAGTCATTGTTTTAGAGATCTTTTTAAGAAATCGCAAGAAAAAAGAAACGGGAAGCCATTAAGCGATTTATATCTACACTTTTTTTTGCTTGTCCTTGCCCTTAGCTAGCACTTCATCTTTTGCTTTCGGTTTGCCTGCATCGGCATCCCCTCGTGCTGGGGCCGAGGCGTGCTCTTGCTCGCCGTGCTCGACCCCCGCATCCCTGCTGCCCGCACCTTGGTGCAAACCCGCGGGGATGTTGCGCTTTCGCACAAGCAGGCCGTGCACGATGATCGCCGCAGCGATGATTACCGCAACCAGCACCAAGCCCGTGATGATGGCGTTCGACAGTGCCAACACGGGGTCTTCGCTGGACATTACATGCACTTGCACGGTATCCGAACACGTGCCGCCGAAACCATCGCTGACCGTGATGCTGAACACGTGCCAACCCGCCGCGAGCCCGTCCACTGGCACGGTGATGGACACGCCAGAGGTGCACGATGCATCGACGATAAAGACGACCCCGTCACGCAATACGGAATAGGTCGGTGATGCGGCACTCGGATCTACGAACGTCCACGTCACGACGCTGCCCGTGCTGCCGGCCTCGATTGACAGGTCTGTTGGCGTCGCTGTGAACGACGGTGCCATGTTCGTGACCGTTACCGAGACGATATCGGGGCAAGAACCACCATAGCCATCATTCACCTCGATGGAGAACACGTGCGTTCCGACTCCCAAACCATCGGTTGAAATGTTGATCAGAATGCCGGGTGTGCATATCATATCCACGATGATGGTGATGCCATCACGTGACACGGAGTAATTGGGCGACGTGACGCTCGGATCCGAAAACCTCCACGCCACGACGTTGCCCGTACTGCCGACCTCGATTGACAGGTCTGCTGGCGTCGCCGTGAACGACGGTGCCGTGTTCGTGACCGTCACCGAAACGACATGGGTGCAAGAACTGCCGTGGCCATCATTCACCTCGATGGAGAACACGTGCGTTCCCACCCCCAAGCCATCGATTGAGACGTTGATCGGAATGCCGGGCGTGCATGTCGCATCCATGACGATGGTGACGCCATCACGTGCCACGGAGTAAGTGGGTGACGCGACACTCGGATCTGCGAATGTCCAAGCCACGACGTTGCCCGTGCTGCCGGCCTCGACCGTCAGGTCTATCGGCGTCGTTATGAACGACGGTGCCGTGTTCGTGACCACCATCTGGACGCTGTCTCTACTCTTGCTGCCGTAACCATCCATCACCTCGATCGTGATGAGATGCGTTCCGAGCGATAACCCGTTCACGCTTATCGTGATGTTTGCAGACGAGTCGTTTAATTCCCCGTCCGACACGACGAGCCCGTCGATGGATACCGCATACGACAGTAACCACGGCGTGGTGTCCACGACGAACCACGATGCAAGGTGACCATTCGTACCGATCTCGTATGTCAGGTTGGCCGCCGTGGCGATAAACCGCGGTATCGTGTTCGCCAGCGGCTTCCGGTCGTAGTCATGGGCGCTCCCTGACACAGGATACCACACCTCACCGATACCATCGCCGTCGGCATCATACCCGTCGTAATCGGACCAGTGATTCCCGACCGTCCCGTTGTCCCACGAGTTAGACGTCCCGTTATCGATCGCATTGCCGATAGAGTTGAAAATGAAGCGATTGTAATAAATCACGTTTCCACTGCTGGTTGCGTTCAAGGATATACCAATACCGTTGCATTGGACAGTATTTTGTGTAAAATTGTTCCCGTTGCATCCATCATTCATCATTATCCCGTAAACCAAATTATCACATATAATGTTGTCCGATACCGTGTTGTCGTCACAAATGATATATAGGTAAATCCCGGAAACCGTGTTATTGCTTGCGATGTTGCTTGAGACCGTGTTGTTGGTGCAATTGTCGAACAAGCAAATGCCATAATCTTGTTTCGTGGTTCCGGCATTGCCCGCCGTGTTGTTGGTGACCGCGTTCCAGTCGCACCCGGTCCGCAATCGTATCCCGTAATCCGTGTTATCGTTTGCTGTGTTGCCAGAAATAGTGTTGTTATCGCAATCACCCCACACGAAAATACCTTCCTTCTGGGCCGCGGTCACGACGTTGCCCGCCATGTTGTTCGTGATAACGTTCCTGTCGCACCCGCTCCTTAGATATATCCCATATTCCGTGTTATCGTTTGCGAAATTGCCCGAGACCGTGTTGTTGTGGCAATTATCTAGGGAAATGCCAACCATCTGGTTCGTGGTCCCGGCGTTGCTCGCCGTGTTGTTGGTGATCGTGTTCCTGTCACAACCGGATTCCAATGATATTCCTTCGCCCCTGTTGCCGTTTGCGATGTTACCCGAGACTATGTTATTGTCGCTTAAGCTATATAGATAAATGCCACGATACTGGTTCGTGGTTCCGGTGTTGCCCGCCGTATTGTTCGTGATCGTGTTCCCGTTACAGTCAGATTCCAAAAATATCCCGTATTCCGTGTTGTCGTTCGCGGTGTTGCCCGAGACTATGTTATTGTCGCATATGTGACATAGATAAATGCCACGATACTGGTTCATGGTTCCGGCGCTGCTCGCCTTGTTTCCTCTGATGGTGTTCCCGTCGCATCCGGTATCCAGATATATCCCATACTGCGTGTTATTGTTCGCAAAGTTGTTCACGATTTGGTTTTTGTCGCAATCGGCATATAGAAAAATGCCATAATCCTGGTTCGTGGTTCCGATGTTACTCGTCTTGCAGGACCAGATACCGTTCTCGTCGCATTCAGTATCCATATAAATCCCCGAATACCCGTTGTTATTTGCGGTGCCGCTCACTATTATGTTTTTGGTGCATTGATATAGAGCGAACCCTGTCCGCCGGTTATTAGAAGCAGTGCATGTCAAGAAGCTTACGTTCGTGCAGTTCACCAGCTTGAAACCGGCATCGGTCCCTGCCGTGCCCGATCCCGTCGCCGTGCAGGTATTGATGGTAAGGTACCGCGTGGTGTTCTGGATCACGATAGCTGACCCTGTGAAGCTCGCGTTGACATCATAATTGTGTATGACATGAGCCGTGAGCGGGTTGAGGCCATTGGTGCCGTTTCCCGCGCAGAACGCGTCCAATGCCGCGTTCCCGTCTATGAAAATCTTCGCGTGCGGGCTTGACGTGGTTATGGTGGTCGTTTGCCACCCGCGTGGTGCTGGCTGGCCTGTTCCTCGGGATGAAGTTTTATCTGATATTATGCCGCCCATCCAGGCGACGATCGCGAAAATTGCGGCCAATAGCATAAGCTTTGAAATGATATTCCTTGATTTCATGATTATATTCCACCTATTTCATTGTTGTTTGTTCCAGGAACAAAGATGTACACGTGAATCTTTGTTTCAAATTCTTGGCTCGTCCTTCGATATTTCTTATAGGTATATTTATTCATAACCAATTTGTAGTTATCTATACGACCTTGTGCAGAGACCAAGACCAAAAAGGAGAGGAACCAAGGATATTTCGTGAAAATGAACCAGAATGGGAATTATAAACGAGATAGGAGGTAGTTTAAGGAAGCTACCTTTTATGACCTTTTTGAGGCCAAATGCGATGCAACAATATGGGAAAAAAGAAATGGATAACGACCCTTGCAGGGGCGTCCCGGCGCGCCGCAGATCTTGAGTGATTTCACGTGAAATGCTTGATCACGAGTTGATTGGCTTGGTTGTATTCGGGTATGTTGCAATTGTGGGCTTCATTCAACTTCTTGGCGAAACTTTTTTCGAAATCATCAGCGAACTCATAGAGCCGGGATAAAAATTCTTCATGCATCTCGGTCGCGAACACCACGAACGCGCAATACCTCCTGTAAGTGCATGACACGATTTTCCCTTCGATCCGGAACTCCTTGAGATGATGCTGGGATGCCAGGGTTTCTTGAGCAAAGTCATCCAGCGCCCCGAGCAATCCACTAACCAGGTCGCTCGATTTCTTGACAAGCCCCGAGGCTTTGTCGTACTGGAACGGGTATTCGAACAGCACGAGACTATCCTTGATAAAAATGACATACAGGTATTCAAGACTCGAAAGCCAGGAGAGTTCTGTTAGATTGGGCATGTGCTCCCACCCCCGGGACATGAGCACGCCCCCGGCGAGCATACTGCCGCTGGTGATGAATGGCGTGGCCGGCCAAATCGGCCAGATCGCCTTGTTCCAGAAGAAATTGTTGTAGAACACCAAGCCGATGAAACTCGCGATAAAGCCCGAGATGATCCACCTCGCTGGATGCTTTTTCCGCACGGTCCTCAACGTGGAGAATTTGTTGATGAACTTGATGACCGAGTGGAAGAATATAGGAACGATCAGCATATAGAAAGCATATAAATAGCAGATGGTTTTACTTGGATCAAACAAGAGGCTGCGAGCTAGGAATGGCGACAATGCGGTGAAGATCACGAGGAGCAAGCACGATTTTGAATATTTCTTGAATAAGTTGCCGCTTCGATGCACGTGCCGGACGATGTCGACCTCGGCACATGCGACGAAACAAGCCATGCCCGCTATGAAAAAGTAGACCCCGACGTTCCCGATGATCCATTCCACAGGTAAGATGATCGGATCCGTGTAATTTACTTGAACCGTCCCCACGCCTTGTAAAACGCCGAGGCTCGTGATGAACAGGGCATTGCCTTTCGCCGTCAAGAACGACCCGCCATTCTTCATGTGCTTGAGCAAGTTGTACACCAGCAAGAAAAATGCAAAGGTCGCAAAAGCCCCGATGAGGAGGTTTATGTCCCAATATACTTGAGGCATGCCTTCAAAAACCTTGAGTTGCATAACGTTGGTATTATGGATGGAATCCTTAAACCTTGTGACGGGGAGAATGCTTGCCGTAATTCTTTAAGACGCATTGATCATCCTTGGTTTTCCATTCTGAGTTGAACCAGATTCCAGCAAGACCACCGGGTGGTAATCCACAAGGTTTCATCGGAAAAATAGATAACTTTCTTTGCGGCTAGGATCCAAGTTGCTCCGCTAGAAGCTCAAACGCTCGGATCACGTTTTCACCAGTTTTTGCAGAAATCTCGAGGGTTTTAACCGATAATTCCTTGCCGAGTTGCTCGAGATCCGCGAACGGCACTTTCCGTTCCGATTCAAGGTCATTTTTATTTCCAAGGACGATGACGGGAATGCCCGCGAGAACGGACTTGACATCCTTGACCCAGCCCTTGATATTTCGGAAGGACGCTAGATCCGTGATGTCGTACACGAGGATGGCCCCGTGCGCGCCCGCGTAAAATTGCTTTCGAAAGGAGCTGAACTTCGCGTGCCCTGCGATGTCCCAGATGATGAAATTCACGAGCTTGCCATCGTGCTCCAATGCTTTTTCGGTCAAGTTCACGCCAACCGTGGGCAAATACGTGCGCTTGAAGGCCTTATTCGTGTATTGGAGGATCGTCGATGTTTTTCCCACGGCGGGATCGCCGCACACGATGATCTTGTGCTTGGAGAATACTGTTTTAGATACTGGCCTGTTTTGCTCTTGCTCGCCGTCGGGAAAGGCCATCCCGTCCGGTCTTGCCATCTCAGCATCGCGCAAGGATTCCACGAGCTTGTCGAGGGTGATATAGATTTCATTGATCTTGCCGACTATCTTTTCCTTCCTCGCGTGGTTTTCTTGCAATTCATTTAGATCGATGGCGAATTTTTCGAACATTTCCTCGAAATCCTTGAAATACCTGTAGAAGATCAAGTCATCTGCCTCATTGAAGAGCAGCGCGAGGCTCGTGGCGTTGGAGTGGCCGCGCAAGTTCACATCATTGTATTCAAACATTTTCACAAGTATCCTGGAGTTGTACTGGGGAAGGGGTATTTGACAAAGCTGCTTCATGACTTTATCGATTCTGACTTTCAACTCGTCTGTACTTTCCGCCACTCGGTTAGTCAATTCCTCGGATAATGTCGGCGGAAAGCAGGCATACGGTACCGGTCCAATTTTCTGGTCAAACACAGAATAAACGATGCCGCGAATCAGGCCTGAAGCCATGAGACGATAAACCTCTCCGCAGTTGGATATTATCGATTCTTGCATCGAAAAAAAATAAAGGTTGCGATCAGACACCCGGGCTCGATAGACATTCACCTATCAAGGGCATAGACATGCACCTATCAGTCATCTATCAAGGTTTGTTCAGAAACTCCGTGAACGCAATCACTGCGTCGCTTGACAAGTAAAATCCAGAAGATAAGAGCTTCTTCAAGTCTTCCATCGATTCTTCCTTCTTTTGTTTCTTTGTTTTAAACGCAAGAGTAATGATGCCCATGGTTCCCAAGGTCTTAATCCCGTGAACTTGCGCTATTCTACGGCCTTTCTTTTCATCCATAAGCAGCAAGTAGGATGCAGGATCAGTCAGGCAAGCATTTATTGCCTCGGATTCACCTTTCCCAAGCGGCAAGTCGGGAATTCGCAATTTTAACGGCGCGTCGATGATGATCCAACCTTCACGAACGGCTTCGTGTATTTTTCCTACCTGGACAGGGGATGACCCTTGGCCTTGGGTCAATTCCTCGTGAACCGATGCTGGCACGTGGATCGTCGTGAAGAGGGTTTTTAACACCTGAAATTCTTCCTTCTTGATGAAAGCGATCAATGGTGAACTATCCGCGACAGTGGTTTTCACGCGTTTCTAGCCTCGGCAATAGTTTTCAAGTCATCTTGGAAATCCTCGAGATCGTAGTGCAGCGGGATCTTGCGCGCGCGCAATTCATCCAGGAACTCCCAAATCGATACGTTACTTAGCGACGTCGCTTGACCTAGAGACGCTTTTCCTTGTTGAAATGCGTTTACTGCGTTTTCCAAGTTCCATTCAGCGATTGCACGTGCCAACAATCGCCTGACCACGCTTGATTTATCCAGGTGCTCTGCCTCAGAAATCTTCTCGATTTCCTTCACCAGGTCATCAGGTAGACGGGACGTGATGGATCGTCCCATTTCACTTCATCTCATTTTTGTTGTATTCAGATGACATGTAATCATTACATCACAACGCATACAAAAATTTTTGGAAATTGATGTATCAAGCGCGATTTGGGAATTCAATGGCGATCCAGAAATGCCCACATTTCAGGGATATCAAAGATAATTTTGACTCGCCGCCTGAACACGTCGAGATCCTTGCTCTTTTCTCCCAGATGTTCCCTCAGAATCTCCCGATACGCTTCGTTGTAAAACCGGGTTTGCATCTTGAGCGCGTCCTTGATTGATTTGATAGGCAACACGAATAAAACCCGGATGTATTGGTGTTCTGGTTCCTCGATATCCTTGATATATCGAACCGCCAATTCGATGGGCGCAAGCCCACCTTTCTTCACATATTCCATGCAATCCTTGATGATGGCCAAAACCTTGTCGCTGGATATCGTGATCTTGTCCATGAAATCCTGGACATCACTGGGAATCCTCTGACCATTTAAGCACGACATTAACGAAATAGATTCCACGTCGCCTTCCAATGAAGAGTTCATCAAGTTTACGGCAAAAATGTCTTTTTATACCCATCGGTTTTCCGAAACCAATGTTATCGAAACCTTCCAGCAGCAGAATATGTAGAGCGATCAATCCCCTGCTTTTCAGAAATCTTTGAGTGTGCTTTCTTTAAAAGAGAATGGCCAACAATGATATCATAATGTCGCTGGAACCAGGTCACCACTTGACGGGCAAGGCATTGCTCGCCCGGATGCAATTGTTCTTGGAACAGTATCGCCCTTTGTTACCTCAACTCAAGGTCACTTCATTTGAAGGACGTACGGCGTCCGTGCATATCATTCGCTGCATGTTGCTAGAAAAATTTCTTAGCGTGCTCGATGACGAGGCTATACTTGCCCATATCCAGAACGAGCACAACATCATAAGCTTGTTCCTTCACGACACGCTCGACCCTGGAACTCAGCCAGTCATCAACGTTCATGATGAGGCGGGGATAGAAATCGACGTTCACATCCACGGGAAAAAGATCGAGCTCAAGACGACACGCGATGTCGACGCCAGCGATGTACCAGATATCATCCATCACTGGTTCGACGCCATGATCGACACGCAAGGCGATAAGGACTCGTGGTGGCTCGTATACTTTGTCCAGCGACCGGATACAAAAGCACAAATAGGAGTTACTTGCTTGTACTACATAACCGCGATCGAGATCCCGACCCGAGGCATCGACGAACGGGACGAGGATTCTATCATCTCGGAGGCAGTTGCCTTGATCCAAAAAGCTGAGAAAAAAGTGAAGAAAGAAGACGGCATCGTCGAGGGTGCGTTGCTGCCGGTTGATAACGTCGTGAATGCAGACCGGCTCCGCAAGAAGTTGAAGGCGCGGGACGAAACAATTCAAAACATGGAAAAGACCATCGAGGCAAAGGAAAAGACCATCGAAGCAAAGGAAAAGACCATCGAGGCAAAGGACAATACCATCGAAGTAAAGGAAAAGACCATCGAGGCAAAGGACAATACCATCGAGGAGAAAGACAAGGAGCTCGACGAAACGAAGAAATTATTAGCAGAGAAAGACAAAGTGATCGCGGACTTGAAAAAACGCCTTCACAAAGCGTAAATCCTAATGATGGGCCACAAGAGGTTTCAATTACATGTTTTGATAACTTCTGTTTCTTTCCGCTCCTTGAAAAAAGATTATGACGCTTCCTTTGCTCGCATCTTTTGCATTTTGCTTTCTGCTTAGAAAGATCAAGCATCACGGCCGTTGAGTGTTATGCCCCTTTAAAATGTAAAAATCTTGACGTGATTACTATGAAATTTTTAACGTCATTACTTTCTATTCCGCAAGGTTTCGAGCTCTTGCTGGGCATCCGTGACTGAGAAACGCCAATGCACACCCCGGCGATGCACCTCGTCGATCCAATCCCAGAGATTCAAGCAGGCGATTTCCGAAGCCTTCCCGAAGGATACTTTCCCATCTTCATATGCTTTAATAGCTTGTTCGATGCGTATTTCCCGGATCGATTTCCGTAGCAATTGACGAATCAACGAACTCTTGTCAAGCTGCGTGACCTTGAGCAACATTTCCAATTCGCCCTTCAAGTCTGGAGGAATCACGATCGTTATCCGTTCACTCTTGCCCGTTCCCCTCTTTTTCATTTTTCTTCACGTTAGGTTCTACTTCTTATAGATGATATGGGATCACGGCTTATCAATCGTACGTGATAACTTCGATGTCCGGGATTCGTGCGAAGTGCTCGGAATTGCTCGTGATTATTTTCTTTCCATGTACCAACACGATCGCAGCGATGAACGTGTCTCGCCAACCGATTTCTTTACCGCGCAAGATATCGCCATGCAGTTTACCTGCCATTATCGCAGCATCGAAATCGAATGGTCGAACGTGCAAGTCCGTGAAAAAATCCTTTAATTCTGCCATGCGGTGCTCAGAAATCGGACCAATCTTCCACAGTCCCATGATGAGCTCGCTCACGTTCACCGTCGTCGTGTAGATTTCGTAATCCGCATTCTTGTATTGTTGAATGAGCTCGATTGCCCGCGTCTTCTTTGCAAGAAACCGGGACACGATTCTCGTATCTAAACAAATCGCATTGACCATATTAATCACTCGAATCACGAGCTTGGTCGGCTTCATCCATTTCTCTTCCCATCTCATCTAAAGCGGATTCCAACAACTCATTTTCTTTGTCCGTGAGCAACCCCGCGAAACGAAGCAAATCTTGCTTTTGGGAAATCAAGCGCAAGATGACGTCATTGAAAGATTCGTTCCCCTCCTTCAATCGGAGCAATTTATTGTATGTTTCGTCCGGGATCATTATTGTTTTAGAACCCAATTGTCTCATCCTAATTTATAAATTATATGTTGCTATATACAGAATAAAATGAAATAATATAACTTTTACGATATTTATCGTTTTGAGATCACAATAGATGCAATTTACAAGTATAAGGACTACATAATCCGATTAACTATTTGAAAAAAGAAACGGGTAACAACCCTTGCGGGGTGTCCCGGCGGGTTATCGGGTTTGGAACCCGCTGATCATCCGTGTTACCGTGGTTAGATATCCATGGAGCTAACGTTCAATGGTCTCCGGTAGATTTCCTTGCCATCTTTTTCGATGACTATGTCGTGCACGTTTTGATGGGAAGGCGACGATTTCGGAAATTAAAGGAGAGAGAGGAACATCATATTCTTTGTTCACGACAATACTTCACGGCGAGTTGACCATCGACGTTCCCATACTCATCGATAAAATCGCCGAGATCGATGACCAGGACATCCCACGGAATTGGAATCTCACCGATACCAAGAATCTTCAGGTTATCGAGCGCCGCGAGGCCTTCGATCCGCGTGATGCGGTTATCGACTAACTCCAATACTCGAAGGTTTTTCAAGCGATCGAGACCCGTGATCCGTTCGATCCGGTTATAATTTAAGTCGAGCTCTTCGAGGTTTTCCAGCGCGTCCAGGTTTTCGATCACCTCGATCTGGTTGCTGCCGAGGTTCAAGTACCGGAGGTTCACGAGCATGTCAAGATTTTCAATGCGGCGGATATTGTTCTCTGCCAGATCAAGCCACCGCAATTCCACGAGATTGTCCAACCCTTGGATGCGTTCGATGCGGTTGTTCGTGAGGTAGAGCTCGTGCAGATCGCGCAAGTTATCGAAGCCTTGGATATCGAATCGCTCGATCTTATTACCTTTAATGTTGAGCTTGAGAATTGACTCGATATCTTCCAAGCCCTCGATCTCGCCGAGATCCTTGATATCCATTCCTTGGACATCGATACCACCTAACACGACGGGGATCTCCTTCCCGTGCACGACGACTTGCTCCAGCACCATCCTTATCGATGCACCATTTTTTTTTATTCTGCGGCCACTATACCTCGCATCGCACGCTACACGATTTCTCGATTAATCCTCCGGTTCAAACGTGGTCACCTCGCGCAAGTGCGGCAGCTGCTTGAGCTTGCGCAGGTCCTGCCGGTTGATCGGGTTCCCGCCGACGTGGAGCCGCTGCAACTGTTTCAATTGCAGCAATTCATCCACGTTCGAGATGCGGTTGCCCGAGATCTCCAGCTCCTCTAGTAACGGCGTGTTGTTGAGGCCTTCCAGCCGCTCGATGCTGTTCGACCGAACGGAGAGGCATTTCAAGTTAGCAAGCCCTTCGAGGCCTTCGAGCTTGCTTATCTTGTTTATACCGACGAACAGCGTTTCCAAGTTCCGCAATGCACCCAAGCCTTCCATGCGCGAGATGCGGTTCTTGTTCAAGTACAGTGATTTCAGCTTCGTGCATTGTTCGAGACCTTCAATGCGTTCTATGCGGTTCTCGTGCAAGAGCAAGTTTTGAAGGCTCGTGAGATGTGCCAATCCTTCCATGCGGCTTATCCAATTCTTGGAAAGATTCAGGACTTCGAGATTCACGAGGTTATCGAGACCCTCGATGCGCTCGATGCGATTGTCTGCAAGGTCGAGGAGGCGGAGGTTGGTGAAGTTATCAAGACTTTCAATGCGCGTGAGGATTTCATCGGATGTGCAGTCTTCCTTTCTTTTCTCCTCGAAATTTCCGCATTGCTGGAGTCGAAGCTCGCGGAGGTTAACAAGCTTGTCTAAACCTTCGATCTTCGTGATGTTCGATCGAGAAAGATCAAGTTTTTTCAAATTCACTAGCTCTTCAAGTCCGTCTATCCGACGAATGAATCCATTACTGGCTAGGTTTAATTCCTCAAGCTTTTTCAGCTGGTCCAGTCCTTCGATTTTTGACAACTCCGTGTATTTGATAGTTAATAGACGCAAATTCATACAATTTCCCAAGGGGGGAATTTTCATGAAACCTCTCCCTTCTAGGATAATTTCTGTGACTTCTTGTAACTGTTCAAATCCTTCAACCACATCCGTGTTTGTGATACAATATTTAGATAGATCGAGCCTTCCATTCAACGTGTTTATTTTTTCACCGTTGAGGATAATACCTTCCTGGTTCTTTATGTTTAAATCATTCAGCATTTTCATCTCCTGAATCATGGATATTTTCCTAGAAGCACTATTCGATTCGGCAATTCTACGAGTGGTGTGCTTAAGAATCGCTGCACCCATTCCCAGCGTTGATCATTATCCGATAACTCTGAGAATTGCTTTAATAATGCAGTTAACTTGTTTTTGAGGTTAACTTGTTTCTGGTCGATTTTATTAATATGTTTCTCCATTGCATCTTTGAATTTATCGATATAATCAGATAAATCGGCATTCTTATATTTATGGTTGCGGAAATCGATCTGCAAATCAACTCCTTTTGCAGCGGCGAGAATCTTGAGCTCGATGAGAGAAAATTCGCATCCAAGACAAGAGGATAACCATGAATCCATGAATACTTGCAATTTGCCACCAAGTTTTTCCTGGATGGCTGTGCGCGTATCCTCGTTCTCAATTAAAGCGAGTATCATGACATGCAATTGTCTCCGTGTGATAGCTCGTTAACTCTTTTCGAACATTTTGCCGCGGGTTATCACCGATCCAAGGTTGAATCGAGATAAAAAAGAAATCGGTAACAACCCTTGCGGGGTGTCCCGGCGGGTTATCGGGTTTGGAACCCGCCGATCATCCGTGTTACCGAGGTTAGATATCCATCGAGCTAACGTTTAACGGTCTCCGGTAGATTTCCTTGCCATCCTTTTCGATAACTATGTCGTGCGCGGCACAGGAAAGTCAAAATTTACGAGATCACGGAATCCGTGAATCCTGTCGTATATTCGGATAACCATTTCCAACACATTTAGCTCGGGATGATTGTCCTTCTCTTCTTCGCCTTTTACCATGGTGATGACCTCGTTTTACTTGAGCATAGGCGTGGGGAGCTTGAGATCCTTGAGGATCTTCTTCTCGTAGATGGCCTTCGCGGTCTCTTTCAAGATCTTTTCTACGGCGCCAATATTGTGATTAGTCGCTACCAACTGATTCAGCTTTTTAATGATCCCTTTCTCGTCCGTCCAGAGATTATAGATGAGCGTCCCGCGGGGAGCTTCGACGATGCCGACCCCCATCGCGTCCTTGGGCTGCACGTTGGGCTCCTTGATGTCCTTTGACACGATCTCCGGGTCCTTGAGCAACGTGGCGATCATTTCCAATGCCTCGACCAGTTCGATGAGACGTGCCCAGTGACCCGCGAATTGCATGTGGCACGGCCGCCCGACAGTCTTGCGGAAGTCCTCGAAGGCAGCTTGCGCCAGCGGCGTCGCCATCTTCTCGACGCAGTTGAGCCGCGCCAGGCAGTTTGCCGTGACGAGCCCCGCCGGGTACCCGGCCTTCTTGGCATACACGTGCGTCGCGTACGAGTGCGGCGCCACGTGCTCGGCGATGGCATCCGTGTACTTCCTCGGCTCGAAGTCCTCGAACTTGCCGTCCGGGGCCATGACCCGCAAGTTTCCCTCGTAGATGTCGTGGACGCCGTTGTTCGTGAGCCCGATGTAATACACGGGCACGTTGGCGACCTTCTTGACGACGTCCATGTAGTCGTTCACGACCTTGAGGCCGATCTCGACCGTCTTCTTGGCAAATCCCACTTGCTCGTCGATCTGCTTGAGGAACTTGTCCCGCGCCTCTTCGGAAAGGACCTTGCTCATGCCACCGGGCACCGCTGTCACCGGGTGCACGGATTTGCCGCCGATCTCGGCGCACAGCAGCTGGCCAAAGTCCATCATTTTCAAGGCCATGGCACCGACATCGGGCAGCGCCTTGATGACGGCGACCACGTTTCGCTTTTCAGGTGGCGCCAGCGGCCCGTACAAGAAGTCGGGCGCGGCCAGCGCGTAGAAATGCAGCGCATGGGACGCGTATTGCTTGGCGTTGATCATGAGCTGCCGGAGTTTCTTGGCCGCGGGCGGTATCTTGACCCCCCACGCGTCCTCGATCGCCTTGGTCGGCGCGAGGTGGTGCGGGATCGGGCAGATGCCACAGATGCGCGGCGTGATGCGCGGCAAGAACTCGGCTTGCCGGCCTTCAGCAAATTTTTCGAAAAACCGCGTCGACGTGACCATGAGCTTGACATCCTTGACCGTGTTATCGTCGTTCAGGATGATTTTCACGTCGCCGTGGCCTTCCAAACGAGTGATAGGCTCGATTTTCAGTTCTTTAACCATTGCAGTTCACATGTTTCTTGTAGATTCGTTAATATCAGTGATTTTCTCGCGCCGGTCGGTTTCCTCGGTTCCAAGTCGGGCAGCGCGGGAAAACAAAAAAATGTCTAACTCGTGGTAAGAGATAATTATAGTTTGACGCTGAATTTTATAATTCTTTAGAACCATCCCGCGGGGATCGCGTGGGCGCGTGAAAAGCATCGTGCAAGCGATCGTGGATCACGATTTTCGGACATGAAAGCCGCAGATGGTATTGGAACCGGTCATGGTTCGCGGGTTGCGAGTAATGGATCGTGAATCGCAAATGGGGATGACCCACGACAGGACTATTTTTTGGCGCGAGCCGCCCTGGAATCGCGGTCGCCGCCTCCACAGCCTTCACATGTATTAAAACTCTAACTAAAAAGGTGGACAACCTTGGACAAGGAGCCAAGGGATTGCCCGGCGGGTCGTTAGAGGAAACCCGCTGATGATCGCGATGCCGGAGTAAAACCAAGCGGCGACGAATATAGGTTGAAGCGTCATAAATATGAGTTGCTGGAGTGAATTGATTTTTGGCGTTCGCGACCCGACCTTCGTACCGACCCGCGATCAGCTCCATCTGGTTGTTAAGGCCTTATCTGACCTCAGTATCGTGACGCGAGCCACGCAATCTGAAATGGACCGTAAGATCGATTCATTCGAATATGGTACAGACGGGAAGCCCGCGTTCGCGGATGATGGTGACAATGATTTCAGCTTGGAATATCCGCTGGCAAAGGAATTTTCGTATTTTAGTTATTGTTCAGTCGATCAGAGATATTGGGCTGTGAGGAGGAAAGATCCAGTAAAATGGACACGACAAAAAATGGATATCTTCCCTCCAATTATAGAATTCCCATTTATCATTGCATCACATGAATTCCATTACACGATCCCCTTCGTTATCACCGAAGGACAGAAATGGATAGACGATATGGACGCGGAGATGCGGGATCATGCCGTCCTTAAGGCTTTGCGCAAAAGACTCTCCAGAGAGCTCGGAGTAACTGTAGAAACTTGTCATACATATAGATAATGTGCCAATCACACGTGCCGATCGTGCGTTTATCGCATTCTCGGATAATCCGCTGAGGGCAGTGGTGCAAAAATAAACCGTTTTAAACTCTAACATAGAATGATTCTAGGATCAAGCTATGTCCGATGAGCAGCAAAAAAGTGCAAATAAGCCCGAAAATAAATACCAGAAATGGTATCAAAAACTGGTCAATCGATTTAAAGATAAGGAACCGAATTATAAAGAAATAGTAATTTCTCCCATAGAACTGCAAAATTACGAGGAGAAATTCAGAAATGTCAACCTATGGGAGCGCGTGGGTTTCGCTCGACCCCTCGGTGGTTTGTTCTACAATCTGTTCTTCACCTTGATTGGTCTCATCATCGGGCTCATCACGGCGGGGCTGGTTATCACATGGCTCTACCCGTATCCCGAAGCAAATGGCTACAACGGCATCGTGGGCACATTGTTTTCATTGCTATTCACGATTTTTGACGTTGGAACTGCCTACGGCATCGAGCGATTCGTCGCCGAATATCGCGTCAAGGACCATTATCGTATGCTACTTTACATTCAATTTTTCATCTGGTATCAGATGTTCACGGGGCTTGTGCAAACGACGGTCGTTTCCTGGATGGGGCTCTTCTTCTTCCAAAACACCCCATTTGCATATCTTGCTTGGCTCATCCTGATCAAGTCGACGACCCAATGGCCCGGTATGCTCGGCATGTTCAAGGCGGTGCTGGATGGCCTGCAGAAGTTTCACAAGACCGCGATCCTCGGTTTCATTTCTGGCCAAGGCTTCCAGATGCTCACGAACATCATCTTCATCCTTCTCGGCCGCTGGTACGGCGCGCAAAACCCCGCCATCGGCGAGCTGGTCGGGCTTTCCATTGGGGCCGCGATCGGCGGTTACATCGACGACTTCTTCGCCATGTGGCTTTCCGCCTGGTTTTTTTCCAAGGAGATGAAACAGTACGGGTTCACCGCCAAGGATTGCTTCCGCCACGATTTCTCGTGGAAGCTCGCGGTGAGCACCATGTCGTTTGGATTCCGCACTGCATTCGGCCCATTAATGGGCACCTTTGTCGGGTTCACGATCCAGATGTATTTCATCACGCTCGTGCCACAATATGCCACGTGGGCAGCGTTGAGCGGCGTCGCGTCGGGCATCGCCAACTTGCCGACCATGAGCTTGAGCATCCCCCTCACCCCCGCGATCTCGGAATCCTTCCTCAATGGCAAGAAAAACCTGGCGCGGTTCTACATCGCCCAAACCTGGAAATATTATGGCTTTTTCGCGGTGCCCTTCCTCGTGATCATCGGCGTGTTCTTGCCGGTCATCCTCACGGTCGTCTTGCGCATCCAGGGTGCTGAAAATTATGTCTTGGCGGTGCCGTTCCTCCTCCCGTGGCTCATCCGCCACATGCAGCAGCCCCCGACCTCGACGGCGGATATGATCATCACGGGCGCGAGCCGGCCGACCATCCTCAGCATCATCCGCTTCGCCGAGGAATGCGGCAAGTTGTTTTTCCAGACGCTGTGGATCGTCTGGCTGCAGCTCCCGCAAAAGTACGGCCTTTCCGCCATCGTCTGGATCATCCCGTGCGGCGAGATGATCCCGATCTGCGCGAAGACCACGATCAACTGGATCTACATCCACAAGAAGATCGTCAGCGTGAAGATCCCGTGGTGGCAGTTTCTCGTCGCCCCGGCGCTCGCTGGCGGTGCCATGGTCATCGTTTCGTACCTGTACCTCGTGTTTGCGTGGCCGCCGCTCGCTAGCGGCCTCTCCGACGCGTTCAACAGCGAATCGACGGGCATCATCGTTGCCGGCGTCATCTCGGTCCTCGTCGCGCTCTTCGGGCTCTTCCCGTTCTACTTGTTCATGTACGGCATCTTCGGCGGGTTCGACAAGTTCGGCCTGCAAACCTTCAAGGATGCCATCAAGATGTCCGGTCCGAGCAAGCCGCTCATCCAGTGGATCCTCGCCTTCGCGTTCCTCGGCGCGAGGATTTCACCCTTGCACAACAGGTTCCCGATCCCGTCCGACTTGCCCCGCAAGGAAGCGGTGGAGCTGCTCATCCTCAAAGACATCACGGACCAGCGCAAGAAGACGATCGCGGAAGCCGAGGCCGAGCAAGAAGCCTTGGCCAAGAAGGAAGGCTAAAATCTCCTTTTTTCCACATTTTTACCGGTCGTGGATTCCCGTCCCGCTCGAAAAGAAATATTACCCGCGGGGAAGATAGGATGTTTCATGGCAGATCAAAATCCGTTCGGGGGGTATCAACCCAAACGAACCCCGGACACCATCCACGACTACTTGCCATTTTCCGGCAAGAAACCCGACGACGTGCTCGGCAAGATCCCTGAGGCCAAGCTCGACAACTTGAAAAAAATCCTCGACTTGCTGCCAAAATTCCAGAAAGAGGCGATAGCTCACCCGGGCGCGCTCGAAGACGGGCGCGTCATGCTCGGCGCGAATCCCAAGCAATACGTGCCGTCGGAAGCGGAGTTGATCGTCTCGGAGCTCGGCAGGGCCATCGAGGCCATCGTCAAGGCCACGCCCGCGGATAATCTCAATGCTTATCTCGCCGCGAGCAAGATCAAGGCCCGGGAAATAGCGTTCGTTCCCATCGTGTACCGGCATGTCGATGTCATGGGATCGGGCCGGTTCGTGTACGCCGACAAGGGAAAGGAAATCAAGATCAAGCTGTGATCTAGTCTTATTTTCTACCATTTAATCTGATTTTGAAATATGACCAAAATCACGCGGATTTCGATAGGTTTGGGTTATGTATGCGCCGCAGTTTTCGACCGAAGCCTCTTGAAGATGCACGCCGATGCAATAACGATGCCCAACATGGCGATCACGAACTTTCACGCGGGCTCCGCTGAATACCCAGCATTTACCCTGCGGTGGGGGCCTAATATTTAATCAGATTTTAAAAATAGATACTACCATTTTTGATACGCTCCAGCAACTCATGCCGGGGCAAGTCCAGCGACTTCACGAGCTCCGCCTCGAGCCGCGCGAGATCTTCGTCGCCCGGCAAGGGGATTTTCAGCCCTAGCTGCGAGATGATGGCACGCATGGCTTCCTTGACGCCTTGATACGCGATGCTGTTGCCTTTCTGCACTGCGAACCGGCCCTTAACCACGGCGTTTGTTTCCTGGAGATACATCTCCATCGCCCGGTCGTAGGGCATGGCCTTCTTTTTCATCAATTCCTTGAGGAAATCGACGCCGTGCGGGGCCTTCACGATTTGCTCGAGTTTGAAAAGCAACGCATTCAAGGCCATATTATAATCCATCCGGGATATCTTTCCTTCGACCTCGCTCGCCGCTGCATCGGGACCCGCCTCGGCCCCGATCAACTGGGAGAGGAAATCGGTCTCCAAGGGTATATCCTCGTGCTCCTCCTCGCTCCCGCTCGGCCTGCTGTCGCCCGTGGTACCCGCCACGGTTTCGTGGTGCTCGTCGAGGTCATCCTCAACCGTTCCACGTAATTCCTCGACCGGGGCCGGTCCGGGCGTGGCCGGGACTCGCGGGACGGCCATCGGGATTATTTGGACGCCTCGAGCCTCCTCGGGGGGCGCTGCTTCTTGTACTTCGGGGGGACGCGCTGTCGCGAGCGGCGGGGTCAGCGGGCGAGGCTGGATGGGCACACTTGCCGCCGCTGGCTTGGGTAGCACCGCGACAACGGGCCTTGGCTTGTTAACTTGCGGAACAGCGGCCACGGCGGGTTTCACCGGCGCCACCCCTGCCAGCTTCCTCGATATCAAGATCGGCGAGGCAAGGACCGACTTGACCATGCCAGGAGATACCCGGATGGACATGGATTCCCATTCAGCGATTTCAAACTTCACCTCCTTCGCTCCCGGCTTCAACGGCACGAGGATCGCCTGGTTCGATTTCAACCCTGAGAGGTCAGCTTCTTGCACGGCCCCTTTTATACTGCCGATCCATGAGATGATGGGGCCAAGGTCCTTATCCTTTACCTTGCAAGCGTAGATGTTCGATTGCCCGCCTGCAGCAGCCAGCTGGCCTAACAAGTCCTTGTCCAGCAGCTTCAAGTCGACGGAACCGGGGTCTTGCGAGGCGATGATGAACGATGCGTCTCTCGCCATGCCCTCGTGGATGATGACGTTCCGCATTTCGAGGGGGCCGAGCACCGCATCATCCTTCATAAACCACGACACAGCCTCGTCGAGAACGATCCCGATGCCAGCATGCTTCAAGGCGATGATCAATGGATCGACGCTGGAGGCCACGCCAGCCAAGGTATCGAGCACGTATTGCGAGAAGAGTAGCGTGAAAGCCAACGCTCGTTCCCGCTCGTTCATATCTTGGAAGTCAAACACGTACAAATTCACGGCCTCGAGCTTGCTGGGATCGAGGACCGGCGAGCTCGGGAGGCCAGGTTTGAACAGCATCGCGTTTGCCACGTAATAATCGAGCGTGTGCACGTACGAATCGAGCTCGCCGGGATCAATACCCGCCGGCGACGAGATGCCGGCGACTTTCCCGGTCAAGCATTCCTTGGCTTGCTTCCACGACGTGCACGGGACATCCTTGACGACCATTGCCTCGAAGATCCTTTCGATGTACTTGATGAATGACGCGGCTTTCCCCTTCACCTTCTCGTAGTCTTTTCCAAACGCGACCGCTATCGTTCGCTTGAGGATCTCGTTGATCATCGAATCCCGGGAAGTGCCAAACGTGGATTTCATGCGTGCTTCCTGGTCCGCCGTGATCTTTTGTGCATCCAGCAGTAGCTTGTGGAGCGAGAACGAAAGCTTGAACGCGTTGCCCGTCGCATCCTCGACCTGGGAATTGAAAAAGAACCCAGCGGGCTTGATGGCATCGACGAGCCCCTGCGGGACCTTTTCTTTCATGCTCCGCACTTTTTTAACGTGGTCGCCAGAAAGGAACGGGAGGAGAAATGGCATTATCATGCCGGCCGTGTCAAATGCTACGATGGCGTCGGCAGCGAGAATCGCGTTGTTTATCAACGCCTTGACGATATCACCTTGCCCAGCATCGTTGCCTCCAAGAATCACGTGATACCCCGGGTTGATGAATGGAACGACGAGCTTCTCGCGTTCCTCGTCTTTTCGCTTCTTTTCTTTCCCGTCCGTGATATACCCTAATAATCCGCCTTCTACCATTGTGGAGCGCGTCCTTGCCGTTGTTGTCGTGAATCTTAAGAAAAGAAATGCGTTTTAGACTTAAAATCGTTTTTGTTGGCAATGCCCAGCGGCTCACGGGAAAAAGATCGTCAAGGGCTGGAGCAGCAGCGCGAGCAGCACGTGCAGCGCGAGTAGCACGTTCATGGATCGAAGCGTGTCGCGCTTGATGTAGAAGAGGATGTCCACAATGAGATAGACCGCCGTGAAGACCGTCACCAGGACGAGATCCGTGGCCGTGAAATACACGAACCCGCCAGATGCTGCCGTGGCAGCCATCATGACAGCGTGAGCAATGACCATTCCCCAGGCGATGCCGAACGATGCTATCGGGATCAACTTGCTGGACGGAACCTTGATCGCCAAGATCATGATGATGGGGAAGCTCGTTCCCGTGTACCTGAGAATCGACACGGGCTTGTTCATCAGACCGAGAAAGAGGAATGTAACCGCCGCGAACGCGAGCAATGCTTGCATGTCCAGCCGCTCGAATTGTGCCGTTTCGGCGCGGCACGCCGCATCATCCTTCGAAAACGTCGATTTCAAGACCAGCAAGCCAAGGATCGCGCCCGCGAGCAACAACGGCGCCTGGTTGGCCATAAAATCGGGTGCAAGCGGGTTGAAGTTGAAATCGTGTCCCCAATACAATCGACGTGCTTCCGATGGCGAGATCCCGAACGGGAAAATCATCCTGCACAAGAGTTCCCAGCCAAGGTAGGTGCCACCCATGACCGCGACGGGCACGAGCATGATTATTCGCTCCTTGAGCTTGCTCCCCTTGCGGAAAAGAGCCTTGTATGCATAAAACACGGCGAGCACCACGCTGATGAACCGGTTCAACACGAGTACCACGAGGCAAGCATATTCCACGATGCGCCATTTCAACCCTTTCTTGTAATGGGAAGCAAGAATCACGAATAATAGCAGATAGTGCAATGGCTCCGTCATGCCATAGATCGAGTAGGCAATGAACAAGGGATTGAACAAGATGAGCACGGTTACTTGTTTCACCTTGGCCTCGTCCTTGATAACATTGGTCAAGAAGCCGAAGAGAAACCACGGCGTGAGCATGGCGAACACGCTGTTGATGATGAATGGCGCATATTCCTGGAAAATCATTCTCGTGGCGAACAAGATCGCGGGAAGAATCGGCGAGAAGTTCACGAGCTTCGCCTCGTAAAACCCGTTGGTGGCGATGAGCCAGTAGAAGTAGGAATCGTTGCTCGGGAACCCCACGCCGGGGCCGAATGTGATCCACGGCGCGATCGACACCGTGGTGAACGAATCAAATTGCCGGGAATCGGGAAAGACGATTGCCCAGATCACGAGCACTACTCGGATCACGAGGATCCATGCAGCACAAGCGATGACGAACCGCTTGGTCTTTTCCCGCGGCGTGGCGCCGGCTGCTTCCAGCGAAAAAATTCGGGCCAGCGCTTGCTTGATCACGTTCACTGACGACATGAGCAAGGAAACAAAAGCAAGGAAGGTTAAAACCTTTGCATCGCTGCTTTCAGATCTTTCAAGCCATTGCCGAGATCGGCCATCAGCTTGCCCCGCGTGGCTTGCCAATCTTGTCCTTTACCATCCATGGCCGCCTGGAGCATATCAACCTGCTGCACCATCTGCTTGACGCCCACGGTCGTGCTACGGAACGGCATCTTTCGTTCGCGCTCCAGGAACTCCAGCTTGTCGATGAAGTAGCAGAGCATATCCTTGAATTCGGCCAGCGTGGTTTCTTTTAGAAGACCGTCGAGGTTATCAACGTGAAACATCAGGTCATTCAAGATGTTCGTGGTAACGGGGTCTTTCTGGACAAGCTCGTCGTTGAGGACGAATTTCAACGACTTGGCATCGTTCATGTCCCCGACCAGCTTTCCTTGCGTGGATTTTTTTAGGTACAGCTTGACCATCTCGAAGGGGATGTTGAGCTTGTTCATGATCGTGACGACACGAACCGAGCCCCGGTATTGCATTGCCAGCTCGACAACAGTGCCCTCAAAAACCTTGAAATCCCAACTCTCGTCGCGGGCACTCACCAGGGTCTCTTGCCGGTATTTTTCATGCAGCTGATCGCCGATCTCCGAATCGTAGATTATGTTGACGGGATCCTTGGCTGCTTGAACCCGCCGGGCTTGGAGAGCCTCCCGCGCGTTCTGGAGCTCGGTATCGATGTTCGTCGTCACGTTCGCTTGCTTGTTAAGCTTCTTGACGAGCTCGAGGAACTGGACTTGCTGCGAGAAGAAGGTCACGTTCTTGTCGAGCGGGGAAAATATCACGGAGCTGATGCGGGTACCGTAATACTTACCTTCGTTCTTGATGATCTGCGTGAAGTATTGCATATCATCGCCGCCGATGGGCGCGAATAAAACCCCGTGTTCGTTGAGCTGCCGCACGGCCGGATAAATATCCGCTTCCTCGACCTGGTAAGGGATCAAGATCTTGTCCCACATCCCGAGGCTTTCCGTGCCCGCCATGGTCAACGGATTGCCGTGAATGAGGCTCACGTTTTCCCCGAAACCCGTGCGCTGCAAGTTTGACCGCGTGAATTCCAGTACTTCCTCCGAGCTTTCCACGACGTACACGTGGCCCTCCGTGCATAACAAGGAGGCAATTGCTTCGATGTACCCGCTCTTGCTGCCGAGAAAGAGCAAGGTGTCGTTCGAACGCAGGTTTAGATATTCGAGCATGATACAAATCATATGGGGAGCGGAAATGGTCCTGCGGTCCGCTTGGCTCTTGAAATAGAAAACCTGGGGCGTGTCAGCATAGATCCTATCCTCCATGAGCAGCCTTGGCGGGATGAATTCCTCCATGGGCACCATCAAGATGGCTCGCTCGATCCGGGCGTCGTGGAGGACGCCGTTCCCTTGTAGCGACTGTATCAAGGCTTCCTTCCGTCGTTCATACATGGCAATCACGTTTTACATGAAATCGAAGGATATAAAACTCTTCCCAAGCATATTCGCGGGAGAGTAGAGCGGGGAACCATTACGCCGGCCGCGCCCGTATCGAAAATACTGCGATGATAACTTGGCATAGAAAAAAGTTATGGACGCATGCCGATGCGGATCTATTTCGAGATGATCTTCCGGATGATCTTGCCGTGAGGCTCTTCTTCCTCGAAGATCTCGCCTTGGAACGTGTAGATCTGCGTGTCCTTCTTTTGCCAGGCATCACCCGGGAGCCCGGCCTTCCCGCACGTGTGCATCAAGAAGGTCTCGACGTCCCAGTCGTATTCGACCGGAACCTGGGGCAGTAACAAACCGCGCCTGTAACCTCGCCCCATGATCAGCCCGTCACGGCCGATCTTGATGCTTTTTTTTATTGCTTCCGGGTCCTTGGTTTCGAGGAGTTTCGGAACCGTCATGGCAGTGACCTCGAAATCCAGGTGATCCAGCTCGCTAGCACTGACTTGTGGAAATCGCGGATCTTCCAACCCGGCTGCCAATGCCATGTGGACCACTCCCGCGACGAGCGGTTCCCGCGCCTCGATCATGCCGATGCAACCGCGCAGCGATTCATCGACTGGCTCCCCGTGCTTCCGCAATGTCACGAAAAGACCCGTGTCCTGCTTGAGCTTCGGTGGGCAATCAGCAGGGACAGGCAGTGCCTTACCGGTCTTGAGGCGCGTTTCGAGCGATTTCCGTGCCAGCTTGACCAAATAGATTCCTTCCTCATCCGTATATGCATATTGTTCCTTGCTCATGTTCCATCCCTTCATCGTGTTTCAAGCAAGCTTGATCTTGATACTCATGCCGTTCTTCACGTTCCTGAGCATGTCAAAATTTTCCTTGATTTCCCCGATCTTGACGGCATCGTAGGGGATCGGTTGGTCATCGACGTATAAAATGACCGAGTCGATCTTGAACGAGTACCCGATGTCGCGCGGGTGCAATTTCCCTGGCTGGCCTTCCTTTCCCTTGCGGATGCCGATCTCGAAATAGATCGCGTCCTTCTTGGCTTGGTCGACCCAGCGGGCACGCCCGGTGACGAAATTTTGCTTCTGCATGAGTTGATAGATCGTCTTGACCGTGAGCGGCGCGGCCGAGCGCAGCATTTTCGCGTTCGCGACCCCGAGATCTGGTATTTCCACTTGGATGGGATAAAATTCGGCAGACGTGATGGTTCACCCGAGTTTTTTCAAGCGGATCAAGTCGTCCATGACCTGGATGAGCCGAGTTTCGAGCTCCTTCCGTTTCTCCAAGTACCCGGTCGTGGAAACCGTGCGTTCCCTCTTGATGTGATCCTCGAGCGATAAAATGTTTTTGACGAGGTTATCCCGTTCTCGTTCGAGATCTTTCACCTTGTCCATGCCACCGGTCACCACTCATGGTCGACGATCTAGGTCCTCTCGCAAAAATCAGTCGATTACCTTGGGTTTTTTCTCCAGCTCGAAGAGATATTTCTTGCATCCCTCGCACCGTATGAACTTGCGTGTTTTTCCGTCAAAATAGAAGATATCCAGCGCGAGCTTTTGATCGCAGATGCTGCATTTTGCCTTGTCGACGCTCTTTGACCCGACGAGCACGCCGCCGATGTCCCGCGGGTCGATGATGTATTTCCGGGGTTTCGACAAGTCGCGCACGACTGGCGAGGGCTCATCATCAAAACTGAAAAAACTATCCTTCATGGTCGTCGTCTCGATATATGACGGACATGTCAAGGATGTTTATTAAGCATTAAATAGTTGCCGTATGAAAAGCATAGGAGGCCATTTTCATGCAAGATTTGGATCATACGGAATCTTGTTGTAATCAAAAATGGCTTTTATTAACCAGCGAAAGCATTCGTCGACTTTCTCGCCGGTTTTTGAGCTCGTTTCGATATAACCTTGAATATTATGGGATCTAATAAAATCTGCTCCAAAACTGGGTTCTATTGCCGGAAAATTAGGATCGACCATGTCCAGTTTTGATCCCATGAGTAACAAAGGCAAGTTTTGATCTTCTTTGCGAATAATAGGGAGCCATGAGGATTCGAGCGAGAACGTGGTTTGCATCCTTGTCATATCAAATATTAAAATACCACCTTTGGCTCCAGAGCAAAATGTTGGCAGCAAAAAGCGAAACCGGTCTTGACCAGCGAAATCCCACAATTGCAGCGTGCATTCAACGCCACCGAATGTTATGTTCTTGAGGTGGAATTGGATGCCGATGGTCATTGACGTGTCTGCAATAAAACGATTTGACACATATCGATGTAACAGCGTGGTTTTACCAGTCCCGCCGTCTCCAGCGACGACGAGCTTCAATACGAACTTCTTCTTTGCTTGCACGAATAACAAGCCTTAATTTTCGAAATTGAGGAGTCAATTATCAAATATATATCAAGGGGGTAAACGTCATTCCTTTTCTATCTTTGCTTTACAGATCTAAAAGCAAGGAGTCATCAAAAAATATTTTTGATGCAAATTTTAAAAGGTACAAATACGAGTATCCTAAACAAGGTTCGTGGAATACTTTGTTATTTGCTCATGAGACGGAAATCATGGCTGATTCGGTGCTCTCGTATTTTCTCAAGGATTTTAGAAGCAAGGTCGAAGGTGTTTTAGGATCCGCGGTCGTGAGCAAGGAAGGCTTGATCGTCGCCAGTGATCTTTCGGAAGGTATTTCCGAAATGCATGTTTCTGCTATGGCGGCTATCACATTGAGCACGAGTGAAAATATTGGTATGGAAATAAGGGCAGGCACCCTCGATTATAGTATTTACCAGGGAACGGACCATAAAATCGTGGTGATGGATGCCGGGATGGATTTCGTCTTCGCCGCGATTCTCGATAACTATACACGCATGGACATCGCCTTTATCGAAATGCGTAACACTGTAAAACGAATTACAGATAGCGATAATTACCCCTCGGACTTTATCGTGCCAGCAACAACTATTCAAAAGCAAAAGCCTGAGAAAAAGCCAGAACCCGAGCGAGAGGCAATACCGGAGGAAAATCCAACGCCTGAGGAAACGCAACCCGCTCGATTATCATTTGTGAATCTGAAATATGAAGGAAATACCCTCGTTGAAAACATTTCATCAGATATGCAATCAATAGCGTTGATCGGCAAAAATATAGAAAGCATCGAAAAAATCACGGGATTTGAAAAATTCGTTGCTTTAAAGCATTTAAACTTGAGCTCTAACAAGATTAGAACGATTAAATTGCCTTCGTCGCTAAAAACCCTTGAATCTTTAAAACTCGATAATAATAAAATCACCAGCATGGGAGGATTAGAAAAACTAACCGAGCTTAAAGACCTGAGCTTGGAAAGCAACCAGATCACGAGCATCTCCGGGTTAGAGAAACTGGCGAACTTGAGATTCTTGAATTTACGTTCTAATAAGATAGCTATCGTCTCAGGCTTGGATACAATATGCAATCTACGAAGTTTAAATCTTGATAATAACTTGATCACGACAATCTCTCCCACTAACAACCTCCAGAACCTGGAAGTGCTCAATCTTGCGAACAACCGGATCACGGCAATTTCAGGATTATTAGCCGCTTCGATGTTACCTAGCTTGAAAACGCTCATATTGAACAATAATAAGCTCAAAGATTTTTCCGGATTATCGAAACAAACCGCACTAGAAACGTTGTACTTGAAAAGCAACGAGATCACGGCAATTCAAGGCTTGAAAAAATGTTTAAAACTCGAAAACCTTGATCTCGAAGATAATCGTATTAGCGAAATAAAAAACCTCGATCCATTCGTCAATCTATTATCGTTGAATCTGGCCAAGAATCGCTTGAAAACAATCTCGGGATTGGGTACTCTTTCTCGCTTGAATTTCTTAAAACTTCACGATAATCAAATTCCAGAATATTTAATCAATATTCTCGGCGGAATCGAGGTTATTGGGCATCAAGTAAGAAATCCTCAAGCATTCGTAAAGTATTGCATTGAGATTGATGAATTGAATCGACAAATCGATGCTAATCCGAATTTTTACGTGCCCCATCTTAACATGGGTGAATTTTTCATTGAAAAAGGATTATTCAAGGAATCTATCCCGTATTGTCTTAAAGCATCGGAATTAGAACCCGCTGAGGTCAAATCATGGTATAATCTTGGCATTGCCAGTTTAAAAATTGAAGCGTACGAAGATGCAATCCGTTATTTCAAAATTGCTTTGGGAATTGATTCAAAAAATGCAAATATTTGGTGCCAACTAGGTAACGCATATAACCACAAGGAAAATATCACGGATGCCATCCGATGTTATGAAAGTTCCCTTAAGTTTGAACCACGCAATGCAAAAATCTGGAATGAACTTGGTTGCATTCATTATCAAAGAGGCAATTATAATGATGCTGTTATTTGCCATGGTAAAGCATTGGATATCGAGTCCAATTCAGCTAAAATCTGGAGCGATTTAGGACAAGCTTTGCTTTTAAGTGGCAATATCGATGAAGCCATTATAAAACTAACGAGAGCGCTCGAACTCGACCCGAAACTCTTGCTTGC
>JAUQYW010000609.1 GCA_030587525.1 Candidatus Sigynarchaeota archaeon | reverse complement strand
ACCGGAGAACTCCACGGTCAATATCAAGGCATGGGGTGCATGAACATGGCAACAAACAGTGCAAATCTACCCGTCGCGAGCTCCGAGCCCGCGACCAAAGGATCCTGGGCGCGCAACTTAATTGCGGATCTACCGTACGCCCTGGCGTTCTTCCAGTTCATGCTCTTGTACCTGCCGTATGGCTTCGCAAGCACCACGGGCAATAGTCTCCCATACACGAACATGGGCTTTATCGCGGGACTGACAATCCCACTGTTAGCGATTGGCCCTGCGTTTGGCTTAATCGGCGCGCTCTTGATAAAATTGCAGCGGAAATCGGGGCCGCCTGGAAGCTGGACATATTTCGAGGCTAGGCCCGCGCTGGTACCGATTGTATCATACGGTTGCGCTGTGATGAGCATAGTGATGTATTTTGTCGAGATTCGAGGCTGGATTGCGGATCTAGTTCCTTTGATATTATTTTTTGCAGGTGTGATCATTTCTGGCATACTTTCGATGCTTGGCCTGATGGCACGCCGAGCCTCGCGCAATGAAAAGATGCCGGGGCTCCCGTTCTTGCTCGCGATAGTAATCATCGGCGCGATGTGGATATTCCCCGCCACGATGAAAACGGAGTCGTTGCTGTTCGTGCACATCATCGTCGTGCTAGCGATCCCCCCGTTGATCGCTCTCGGTCGCGTGGGACGGCCTGAACAAACGCCATCAGTCGAGCAACCATCGGCGCCCGTGCAGTTTGCATGGTGCGACAGGTTCCTTGCCACCGGCGATGGGCCACGAACCTTCATGGGAACCGCTATCATGCTATTCTTGGTTGTAGCATTTGCCAGTTTCTTCGATGTCGTGCGATACTTGAGGGTCCCAACACCCGATTATGGCCTGCAAGCATTCGTGTTCTTCAGCTTCATGGGCATCGGGGTTTTCGTTTTCATGACGATATTCAAGAAGCGAGACACCAGCGCGTTATTCCTCATCACGGCGGCTATCTTGATCCCCACGATCATCATTAATGACTATGTCCCGCGGTTCAGCTTAACGCCGTTATCGCTGGTATTCAGCGGCACGAGTGCAGGGGCAGCGTTAACCTTGTTTTTCCGGGCGCAAGCAGCCCGGAATGACAGCTCCCGGATAAAAGACTTTGCCGGAAGCAGGATCATCGAGGTGTTTTATTACACGCTCCTCGCTGCGATACTCGGCTTGATATTCAACTTCACCATCACGTGGAAATCCTTGAAGGTAGACATCCCCGGAATAATTCCCCCGCGAACGCTTTTTGGCGGCATCATGCTCGGCATCGCGGGCATCATCTTCCTGGTGTTCACGTCCAACTCGAGATACTTGACCGGTATCGATCGCGGCGAAGTGAAGAAAAAAGCTGGGTCCATGGCGGAGCTCATCGGCGGGGTCAAGGAGGGCCCTGCTGAAACGAAGGTAAAACAAGATGATGCTATGGTAGCGGCATTCCTTGGTGGAGGCAAGAAAAAGGAAAAGTCCAAGGAAAAGAAACCCGAAAAAGAAAAGAAACAAGACGACGCCATGGTCGCAGCATTTCTCGG
>JAUQYW010000600.1 GCA_030587525.1 Candidatus Sigynarchaeota archaeon | reverse complement strand
CGTTCCGCCGCAACACGACCCTCGCCGCGTGGAATTCCATTTTTTCCATTGGCACGCAGTAAAGGTGTATATTGTACAACTCCTTGTAGATGTACGGTAAATGCGGCGAGTGCACGTGGGCAAAGATGACGGTCCCGACGATCTTGTACTCCCGGATGGTACGGAACATTTCATAATCTTGCTCCTGCTGCCCGAAAAATTGGTGGGTTGCGGGATGGTGTAGCATGCAGATGTTGGCGACCGTCGATTGCTCCTCCGAGATCTTTTCGAGAGCGTCCAGCGCTCGCTTCAGGCTTTCTCGCTGGATGATGAATTGACCATAATCGTCCGTTGTGGTCTCCTCCTGGTCGCGCATGTACCCCCGGGTGCCGCAGATCCCGATCATGGCATCCTCATCGGCTCGTTCTTTCCGGGGAATAAAATCGATGCTGGTGCACGATAACTTGAAAGCATCTGCCCGGCCACCGATGTAATAGAAATCCGGGCTCGAAAACATTTCCTGGGCTTTCTTCTGGCAAGCATCGTATGTGTTGTCGAGCGTGTCGAACCACGGGTCGTGGTTTCCCTCGACGAAGTATTTTCTCGGCGATGGCAAGCAGTGCAGCCTTTCGATCTGGCCCGCCGCGTGCTGCATGTCGTGGTGCCACGTGAGGTCGCCGGCGATGAGCAGCACGGCTGGTTGTAGCTCGTACAAGTGATTTTCGAGGGTGCGAAAATAGGCGGGATCGAACCCGAATTTCGAGACCTGGATGTCTTCCGGGAGATGGGGGTCGCCGAAGGTGAAGATGCCGTGCAGTTGTAGGGAGTCCATGAAGCTTGCCTCGGTGTCTTGGTCGCTGGTAGTTCACGCGGTGCAGAGCTGGATATCCTCTACACGCTGATAATGATTTTTCGAGGGAAGCAACCAGTGCCGTCACGGTTGCTTTGGTCAAACATAGATAAAGAAAGTCTAGCTTGGTTATATCAAACGTCCTCAACTTGCAAAGCCACGATGAGCGAGGAGCGGGAAATCCCTGAAACTTCAAGACAATTACCAATATATTTGCGCCGCGTGCGGTAAAAAAGTGTACGACACGGTTCGCATCTACCAGTGCGAAGCTTGCCTTGCACCGCTGTGCCAGGATGATTATTTCTTCGGCTTGTGCAGAGAGCATTTCAGCATGCTTTCCTCCGCAGACCAGCAGGAGTTCAAGATCGCGAGCGAGAAATCTCCCCATCATGTCCGGGAACTCGCCGCCAGGTTGATTCCCCGGTACCAGAATCACCTGGGCAAGAAGCCATTCGACCAGCACGTCGTGAAGAGCAGGGAGACCAGCGAAGAGAATGGCAGCGACTATGCTGGCGAGGAATTACCTGCCGAGGCGTGGGATGATGGCCGAGATCGAGAAGGAATGGTTTGTTCCAGTTGCGGAACCCCGATCTCGCAAAGAACGACGCGGTATTGCAAGCAATGCCTAGCTCCCGTGTGCAAGCGATGCTTCAAGGGAGACGCGTTGTGCCCGCAGCATTTCGATCGATTGCCCGAAGAAACACGGGCGGTGCTGGCTCGGAAGGCTCGCTACCACCGGATCGAAATCGCGGTGGCGGTCGCTGGTTTGGTCATGTTTATGATGGGCATCATCACCCCGTTCATTATCGGGGTGGAACATGGAACAACACTTCCCCCGCACGTGATCATCGGTCTCACATCTTCCTTTGCAGGGATAGGCGTGGGGTTGCTGGCTGCACAATTGGCCGATCAAAACAAGATGAAAGTTTATTCCATCCTGAAGAAATCGAACATACGTCTCAAGTTTTCGGAACGCGAGGGGGCTCGGTATATCTGCGATGCTTGCGGTGATAGGACCCCGGCCTGGACTGGTGGGCGTGCTGCGCGCCCGTACCGATGCTTGATATGCTCGAAGACCCTATGCGTCAATTGTTATTCGGAGAACAGGCTATGCCCCGAGCATGAAGCCGAGCTATCATCCGATGACCGTCAAACGTTCGAGCACTTGAAAAAATCTGAAAAAAATCTCTTCATCGGGATGATCGTGTGGGCATGCAGCGTCATTCTTTGGCTGATGGTGGGAACACTCACTTCAAACGAGATCATGATTTCTTACTGGGTATTCTTGTTTTTGGTGGGGATGTTGGCCTTCATTTTATTAGCGATCAGCCAATCGAGGAAAGAAAAACAAGCGGGCACGCAAATCCGGCTGGGGAGGCGAGCATGAGTATGGTAATATACCGGTGTGGGATTTGCAGTGCAGAGGCGGACGGTTTAGAATACGTGCGACAGTGCGGCATCTGCAAGACACTCGTGTGCCCCGATCATTACGAGAGTGGTGCTTGCACCCGGCATTTCCCGCAGCTCGACGAGGACGATAGGAAACAGCTCAAATTATGCCAAGCACGCATCGACAAAGCGACCCCCGGCGTCATGAAGGACAGCTGCTGCTTCGCTGCAGCGTGCATGGTACCCGCTAGCATCTCGATGCTTCTCTTTACCTATGTCTTGCTGAACGGCGCGTACCAGTTTGCCTGGCTCGTGGCGATCCTTATCACGGCGATTCTCGTGGGTTCGACGGTGGTGATGGCGATTACGATGACTCGCCGTGTCCAGGGAAATCGGGACCGGCGACAGCAAGAACGGGCTAAGATGGCCGAGATCTTCCGCAATTATGCTCTAGTAGGCGATACAAGTGAAAGTCACCCATGACAAGCGGTATGAAAATATCTGCTAAGAAAAGCACGAAAAGCGTTTTTTCACGGCTTGGCCTTGATCTTCCCGCTCCACGAGAAATTGCAATGAGACAAGCCTGCTTTCTTGATCGATGGCAAATTATTAATTATGGTCGTCATTTCATCTGGCCGGGTAACGTTGACGTAATACATGTCGATCTCTTCGAGGCTGGCGAGTCGACCGAACGCTGCCGGCACGTCCAACGCAGGGTAATTCTCGATCGAGAGGTAGCGTAGCTTGACCAGGTTGCCTATCGTTTCGGGGAGCCGCAGCGGTTTGCCCATGTCGAACGAATCACCGAATTTTAACCGCTCCAGGTCCACGAGTATGCCGATATCGGGCGAAATCGCTTTGATAGAGTTGAAGCTCATATCAAGATTCGTCAACTTGACCAATTTCGTAATCGGCGCATCAATTGCTTCGAGATTGTTTGATGAGATGCGGAGTTCCTTCAACGAACGGAGTTTGGCGAGTTCAGGCGGCACGGAGGCCAGCTCGTTCCAATGCGCGTCCAGGACCTCGAGGTATTGTAGGTTGCCGATTTCGGGTGGCAGCCTCCCCAAGCGCTTGTTTGCAAGATAAACCACGTCGTCCCTCTCAGGATTACCATTCTCGTCCCAGCTGTCGGATCGTTCGGGGTCGATCACATAATAATCAGGAAGTATGAAAAGTGCCACGACGTGGCCATTCCGGATGATCGCGCGGCGATCAAACGTTCGAGTCTTTATGTCCTGAGAAAAGTACGATATCGTGTCCAAGCCAGCGGTCGCGGCGATTGCATCGAGAGCATGCCGCTCGCTGGCTGGGATCTGCTGCAACTCCTTGGTTGTGTGTTCCTCCGATGGCACGGGTATCAGCTCGCGTGGTTTCACTGGTGGCCGTTTATGCCGGGCGATGTACACATCATCTGCCCTGCGCCCATTATACATTTCCCCGTTCCACTTTCGCGGACGTGGACCGGCGAGCTAGCACCGCCAGCAAATCGTCGCGAGCAAGTCCTTGTATTTTTTAGCGAGGGCGTCGTTCTCCGGGTGCTTTTCGAGCGCCTCCTGGATAATCTTGCATGCTCCGGCGTAATCCCCGCGATTTTCAAGGCGCTCCGCGGTGTACAAGGCGCGCGTAGCATCGCTGTCATCGTCTGGCATGGCACGCATCATCCGTGGAAACAATGACCTTAATTAAGGCGATTGTAAAATCGGTTGCGGATGATTGAATGGCTTTTTTTAAACTCGGGGGTTGGTTAACAGTTCATAAATACTTGAACAATACTGGACAATATATATGACCCTCATCGTCGTTCCCGGAGTGGGTGTTGGGGGATGAATCTCTCGATCAGAAATTCCGTGGTGCTTCGTGGTTTATATAATCTCTTGTCGTTGTTCTCCACATGGACGGGGCGATTACCTGGTGCTTCGATCGCAGCACGCGCACGTCTATCGCCACGAACGGAGGTGAGCCGTGAGCGCCGGCGCGGGCTGGAAAGTCCCGCGTCGCCACGAACGCATCGAACCTGCGGCACGTCATGCCGGGTACCGGGGCATGGACATCATGCACCCGCCGCGCGCGGCCCTTTCACGCGTGAACGCG
>JAUQYW010000599.1 GCA_030587525.1 Candidatus Sigynarchaeota archaeon | reverse complement strand
CGCGTTCACGTCCCGGTCGTGCATCACGCCGCAAGACGGACATGTCCAATGCCGGTCGGTAAGCGTCAACGTGCTGTTCACGGCACCGCACGCCGAGCACATCTTGCTCGACGGGTAAAAACGGTCTATCGTGACGAGCTGCTTTCCACGCCACGTCATCTTGTATCCGAGCATGCGCACGAACGCGTTCCACGAGAAGTCTAGCGTGACAGACTTGGCGATGCCGCCGTTCCACCGTTTCATGCCCGCAACGTTCAAGGCCTCGATGATGATCGCGTCATGCTCGTTCGCGAGTATCGTCGAGATTTTTTGGAGCCAATCGGTGCGCCGGTGCCCGACTCTTTCATAAAGCCGCGCCAATCGAACCCGTGCCTTGTCCCGGTTCGACGATCCTTTCACCTTGCGCGACACGCGGCGGTGCAACCGCACGAGCCACGGTTCAGCTGAACGGTAAAACCGTGGATTCTCGCAGCGGCCATGCTCGCCGACGAGGAAGTCTCTCGCGCTCATGTCGAACGCGGCTATCTTGCTTTCTTGCAATGCAGCCAGCGGTTCGACGTTACATTCTTGCTTCACGAGAATGGATGCAAAAAATCGACCGGTCTTGGTTCTCGACACGGTCACGCTCCGCACCCGTTCCGTGAACGCCCGGTTGTCCCGGTAGGCAACAGGGCCGACTTTTGGCAAAGTCAGGTGGCACCGATGAAAATCGATCTTGACGTTGTCATTCACGTTGATCGTCCGGTATGATTGCTTGCCTTTCCGGGACTTGAACAATGGAAACCGGGCGCGGCCGGTGAAGAAGTTGTCGTAAGCACGATCGAGGTCGATGCGTGCTTGTTGCAGCGCGATGGCATCCACGGCCTTCAAGAACGGGAACGAGAGTTTCCATTCCTTCTCGGTTTTTCGCTGGTTCCCGATGCTCTTGCCGTGATCCCGGTACCATGCCATTCGTTCGGCCAGCATCGCGTTCCAGATGAACCGCTTGCAACCAAACGTCTTGACGAGCAATGCAGCCTGATCCGCGGTCGGGTAAAGGCGGATCTTGAACGCCCGGTCGATCTCCATTGCTTGTTTCCATCGTGCAAGGATTTATAGATGACGGGGGTGTGCTGAATTTCTGGAGATCAACTTGGCGCGACATGTCTTCCCGTCGTATCCACGGCCTGAAGGCCGTGGTCTTTGTAGGATTTCGTGATAAAAGAATTTTTCCTTTGTCGAAAAAGAAAATGGAATCCGTGCACGAATTCTATTACCAGAATGATCGCCACCCGACTTTTTTTCCGGTTTTGATCAAAAAAAAAGACTTTTTTGCTTGACCTGAATCAAGATTTGCGTGATAATGGCAATTGAAGGTTCATGGATGGAAAAAAAAGGCGCTTTATGCTCAAAAAAGGGAAAAAAAGTCTTGATTCGAAAAAAGAAACGTTTCACGTGTTGGTGGCCAGGAACTGCAACAACTCCATGCGAAGCGCGTAGAGTGCCCCCAACTTTTGAGGGCTCGGATATGCATAGAAATCCGGGAACATGGCATCGAATGCCGCACGGATGTCATGGGCATGTTGCATCGCTGTTGCGTTCAAAGATCCCGCTGTTCCGGCAATCATTGCATCGAGGTGCCGCACGAGCTCGGCTACTTCCATACCGTCATCCAAGAGCTCGAACCGGTATCCCACGTCATAATCATTGGACCCGTCTTCGAGATAATAAAAGTATCGCCCGCAGCCCCAGCCCGCGTATCCATCGCCACCATCCGCCCACGCCATGTCCCCCGCCGTCCAGAATAGAAATCCGGATACATTCGAAATCACGTAGTATTGAATGACTTGGGAGAAGATTCCGGAACCGGGGTTGTACGCCTGCGCGCTGTTGGGATAAGGAGGCCACGGGGCATTTATCCAGTAGATCCAATTTTCGGCAGGATACTGGACGTAGAGATCCCGAACGTACGGGTCATCCTTGTATTGCTGGAATGAAAGCGGGCCGGTCACCCGAACATCCACCACGTCGAAGACACCACCGGGGCCACTCCACCCGGGCCACGATGCTGCTTCCCGGGATATGCCACACGTGCAAAGGAGACGAAGATCTGGCGCCGCCTGGTCGAGCAATTGTCCAAAACGGAAGCGATACGCGTCATCTTTCCCCGGCTCGTCGGCGAGATCCTCGAAAATCATATCGATGGCACGGATTTGGCCTTGTCCATATGGCAAGTCAAAGTACGTGTTCGACAGGTTAGCCTGGACATCGGAGAGGATGTTGAGAACCGTGGCATTCCACGCCGAGGTGAATTTTCCGGGGTCTCCGAGTGCATTCCCCGAAATTTGATTGTAGATCTGGTGCGTGTACCCCGCCCTCGCGCAAACATTCAATGCTTCGTTGAAGCCGGTTAAATTCAAGGAGTACACACCTGTAGAATAGTTAACAGACGAGATGAGTGCGGGTGGTACCATCGCGGGATACAACGGACGATAGCCCATTCGCCCGTGCCGCCAGACGGATTGCTGCAGCATGGGGATTTGGTCGTTACCGAGCATTGTCCCGAAGCGATACTTGATCGGTTTCTGGTAATCGAGAACGGTAACTCTTGCTGGGATCTGGAAGGATCGAGCGCCACTGGCATCGCTCCACGAAACCGTGATGTTACCCAAGTAGGCGCCGGCGGTCGTGTTATAAAGCGACGTGAAGCTCAACCAAATAGGCTGATTTTGACCTTTTGGAACTGTCCAGTTGTTGATCTGGTCAAAATATGCTGCGGATCGATTTTCCCGCCCCCTGTATTGGTACGGGTTACCGGGAACCAAACGTTCTTCCTGGCCATCGAAATTGTATGTTACATAATACCAATTAAGACCATCCGCAGGGAATAATGCGCTCGAAACAGCGTACCTGAAATCAGTCAGGTTTACTTGCAAATCACCGATGCTTGTCTTCGGCGTGATGACGAGATGCAGCCTCTCGGTCTCACCGGCGGCCATAGTAACGTTCAGCTCGATCGCCGTCGTGGCGAACGCCCCGGGAACGTATGACCCGGTCACTTTTTCGCCAGGATAGGTACTCCACAGCAAAAACGCATCGTTATTGGCGATCAATGCACGGTGTGCCGGTTCCACGCGCGGAATCATCGTCATAATCGAAGCAGTGCCGATAAATGAAAGGAATACCAGCCCCACGACAGCGATGCTCATTAGACGCGCTCGCCGCGGGAAAGAATCTTCGTTTAAAATAGCACGTGGTAATGGAGCCTTCATTGATCGGATGCCGGCACGAAGCATGGCAATAACGACCCCTATCCCGATAAGTACGATAACCATGCCATATACCAAGATCGACACCACGACCTCTTCTAGGTTTTCCACGATATGGGCTACCCATTCAAAGACGCGAGACTCGAAAAACACCTGTCCCATGTAGAACAAGGATGGTATAAGTAGGACAAGGTAAATCGTCGCATTTGCATTCCACGCAGGTTCATGATCGCGGCTTAGAACGGTCTTGCGGTGGTATTCCCCGATGCTGCCGATCCCGCAGTAGCTCAGCATGCCGATGCCAAGACCGGCAAGTCCCACGGCCGCTACACCAGGAAATGGAACGATTCGTGGGTCTGGTAAAGGGTTATGGCTCAAGAAGTCTTCCCAGAAGATCACGCTGTAAGCCATTACTAGTGTAAGTATCACTAATCCAGCCTCCATGATGCGGAGATATCGTTTTGCAATGGCCGTTTCGCTCATGCTTTCTTGCTTGAATGCTCGCAAGACCATAGCTACAACAAAGCCCACGGCGATGGTTGTCATGAGCACGATCATAGTTCCGACTAAATATCGATAATAACCGGCGATGGTCAATGCTATCAAGAGACCGAGCAAACAAGCAATGAAGGAAAGTGTAGCCCGAACGACATCACCATAAGCGCGCGGTGCAATCACGTTATTCTTTTTTTGAGCCATGTTGTAATAGATAGAAATGGTGATCAGTTCGACTAACGGGAGCGCGAGTGGTATCAATGATGCCGCTGATTCCCAAGTTTTTTCTCCTACGCAAAAAAGGATGAGCAAATACACGATTATCGGGCTTCCTGCAAAGAGCAAGGCCCGGATCTTCGCGGGGGTGCCCTCCACCATTGGATCGATTTGTTCCGCAGGAATTTTGCTCGAGGTGTGTCGACCGGCCATTAGAGAGGGCACGATATCCAAGACCGCAAGCAATGCTATCGAAACGGGTGCGATAACAAAAATCGTATACAATCCAATGTATTGGAAAGATTGCATCACGAGCAACAAACCAGAACCTAATAATAACGTGCCCAATAGCTGGATTGCCACGTTCTTGAACGCGCTGGCCTTTTCGCTTCGTTTAACCGAAATTTGGTGCAAGAATAGGCTTGCCAGCGTGGACGCCGCGAGATGCAATGAAACCTGAAAAGGGATCATGTTTTCCACGAAAGCATACCCGATCGCCGTGTAACCGGCCTCCGTGGTAGACGCGGGCCAGATACCAGTCACCCAGATGACGAGAGCGATGGTCAAAGCAACCATTCCTGCACGCGTGTACCAGGCGAGGATATCTTTCTTGAAAATTCTTAAAACGGTTGGTGTGAGCACGGCGATGCTCAAGGTGAAGAACCATATTTCAATATACTTTATCTTGTATGGATCCCACCGGTCGGAAAAGAAGATCTCGTGGGAGTACACGACGCTAAAAAACACGATGAGTAAAGACCCGAGCAATGCCCCGGATGCCATGAGCAACGCGGGCTTGAAATCATATAGCTTCCGTGCTAAGCCCAGTGGTTTGTTTCCATCTTGTACTTGTGCTTGCATGGATAGTGATTGCACGGGAGCGGTTATAAACGCCTGGTATAAAAAAGCATGATCCGGGAATCTAGGACTCGCCATTAGGCGTGTATTTTTCGAGTCGAATGTCGGATTCCTTGATGAGTGCATTGCGCACTTCGTTCGACGAATCATATTCGCCGAGGTATACGATACGTTTTATGCCGGCATTGATGAGAACCTTCGTACAATCGATACACGGGAATGCAGTCACGTAAATCGTAGTATTGCCTTCGATGGATGTCCCGTGCCTCGCGGCTTGGATTATGCAATTTAACTCGGCGTGGACAGCACGACAGAGCTGCGGATCTTTTCCCGACGGTATATTCAATCTCTTTCTGACACAAGTTTCAGGCGTGCAATGCGGGAGCCCGGCAGGGGTTCCATTGTATCCCGTGCTGATGATGTGCGAATCTTTCACGAGAACAGCTCCGACATCACGCCGGAGGCATGTCGAACGCTTGGCGACGATCTTGGCGATTTCCATGAAGTATTCGTCCTTGCCTAACCGCTTCTTGTGTTCAAACTCGCCGTTGTCTTGTTCGCCTGTTTTTCGATCGATCTTTGCCATGAGGATTCACTAGATGAGTTTCGTGATGAACTTCTCGTGGATCGCGTGGATCGCTTGCTTGAGATCCTTGGGCTCGACCAGGATCGAGATGTTGAGCTCGGAACTACCTTGGGCGATTGCCCGGACATTCACGCCGGCATCGCCAAGGGCGGTGAAGATCTTCCCGCTGACGCCGGTGTGATATGCCATGCCATGGCCGACGACGGCGATCAAGCTCATATCCTCGTGGAGGATGTCGAACCACTGCTTGCCGAAGAATTTCGATTCCTTGAGTGATTTGACAGCGGCCATTCCTTCTTGCGCGTTCACGACGAACGTGATGTTGTTCTCTGACGATGCCTGGCTGATGAATATGATGTTGATCTTTTCGCGCGCCATGATGGCAAAGAGGCGCGCTGCAATGCCGGGGAGGGAGACCATGGCTGCGCCCTGGAGCGTGATCATCGTGCATGTATCCACGGATGATATGGACTTCACGATCTCCCCGGTTTTTTTCTTGTACTTGGAGATTGCCGTGAATCGCGCGTCGAGATCCTTGTTGAAGTTCCGTATCTGCACGGGAATGTCGCGTTCCATGGCCATGCGCAAGCATATCGGGTGGAGAACCTTGCTCCCGAAATACGCGAGCTCCTTGGCCTCGTCGTATGATATTTCCTGGATGAGCGTGGCGGCAGGCTCGACTTTCGGGTTTGCCGTGAGTAGTCCGTCGACATCTTTCCAGAACAGCACTTCGGGATCATAATACTCGACTAGCGCATTTGCAAGAATGGTCGCCGTGAAATCTGAACCGCCGCGACCGAGCGTCGTGACGAGATGATCGTCGCATTCGGCGTAATACCCCGTGACGATCGCGAGCTTGCCTTCCTGCAATGCCGGCACCAGCTCCAGCATGACCTTCACGCGGGTCTTATCCATGATCGGCATGGCATTGCCAAAATCCGCCGTGGTGGTGATCAAGGAATCGCCGGAAAAGAACTCGGCATTCATCCCTTCCCCTTTCAAGAAACAAGCGAATAAATACGTTGACAATCGTTCACCGAAGGAAACCACGTAATCTTGCATGTGCGGGGGCATACCACCTTTGAAAATGTCCCGTATCGCGGTGTAGAGCTTGTTAAACCTCGCGTTGACGAAATCCAAGGCATCTCTCGATGCTTCCTCGTTCGAGATCATCTGCTTGGCCATATCGACGTGGAACGCTTCGAGCTTGGCACAAAATGCTTCCGCAGCCCCGATATCCTCGATCGCGAGCTCTATCAACTTGAGCAACTGGTCGGTCACGCCCTTGAAAGCTGACAACACGGCGATGGTTGGCTTGTCTTGAAACTTTTTCATGATCGACAAGGTTTTCGCGAATGCTTCCTTGTCGGCTAAACAGCTCCCGCCAAACTTGTGAACGATTAACTTCTGTCGGTGTTGCTCGCTTTCCATAACTAACTTCAGCTCGTAGTACATCGTGTAATTAAAAAATGAGGAACATTTGAATTTCAAGAATTCATAGGACCCAAAAATCCTTGAAGTGATCGCCCGCGGCTTGCTTCCGAGCCTCCCGTAATTCGCCCCAGGATTTCTTGTCAGCCATTGCCTTGTTGCATATTTCTTTTCCCAGCAAAACATTTGGATTATCCGACCAGTTCACGTTGAAGAGCATGCACGTGTAATACACGGTCGATTGGATGAACGAGATGAGATGGCCCATGTTTTTCACGGTCGGGACATCGAGGGCGATCATGCCAGCCGGGTTCCCCTTCGTAAGCAAGGCCTCAAACGTCGCGTTTGCCTGGTACAGGACCGTTTGCGCAGCGGTTTTGTCTTGCACGTGAGGTATCGTTGAATTGAGCGGCATATCATTCGGATCCTTGTCGACGGTCCAGAGCAGGGGCAGGGTGTGGAATTGCTTGTTCAACAAGAGCTCGAGCACGGAATGCTGGCAAACCGGCGCCGGTTGGCTCGTGCCCAACAGGCCGACGTTGTTTTTCCCGGTGCTTTCCGATAGTTCTTGCACCCAGAGGCCAACAGCCCCTTCGAGCCACGAGAAATATGGCATGTTGAACACATTGCGGATGCCGTTCTTGTAACTCCTGAATAAATAAAATGCCAATTTCTTCGCGATGTTTGCCGAATAGGGCATTTTCATGCCATAGAGCTCGTAACCTTCTTCGAGGCCACCTATGAACACGTCGATATTGATGCCGGATAGATAGGCAGGAACGAGCCCCACGTTCGTGCACGATCCCGCGAACCGGCCGCTGAGATCGGGCACATCCATGACCGGGGCGCTGAGGGTTTTCAAAATACCGTTCATCGCGCCCTTGGAATTGAGCCCTAGCATCTTGTACCGGGTAAATAAAAACAAGACCGAGTTGATATCGAGCGTTTCACCGCCGCGCGAGATGGGCACCACGACGGATTTTTCCTTGATGCCCGGGATTTTAAATAATTCCTTGAGTTCCGTTGGACGGGAGCTCGTGATGGGATGGACATGCCGCTCGCAGAATGGCATCAGGGCGAGCATGGTCTGGATGCTCCCTCCCGTGCCGATCACGATCACGTGCTCCAAGCCCTTTTCTATGATGGGATCGCAAAAAGTTTTTATCTCTTTTATGTCAAAGCATTTTCTCGGCTCGAAGAAAAAGGGTTTATCCCAGTTTTTCATGTTTTTCCTGAGCTCGAAGTCGACATCCACGTTCTCCTGGATGGGAACGGCGGGATACAGTTCTAGATCGAGTGATGGCATTTTCTCCACGCACCTTCCTTGATGTGATTGAATAGCTTCACTAACTCATATCTATAGATGATGGTAAAAAAAGGTTGCATCGCGGTCGCGATAGACGGCACGTTCACGTTTTCTTGTCCGTGTCTCGATACAGCTTGTTGAGTGCTTCTATGGCTCCTTGCATATCATCCATAGCGACCTTCTTATCGGCTTCGGAAAGCTTCACCAGGTCGACTTGCGGTTCTGTACCGACGACACCAGCGTCCTTGTAATATTCCATCACGATCTTGGCAATGCGCTTGTTGTAATCATCGACAACCTTCTTGATATCCTTGTCATCCTTGATGATGATGTAGGTTCGCATGTTCGCGATCGCTCGCAAACCCAGCTCCCACTTGAACCAGCAAATCGGGACCTTGTTCTTCGCTTTGAAATCCTCTATGAGGCCTCTCATGACCAGCCAGTCGATCTTGAATTCTTGCTTCGTGAGCGTGTCGGCGAGGATGATGAATTCTGCAACACCTTTGTTTGCCACGACGATGCCGGCCACGTGGCCCTTGATATCATTTAAATTGACCATGAAATCTTTTCCGGACGCGGATTCCTGCTTTGGCCAGAGCTTTCCGAGCGTCGAGTACCGGCCGATGAAGCGGATCGTGACTGTCTTCTTATCTTGCTCCTCCCCCGTGGACTCGAATTTCGGGAAGGTCTTCCCATCACGGAAGTGCTTGTGCATAGCTTCGAGCTTGTTGATGATATCCGGTTCCACGTCCACGAACAAGGACGACCCGAACGCGTTGGCATCCAATTCGAGCATGCCGTGCAAGAATAACTTCTTTCGTTCTATGAACCGGAACATCTGGATGAGGCGCTTCTTCATTATCTGCGGATCTTCGGTATCCATCTTTCCGACAAGAAACCGGATATCCTCGATCTGGCTGTCGACATTTGTTGCTTTGTCGAAGATCCCTTGGGACATTCTTTCCTCCAGCGGATCGAACACCACCATGTGGGTCGGGCTTTCCAATGCCACGACGGATAATTCACCGAACAAATCCACGTGGCTCTCGCTGCCGCTTGCGAATAACGCTTGAGGTGCATTATCTAACGTGATATCCGGAGAGGTATGTATTATTTTTGCTGCGACATCATCAGGTGGTGGTTGAGCCATTGTCTTTCCACGCATCCAGTTTGAAAGTGGTATTCTATACTTTTTTTTGGATGAAAAAACGGGTCCTTCCCACGCATCCATTTTGAAAGTGCCGTTCTAGACAGTTATTCAGTCAGAATCATATAAAACAATTTTGGTTTTTAGATCATGCCTTGTTTCCCCGGTAACGAGCGAAAAGTTTTTCCATAGCTGAAATTGACCCGCCCCGCGTATAATTCCACAAGCATCTTTCGCACTCGATATCCCGCGGGTTCGGGCTCGTTGCCTTGATGCACGGCAATCTCTTGTATTTCATAAAACAGGTCGGTTGTTTTTTTTCCATAGCGGATCAATCGCGTGAATGATTAGCATCAGAGGTAACAGCATCTTCATCGTGGAGCCTCTTCCACTCAGTGATAGCTGGTTTCATCATATGCCATATAATCGTGATCGTCAAATTAAAGCGTCAGAAGTAACAGCCTCTTCACCGTGGAGCCTCTTCCACTCGGAAAAAGCATTTTTCATCATCCGCCGTCTCATTCTTTAATCATTTCCATGAAGGCTTCGAGCCGGGTCTTATTTTGCTCGATATTCTCGCCCATATTGTTGAAGCTGGTTTCCACGACCGGAATACCACTCAGCCGTGCTTTTTCCTTGAAAATCTTGAGTACCGGCGCGATGTTCTTGCACGCGAAGGAACTCTGGAACAAGACCCCGTCCGCGTTGAGATCCTTGGCGACGCGGATCATGGTGCTCGCGAGCGTCTCGCTGTTCGGGCCGAGGAACTGGCCCATCTTGAGCATGTGGCGCACGAAATTCCGCAGCACGTTATTCGAGGTGTTCACCGGTTCCAGGTACCCGAAAATCTCCCAGTCTGCAAGGATCACGCGAGCCCCGAGGCGTGACAAGATTTTCACGTTCTCCTCTTCCAGGCCCGTGAACATAGGCGTGTACAGAACCTTGGGGGTCTTCGACGCGTCGAAGCCGTTTCCCGATTCCACCTTCTTGAGCATTTCCGCGTAGAGATTCTTGAGGTTGGTCTTGTAGGCCTTGAGGTTCGAGTTGAAATCGATGAACGAGTACATCATGACGGCCTGGACGTTGCTAAACGTGAGGGGATTGTACGGGATCACGTTATTCTTGGCAATGACGAAGAGGATTTCCTTGTACAAGGCCTTGAGCTCGTTCGTGATGTTCAATGCCTCGGCGAGACGTTCCTCGGAGAACCTGTTGCCAGTCAATTTTTCCATCATGGAGATAAATTCCATCAGATCGGATTCCAGCGTTTTCTCGGCTGTATCGCCATTATCGACGGGAACATCGAGAATGTAATTGTTTTTCATAAACGGGGTGAGTGAATCATAATACTTGTAAAAGAACGGGCATCGATACACGACGTCGAAACATGCATCGGCGATTTTACCGACGGTTAAGTTTATTCCATAGAGCATGCGGGAGCCGAAACACGAGTCCACGGGAAATCCGTGCTGCTCGGCTTGCTTGGTAACGTAAGCATTGCGTTCAGTCAATGCTCCTATCAGGTTTTCGACGATAATGTCGACGATATCCGCGCCGGCCCGGGTGAAATACGCGACTTTCATGAGATTGTCCATCGCCGTCCATCCGAAAGTCTTCGTGAGGTTCGTCATATTCCTGAGCAGAGCGTGCGTGTTTTTATAAGTGAATTCCTCGTAACGAAGGAGGTTCAGCGGTATAGCATCCATTGCGACTATGATCTCCGAGTACGGGAGTGTCACAGAAACCACTTTCTTGCCGGGGTTCTTCTGCTTGTACATGTTAACGAGCTCGCGGCCAGAAAAGAAGGCGTGCGCGAGCTTGATCGTTTCAACAGAATTTATTAAGTCGTATCTTTTCGGGCTCACGAACATATTCATGCTCCTCCTTTTACGAGCTCAATGAACGCTTCCACGCGGGTCTTGATATTGCCTAGGTTCGATTGTGCATAATCCCGTTCTATATCGAGAACCGGAACGTGCTGGCCAAGTCGATCCTTGAACTCGGTTCTCCCGATGGCCTGAAAATCGCAAAACTTCAGCGTGTGGTTGATGATCCCATCGATTTTTTGGGTACCCACCTTGCTAGACACTCGTTTTATCCTTTTCTCCATCGCAGCAGGCACCGATCGCTCCAGCCCTTGTTCCATCAGGTAGCCTTTTGCCAGGGCATGATACACGTCGGGATCCACCTCGTCGATCGAAAACTCGGCCATCCGGCCACCGATCCACGTGTCATAATACACGATGGTCGCTCCGAACTCTTCCAGCCAATCACCGAAGAAGTCGTTGATGAAAATCGGATCACCTGAGAGCATGATCCGAGGGTTCGAGCTTGAACTTGATGAAGGTGGTGAATGCTGCGCAGCCTCCTGGAAATATAAGCAATCGAGGCGCGCGATCATCTCGGCAGGCTCGAGCACGGCGGCTTCTTGATACCGATGCAAGAGCTCCGCGCCCCGGATGCCAAGATCAAGCAAGCGGCGAAGAACCTGGCGCAAATTATTGTGGATAGAGATCTGCCGCCGGATTTCAGCCTCGTCGATCGGAGCGGCCAGAACATCTTCAAGTTTCTGCTTGAAGCGCTTGAGCTGCTCGTGGAAAAAAGCAAGCGAGTAGCCTTGGGTCTTCATGGGAATGGATAGATCGATGCATGGCATATTATATTCCCGGCACAAATATTCCATCCCGATGAAATCCCCGTTGCAATAATTCGTGCGTATTATACTCTCGATGTACTTGTAAAAGCTAATATCCCCGTGAATGAATCCTCCAACAATGTTTCTCGCGAAACTACACGCGCTGTGGGTTATGAATGAGCCGCCCGTCGAGGAATATTCCTCCGGCCCAACGAAGACGAGTGGCACGACATGCACGCCGGACGCCCGAATCAACTCGACGGGAACCATTTCGTGCGCGAACAAACCAACGAATTTTTTCCCGTCTTCCTTTTTTTCAAGGAAATAAGCTTTGTACGGGAACGGCTCGTCCTTCGGCGTGGATATAATGCTTTCCATGTGCATTCTCGTTAATCTATCGGGAATGAATTCAGATAAAACTATCGGTTCCGCGCCGGGTGTAACCGAGCACAAGATTCAATTAAGCCAATCGCCTATGATACACATCGCACGATGGCAGTCGAGGTCACCGCTATGGCCAAGCAAAGAACGCACGCCGACATCAACAAGAAAATCAAGAATGGTACAGCCGTGGTCATGACCGCACAAGAGTTTATCGAAAATATCGCTGGAGGAAAAACACTTACCTTCGATGATGTCGACGTGATCACGACCGCCACGAAAGGGCTTATGTCTGGTATTTTAGGTATTTTTACGTTTCGCGTGTCGCCCCCGAAGCTGCACCGCAAGTTCACCGAGGTCTCGATGAATGGAATTCCCGGGTATCCCGGGCCTTGTCCCAACGAGTTCCTCGGTGTCGTCGACGTGCTCCTCTATGCGACCGCGCAGAGCACGACCAAGGACCGTTATTCCGGAGGAATTTTGTACCGGGATCTCGTCGAAGGCAAGCCCGTGCATGTCGTGGCAAAATCAAACATGGGTAGCGTTGTTGAAAAGGATATCACGCTCGATGACATGCAGTTCGCGCGGCTCCTTGGTACCAGGCAAGGGTTCAAGAATTACAATGCCATGGTAAACCCAACCACCGATCCCGTGGACACGATCTTCTCGACCTTGCCTATGCAACCAGACCTGTCCGAGCTCACCTTTTCGGGCTGCGGCGCGATCAACATGTTCCAGAATGACCCCGAGTTCCTGACCCTCGGTGTGGGCACGCCCATGCTCGTTAATGGCGGGAAAGGATACCTCGTCGGGCCCGGGACGCGCAACTATATCCTCAAGCCTAATATGATGGCGATCGCCGATTTCAAGGGTATGAAGCCCGAATACATGGGTGGATTCAAAACATCCTTCGGCGTGGAACCCATCTGCTCGATGGCAACAGCTATACCGATTTTGAACGAAAAAGTTTTCAAGAATCTCGTGCGGTCGGATAAAGACGTGCCGCTCACGATCATGAACGTCGTCGGAAGGGAAAAACTGGCCGATGCGAGCTATGGAGATGTGTGGGATAACAATTTTGTGGTGAAGTTCGACCCGAAAAAATGCGATGCTTGCGAAGATTGCACCGGGGAAAAATATTGCCCGACCGATGCATTCCACAAGAAAAAAGGAATCGACCGGACCCGATGTTATAACTGTGGTTTATGCGCCGTCATGTGCAAGTGCTGCCCGCAAGCGTTCGACGTCGATTTGAAGGGTGTCGACGTTCACGGGAAGAGAGTGCCCGTCGTTTTACGACAATCGGACCGTCTTGGTGCAATCAAGCTGGCCAACGAGCTCAAGACGAAGATCTTGAAGGGCGAGTTCGATATCGTGGCACCAACCGCAGCATTGGAGTTTTCCAAAGAAGTGAAGTGACGTGGTGTCGAAGACTGCCAGAAAGAAAACGGGTGATAAATCTTCAACGCAGGTATGGGATGACATTACCCTGGTCATCCTGGCCGGTGGCGCTTCGCGACGATTCCAAGGAAAGCAAAAAGCGCTCATCGATCTCGGCGGCACAACAGTCATCGAATCGATCCTTAACGAGCTGGGTAACAGTTTCAAGCATATATATATCAGCGTGAAAAATGACGAGCAGGAGCGCGCTTTAAGGGCAATCAAAACCTCATTCAACGAAAAGATATCGTACTTGAAGGATCTCGCTCAATTCCCCGGCGGAATGCGCGACGACGCAGCGATATTCGGCATCTACTCCTCGCTCTCGGAAGTTTCCGAGCCATACGCATTCGTCATCTCTTGCGACATGCCTTTCGTGACCCGAGACATCGTTTCGCTGCTGGCGCAGCACGTTTCAACCCACCCCGATGCCATCGTGCCGCGATGGGAGAACGGATACTTGGAACCTATGCTTGCAATTTACCAGGCAGCGGCTGCAAGATCGATCATCGAAAAACACATATTACAGCGGCAATACCAGCTCATCGGGATTTTCAAGGACTTGAAGAATATCGTGCATGTGCCCATCGAATCGATCAAGGAGGTGGATCCTAACCTTTCTTGCGTGGTCAACATCAACACGGAACGGGACCTGGAAGCTGCTAGGGAGATTTTTAAAACAAGGTTGAAAAAAGCAACGCCGTGAGACCATCAATCCACGGCGAGCTTGAGCGTTATGATTTTCGCGGGAGGAACTTTTAATACAATCGAGCTGGCGATTTCTTTTTCCTTGATTTGCAAGCTCGACATGACATCCTCTTCCAAGTTCACGATATCAACGTTCTTGATTTTCAAGCCAATCTTAAGCGTCCCCTGGATTTCCTTACTCTTGGACGCGTTGAACAGCCGCACGATGATGTCATCCGACCGTTCCGCTTTCTTCACGCACGAAAGCACGAGCTCGGGGGGATCCAGCTCGAAGAATGAGCCCGTCAAGAGCAAGAATGGCTTGGGCGCAGTGATGTTCGGGAAATGCCCCTCGTACTTATTATGGACTCCCCGGTACTCCGCGTGGACAGGATAGCGGAATGCCATGGCCTTGCGAAATGCAGATGCGAAAATATTGCCTCCGTGCGGGATGATGCTGTATTCGCACGCGTGCTTTCCCTGGACCTGGGTGATCTCGACCCGGACGGGCGATTGTTGATTGATATGCCAGCCCCAGCCCCAAGTTGCACGCATCAACGTGAGACCGAGATCGACGGTTCCATCATCGCGATAGGTAGCCTCGTACTCGGGCAATCCGCGGTTGGCGATCAAGATGCCTTTTTTGCCCGAGGTATCCGTCACGCTCACGAACCGGTGTTGCGGGGCTTGTGGTAGTGGCTTGTTTATCCATCCATCGCTCTTTGGTAACTTTATGTCCCGGCTCGTGATCCCGAAATGGCCATCGACCTGGACTTGTGCTGCTTTCAGCCCGGTCGGGAATGCAACGCTCAGCTTGTGATCCCGGGCATTGTTCTCGAACTCAACCCGCACGTCGACGCGCGGATCCGTGCTTGTTCGTATCGTTATATAACTCGTGATGCCAAGTTTTATTTTTTGCTCGACCCGCTTGGACCGGTCATCCGAAGCGCAGGCAGGAATTTCCAGCGGGATATCCACTTTGCACGTCGCCGCGAATCCCGTGCCCACGACGAGCTTCCGTTGCGCCGCGGATGCCTTGGTCGTGATGGGATGATCCCCGGGAACAGCAAGGGACTCGTATCCGTCACCGACATCCCCGACATCGGCGAACATATTGAATCCCGTGTACGCGTGCTTAGTTGCCTTGTCTATCACGTTGAACGAGCCGTTTGGCAGAATTTCGACCTTGACGGCATCGTTCTCCATCGAGGTGTCGGATGCCTTCAAGCCCGTCGCTTGCGTGATCTCTTTCACTTTCGCGGAGATATTCTGGTTGATGGCGTTTGTGCCGATAGGATTAATGAACAGAATCGTGTAGCCGAGAGCAGGAACTTCGAGCGGTTCCGTGAACACCTTGTAGAAATACTTGGGGCGTGAACCTTGGGACCCGACGAACTTTCGAACAAGCATTATCTCCTCGTTACCCGCGAGCACGCGTTCAAACGTGGCTTGCAATTTCTTACCCGTGGAATCCATCATCACGTATCCTGATTCCAGCTCGAAATTCGTGGGGATCGTGACCGAAACCGGTTCGGAACGCGGGAATTCCAGGGGGTTGAACAAGACCACCTCCACTTGCTGCTCAGTCTGCCGTTCGACGATGATGCGGCTTGTGAGGTCTAATAATGCCCAGTTTCGCGTCTCCTCCGCGTTTTGCAGCACGCAATCGAACCTGGTGTCCATTTCTTTCATGACCTGGTTCCAAGACGCTGTCCAGGCACTGTCATGCGCCTCGTTCTTGAGTAATTCCTTCCATGCAAGTGCAATGAAGCCGCTGTAATCGGAGCCGGCGATGCAGCGTGCGATTATCGATAGAGGCTCCGCATACCGCTCGAGCACGTCGTGCGCGTGGAAGTTTCTCTTCTTCAGCGGCATGCAAGACGAGAACACGCCCTGGAACGAGTGCTGGTACCGTGCCCCGCGCAACTCGCCGGAGTATGAGGGAAAATGTGGTTTTTCAGCCAGGACATTCTGCACGAATTCCTCGATCGTCCCTTGCATGATGGTGCCCTCGTCTTCGGTGATCTCGCTTGTTTCATTCCATCGTTTTATCGCTGCAGGTAATGATTGTTCCGGAATCCGGTGATCGCTCCCCGAAAAGAGTAACGTCCATTGCGTGCTTTTCTTGATCTCATTGAGCTTGGTCTTGTCGAACAGCATCATGTTGATCGCGGCATCCGGATCATCCGGTAACCCCGTGCATTGCCCGTAACCGCTGATCAAGTGCAAGGCCACCACGCTCGTCCCATCCGGTGCTTTCCATTCAAACTCAAAACCCAGGCCGTGTTCCTCTTGCTGATTTCCCATGCCCCTGCCAAATGCCATGGCCCCGATATTGAAACCACGGAAGACCTGCGGCATCTGCTCGAAATGGGCGTATTGATCGGGAATGTAGCCGATTTTCATCGGCATTACACCATAGGATCTCGAAATGGAATGACCCATGAGGAGGTTGCGCACGTATCCTTCGCCCGTCTGCAACCACGGATCATTTTGCACGTAATAGGGCCCTATCTGGATTTTTCCGCGTTGGATAAGGGCTTCGAGCCGTTGTTTTGCACCGGGACGAACTTCCAGGTAATCTTCCAGCAAACTCGTCTGTCCGTCGAGCATGAATGATTTGTATTCTTGATTTATTTCCAAGAGATTGACCAATCGATCCATCATAGTCACGAGCCTGAACCGGAACAAGTTGAACGACATGTACCATTCCCGATCCCAATGCGTGTGCGACACAATTATGATCTTCTCGTCCTTGCCCATTTTTTTCACTTCTTTTTGGTGGTCGCCCGGAATAATTGCACAGCAGCAACTCTTGTGAAGGATGCACTAAATTATGGCGCAAAGTTTAAAATCCTTCGTGCCCATTAAAAGCAAGATTGTTCAAGGTGCATTTGATATGCCAGATTTGCTTAAGATGGACAAGCTTGTCCAAACGCTGGAAAAAACCGCGGCCACGATGGATAGCTTGGCCGAAAAACTCGCCGCCTCCGTAGACAAGATGACAGAATCCCTCGCCAAGACACAAGACACCATCGATCGTATGGCAAAATCGGTCGACAACTTGTCGCAGAAAACCGGCAACGCCATGGAGAATATGAACGTGAAGTTCGACAAGCTCATCGAGACGCTGGTGCAGCTCGGCAAGGACTCGCCATTGATCAACCCGAAGTCGGTCATGACTGCAACCAGGGACATGGTTTCAGATTTCTTGAAGCGGTAATGTTTCAAGCCATTATATTCTCTAAAATCATTGATAAAGCCTTGATCGCGGCTTTCTTTGACATGGGCTGGTTTCCATTTCCGCATTTCGGGGATTGCACGCATGACGGGCATCCCGTGTCTGCTTTGCACGTGCATTTCTCGATCAATGACAATGTATCGGTCAACAACGAAATCACGTTGTTCTTCGCCTTTTCAGCCAGTCCGATACCGCCGGGAAACGCGTCATAGATATAGATCATGGGTTTGCGATAGAGCGGGTCCATGTCGATGCTCACGCCGCCGACATCCCATCGGGAGCACAGCACGTTCTTGGGAAACAAGGAAATGGCACCATGCTCGACCGCGTGGATTCCACCGCCGAGAGCCTTTTTGTTGTCCATCACGTCTAGTGCAGTTTGCACGTCGAGGGGGATGTTAAACCAGACCGACTTCGTATTGAAGACGGTCTTGGGCAAGGTAAGCGGGTGAAATTCCTTCGCCTCGTCCGTGGCGATTTTTTTCACCACGTACTTCGTGTACTCGTGTTCGACCCGCACGTCGCCATAGCACACCTCGAGCGGCTCGAGGCCACCACGCCGGCTGAACACGGTCGCGGGTTTGATATCACCGGGTGCCTTGATGGCACTGAACGAATCGCCACCGACCGTGATCGGCTGGATCGTGGTCGTGTACAGCGCCTCGGTGTAATAATCGACGTCCTCGCGTTTCAAGACCACCTCGCGCTCGTGCAAGTCCAGCTTTTCCACGCGGTACGTCTCTGCCATGTACAAGAAAATCGCCCCGTCGTGCAAGGTGGAAAAAACCCTGCTCTCGGTTTCCGACGTGAGATACCTTTTTTTCCCCCCGACTTGCTCGAACACCTTGTAATTTTCAGCGGGAATAGAGTTCAACGACGTCTTCTCGGCGGGAAAGTCGTTCCTGGAGTAGAAATACCGTTCCCCGATCTTGTGAATCACTTTCTCTTCGACGAGCTGGGCCAAGATCTCCGTCGCTCTAGGCCCGAAATACGACGCGTCTTCCTCGTGCAAGGAAATCTCCTTCACGGCACACGCGATCTGGCCTTTCACGATGTATGGGTTCCCGAGGTCGATGACGGCATCCTCGTGCCGCTTCGCGAAAAAATAATCGGGATTTTGCATGTAATACTGGTCTAGCGCGTCGGCACTTGCACAAAACACGACGAGGGAATCATTCGCCGAACGCCCGCACCGTCCTGCTTGTTGCCAGAAGGACGTGATGGACCCGGGAAATCCGGAGATGATCACGATATCCAGGCTGCCGATGTCAATTCCAAGCTCGAGGGCACTTGTCGCGGCGATGCCAACGAGCTCCTTGCTCCGCAATTTCTTTTCGAGCATCCGGCGCTCGCGTGCAGGGTAGCCGGCACGGTACGACATCACGCGACTCGCGAGTGGCGTGCCCGCGAATTCATCCCGCGCCCATTTTGCCTGGAGCTCGGCCATCTTCCTGCTTTGCGTGAAGACGAGGGTTTGGAACGATTTGCCCGCGAATGTCTTGAACAATTCCCTGGTATCTTGATGATAGGACAAACGCTGGTCAAGTGCATCGATATACATGGGATCCCAGAACCAGATCCGCTTCGGTGCGCTGCCCGACCCGTCATTGTCAACGAGCTCGAAGGGTAACCCCGTGAGGCTCGTGGCGAGCTCAACGGGATTGCCGATGGTCGCGGAGCAAAAAATCCACTGGGGAATCCGCTTGAATGCGAGCGCGATGCGTTGAAGTCTCCGCATCACGAACGCGATGTTCGAGCCGAATACCCCGTTATAAACATGTACTTCATCGAACACGATGTAGGTGAGGTGCTCGAAAAAATCCTTCCAGAGCCGGAGATTCCCGAGATATTGATGAAGGCCATACGGGTTCGTGACGATGATCTTGCAATCTGCACGGATGTGGCGTTTCTCGTCGATCGTGGCATCGGCATCGTAAACACCCACTAGGGCTTCGGGAAGTCCGACGCTAGCGAGCAAGGCTTTTATCTTGGTGTACTGATCCTGAGCCAACGCTTTCAGCGGGAAGACGAGCAGCGTCGTTGCAATCCCCCCCGACCGCAACAACGCATCAACGGCCGGGAACAAGAAGCACGTTGATTTTCCCGACGCGGCCGATGTTGCGATGATGACGTTTTTCCCACCGAGGATCTTTTCTATCGCGGTGGCTTGGTGCGAGTAAAACGAGAACCCGATGGCATCGATGTGTTCTTGCAATCGAGGCTGGAAAAGTCCTTTTGGTACATCCTGGTAAATGGCGGGGCGCGCGGGAATGACGCGCTCGTGCACCACACTGCGCTTGACCTTGGGTGCCTTCGATATCAAGCTTTTCAAGAACGGTTCCAGGGACACGTGCATTCACGCCTTCGATCTCGGTTGTTTTGCTTGATCCTTAATCCGGTGCAATAAAAAAACGAGGATATCGTGCAATGCCTTTACATCGAGCATATTGTGGTAAATCACGCGGAACATATCGATGAGTATTACATCGTCACCCGCCGCATCATTTACCGCAACAGGTTTGCTGCAATCCAATGCTTGTTGCAATAATCCAGCGAAATCGGGTGCACGGCTGCTCTCGATGAACTCCTCGTAAAGCCCGGGAATCGTGGCGGAGTGAACATCGAATGGCCGCCGGTTCCCGGTCGCGATCGCCTCGTAGAACGATAGCCTTTCCCGCTTTTTCAAGCCGAGCAAACGGCGGGCGTCGTGCATCAAATCAACGTGGAAGCGGGCCCACCCGGCATCATCAACCTGGAAATAGTACCAGAACCTGCTCATCAAGACCGGAACGTCGAACGCCTTTCCATTGAAACTGACTATGCACTTGCTTGTAGCAAGAATATCGTGGACCTTGCCAAGGATCGTGTATTCTTCCTGGCAATCACGGGCAAAAAACTGGTGGATAACGAACTCTTTCTTGCCCGGGGACACCATCCCGAGGGCAATAGCAAACACGCGAGCATCGACAAGGCCAGTCGTTTCGATGTCCAGGTAAATGACGTTTTCTGGTGAAAAACAAAAGAGCAAGTCGATGTCCTTGACCCGCCGGGTAGCGCGGAGGAGCTCTGCATACTTGCCACGGACCCATTGCATGACTTGCGCGGCTTGCCTGCGCCATGCGCGGTTCGATGCATACTGGAGATCCGCAATGCTACAAACTTGCCGGCGTTTCAGTTTCTCCCGGGTTTCTGTGCCGATGCCCTTGATGACCGTAAGATCGCGGCAGAGCCGCGATCGCGTGAACGCGAACAACCGTGCATCATCACACGTGCTGTCCAGAGGAAAACTCCAGTGGATGGCGATGCAAGAGCCAGCCGCGTCCTGGATTTCCTCGACGTGAACCGCCTCAAGAAGGGGCACGGTCGAGGTGCTTTCAGGAAACGTTCTGACTTGGGAATCGAGCATCTTGGATCGCCGAGCATCGCGTCTTGTATCTACACGTGGTATGTGTTACTCAACCTTTAGTCTTCACGAATAAAAACGCCCCATGACCACGGAATTTTTGAAGATCGCTGTCATACAACGAAATCGAGCAAGTCTTGTTCGTTGCCGGTGAGCTTGATCATTTTCGGCAAGCGTCCAGCCATGCCTACTTGCTTTCCTCGAGCCGCGAAAACGCCGGTGATCGATTTGTATTGCTTGGCGCCCTCGAGCGCTTGGTGAATCGATGCAGTCTCATCGACGGCTTGTGTCATATTGCAGATAGCCGTTGCCGCGGCATCGGCGATCGTGGCATTTTTACAGAAGATCGTTACCACGTCCGCGTTGCCGAAGCTGATGGCATGGCCGATCGTGGCGGAGCTGGACGCGATGCCCGATATCGCGACATCGTCTGGTGGTATAACAAACCCAGCTTTCGAGCCGAGCGACGACTTACCCGCGTACAGCCCGATCGTCATCGGCCGCGCCGCCCGCACAAGGATCTCGCCGCCATTTTCCATAACAAAGTTGGAGATCCACTCACCATGGATCCGCTCGTACACCTCGTCGATGAGCGCCCCTGCGACCGCGGCCATGGGTCCCACGCCGAACTCGGTGGTCGCCTCGATCATACGTTGGGCGACCGGCGGCACTTGAGCCTTGTTTTCCCACGACCACGGCTCGAACGTGACCTTGAACTCCGGAAATTTCCTTATGAATGCATCGAGCTGGCCCCGTGCAACTCGCAACTGCTCGATCGCTGCGTCAATCGATGCAAGGTCGTCGCAACAAATGAGCCCCTTCGATTCACCGACGCTATACTTGCGCTTGTAGATTTCAGTCACGTGGCGACACCTTGGCATCAAGGATTTAAGGGTGGCGGCACCTTGTTGCGCTGGCCGGGTTCCAGGTCCATCCACGCGCGGAACGCCGGCGATGGGGGTTCTTGCTCGTACAGATTGCCCCGCTCGGATTCCAGGAACGCGGGTTTTTGCTCCATGTATACCGCGGCGCTCACGATGGAATGACCCCGGGGCGCATTTGAACCTTTCTTCACTGCCTCGACGAAGGCTTCGTATTTTTCCCGGTCGCGACAGCAATGATGATCCATGACGAGCACCGGTGCCTTTTCGTGTATTTTACCGGCGAGGGTCGCAGCGACATCGTACGGGAACTTCGCGAGGCTCCCTTCCAGGTACAGCGGTGGGCCGCCCACGAAGGCGACATCAACGGCCGTGCCGGTGATGAATTTCGCCGTGTCCTCCACGACCGGGCCTTGTAGATCCGGGGCATAAACGAAATGTTCATTGCCGTGAGAGAACCGGGCCATGATGACGTACCCGAGCTTGGTGCCGGGCTCGCCATGGGGCACGGGATGACTAAAATCGACCGTGGTGTTGCCGAAGGTGAACCGGTGGAAATCGGCATCGTGTAATACCGTGGCCAATCGCGACACCGATTGCATAAAATACCGGCACCGGGACTCTTGATGGCGCCCGATGTGTTGCTTTTGGCTTTTCAAGTAGATTTCCTTGCCGCCGTATAAATCTTTCGTCATCTGGTCGTTCGAGTGGATGTAGGTCTCGTCGAGCAGCCGGGGCTTGTAGTGATCGTGGTGATAATGCGAGATGAACAATCGCGTGCAATCCTTGGCTGAGGCAACCAATTGGTTCGTGATCTCGTGGAGCCTCTTGTACTCGGCAGGATGAGGGATCTCGTGCCCCTTCCTGGGCCCGAGCGCGCAACCGGGATCCAGGAGAAACGAGACATCGGGCGTGGTAACTCGGCAACACATGCTACGAACGCCCATGCTCTCGGCGCCGAGGATCTCGACCTTGATCTTGTCAAGGACCATGATGCATCGCTTTGCACTATCACTTGTATTTGTATATGTGCTCCGAGCTATCTAAAAAGAGACCATCTTAGATAGTGCCGGATAAGATGGCGTAGACGACGATGAGTACCACGACGCACATTATGATCGTGCATACTTTCTGCTGTGGCGTCTTGAAGGACCATGGTGCTGAAGGTTGAT
>JAUQYW010000573.1 GCA_030587525.1 Candidatus Sigynarchaeota archaeon | reverse complement strand
GGCCAAATTGGACAGGTTAGAAATCATCAAGCGTGCGGTTATGATCGGCATCGGGGCGCTCCTCGTTACCGTATCGTCCGTGCTGTTGCTGATCGGCTACCGGATACCGTACATCTTCTTCACCTACGAACTGGCGGGAGACACTTACGAGTTAGATTTCACGATATTCATCTATTTCACAGCCATGATCGCGGGCCTCGCGTCCATCACGGTTGCCCTCAAGCTGTCCCGGCTTCCAGAAAACGTGATCGTGAGCTTCCCGATCAGTCGTTTCATTGCCGGGCTGTTGCTGCTCGCGTTGGGCGTCACCGCGTATTTCTTCTTCGGCGTGGAATTCGGGGAAATGGGAAGCGCCGGAAGCTGGCTGTTCCTCGGCGGTTTTTCCTTGTTTTTCCCCACCGGCATGTTGCCTATGATCTATGGGATATACTTGCTCGCCTTCAGCGCCTTCACGTTCATGAAGCTCAAGGTGACGAAAACGGAGAAATCCCTCGTGTTCGACGAGATGCGCTTCCCCCGTGCTATGTCCACCGAGATACCGCTCGACGAGATAGAGGCGATCCGCCTCACGAATGCAAAGACCGGTATCAAGTTCCTCTGGATCCTGCCCTTCATCGTTCCCATCGTGTACCTCTACATTGACGCGTTTTCGTTCTTGCTGAACGACCCGTTCGGTTCCGGCGAGCTCGTGGGTTACGCGTATTTCATCAGCGCCTCCGTCCAGCTCATCTGCATGCTCCTGCTTGTCGTGAACACGCAGCATGTCATCGACATCGTGACCAAGGATAAGCTTTACGAGCTGCATTTCTGCCCGATCAACTGGAAATCCCTCCAAAATTCGAACATTGGCTTCATCATACAAATCCCTGCGAAGAGGCCTGATCTTGGCGAGCAATTACCGCCGATCGTGCAAGCCGGCGATCTCAAGCGCGTGGCTTGCGGTGTTTTGTTCCTCGTGCTCGGCATCGCGGGCCGGGCTGCGTATTTTTGGGCGGGTGAACTTCTACGGTTCGTGCTCATCATCTCGGGGATCATCCTGGTCGTCGACGGCATGAAGAACGACTTGAAATTCATTAACAAGAAGCTCGATGTGCTCTCCCTCGATGGTGGCAAATCGTACAAGCTGTCGGGAAACGGCATCGTGTTCAAGACCGAGTATTACTTTTCCAATGTCCGGCAACTCGTCGAAACCGACAAGCAAAATTTCGAGAACGCGAACACGGTCGTGCAGCTGCGGAAATTAACATCCATCGATCATGTTATCGTTGCCGGCATTTTGTTCTTCATGGGCCTTCAAGGATTTCCCGTCCTTGCATTTTTACCTACTGAGATGAAGGACTTCATAGGTGCACGGGCCGCAGTGGTTATCCTCGTGGTCGCAGCAATCGCTCTCTCGGTCTGGCTCGCTCCTGCCAACGTGTTCAAGGTCAAGTTCGGCGACCGGAACTTCCAGGTGCCCGTGCAGATGCGCGATGGCCCGCTTCGGTTCTTCTTGGTTCAGTGGGTCATCAATTTCTGCAAGAAGTACGTGATTATCTGGAGAACCCAGCGGAAGCAGTTACTCCTTCGATTGCTCGAGCTCGGCATTGCAGCGGCTTTGGGCATAGCGACGAGCGCGATCGTATTTTATGCGTGATCGGTAAACTATCTTTTTTTTCCTTCATTTCTCGTGAGCCTGACGCGAAGCACTTACAAAACGGCAAAATCGAATAAAAAAAATGGTTTATGTCTTGGTCTTGGGATGTCTCGACGGGTAGACATAGCCCATGTACGTCACGATCGATGCCGTGAACACGAGAATGGGGATGATGACGTCGATGTAGTCGATACCTGACACGATGGCTTTCAACGCGATGGCGACGACCACGAAGATGTAGAGCAGTCCTGACAACCCGATCATGACCAGCCCCACGCGGACCTTTTGCTCCGACGATTTTTTCACGAGCTTGAAGGCCGCGACCATCTGCCACACGCAGAGTATGATCAACGCAATGGCAAAGATTGCGTAACCGCTGTAGCTAAAAATATTCATGCCGAAACCAAGGCCATCAAGGATCAACAATACATCCCCGAGGACGATCATGATGCCGAAGAACACGTGGGATCGAAGGTGTTTTTCATTTGAAAATGAGCTCGTGAACACATCTTGCAAGAACAAGAAGAAAAATATCACCGCCCACGAGACCAGGATGAATGTAAGGTTTTCCACTGACTGGTTAAGCGCCGGGTGGAAATCCATATAATTTCCAAGCCCCTCGAGAAAGGAGCTGCTACCGTACAACAAGTTATACGTCGACAAGAGCAGCGCGGAGTCCTTCTTGTTCCCCATGAATTTCCGCAGCAATGCAAAACCGATGATGAGCAAGATAGCAGATGATGCAAACAAGAACAGCGAGTTGGAGATCGCGTTGCCTGACAAGCTCCACGTGAGACCCGTGTCGAACCCTGTGAAGGAGGCAGCGATCAGGAGCCAGACCGGGATGGTGATGAGATACATAATGTTGATGGTTAAATAATACCGGCGCGCCATAGCTATCGCTTAATGGATACCACAAACGTGTATAAAGGCTTTTGTAGGCGCGTGCAAAGGCGCGAGCTTTCGATCCCGGTTATTTTTTCGCGATCTTGAAAAAATTGTCCAAGTCAGCGAGGTATGTTTTCAGTTTTTCTTGGCGTTGGGGATCGAGGTTCAAAAAATTGGCGAGTTCTTCCGCGATCATTACGAACGTTTTTTCTTTCCCGCCGCTCGCACCGCCGGTGCCACTACCATCACTGGTTTGCAATCCTTCCGATGCCAGGAGGACTTGACGGCGGCGCTCTCCAAACTTGGTAAGTACGCCATCTGCGACGCTTCCCCATCCCAGGTTGAACACGAGCGCATCTGCTGAGACTTTTTGCAGCAGTGGGTCGTCTGATTGTAGATTCTCGATGAGCGGATCGATCGCACGGGCGCTCTTGATCTTGTTGAACGCGATGATAGCGGGGAACCTGACCCTCGTTTCCTTGTCATGAAGCGTCTCGATCAAGACGTTGATGACTCGCTGGTCATTTTCAAACGAGTACAAGGACGGAATCGTCGACAATCGGATCTGGACATCCGGCGATCGGGCTTTCTTGAGCAGCGCATCGATGGCCCGGATATCGCCGAGCTTTGCGAGAGCATTGGCTGATTTCTCGCGAACGCTGAAAGAATCGTCTTCCAGCCCCCCGATCAAGTCCATGACCGATTTCTTATCCTTGATTTGGCCAAGGGCATAGGCCGCGGCCTCCCGCACGATCGAATTCGGGTCATTCAAGTGCGCCGCGAGGTGGTGGATCGAGTGCTTGCTCGCGAAAATGCCGAGAGTGATGATCGCCTCATTTTTCACGGTCCACTCGTCGGGATCCACGGTCTGCTCAAGCACGCTTTCGAGCAAACGAATTGTCTTGCGTTCATTGATCCCTAATTCCTTGATTTCCTTGATCGCGGCGATGCGCACTTCTTTTTTCTTGTTCTTGAGCATTCTCTCGTACTTTTTAAGGCCCTTGGTCTCTTTCTGCTCGGTTTCTTCTGACAAGATCTGCGCAACTCCATGGAATGGACGCTAGTATCTAGGTGCTTAGTGCCTTTTAACTTGATTCACGCAGATAGGAGCCATTTCTTTGTAAAAAATGCGAGATACAACGAAAAAAGCCACTTGGATCAGAGCATGGCTGCATCATCGTAAGAGATGCGCCCGATGCCTTCGCTGCTCTTGTAATCCTCGTTGATCAGGTAAAAGTAGTAAATATCTTCGATGGATAGGCCGCTGATCGTGTAGGAAATGACCTCGGGATCGTCCAGTAGCCGCTCGCTCGTGCGGAACACCTCCCCAGGCGACTGGCAGAGGAATTGAATGTGCGAACCAACATCCCGCCATGGCTGGTCAAACTTGTCCCAGTACTCCTTGCCGAGAACGTGTTTTGGCAAGACATCGACATCATACCGGTATGGAATGGTCTTGAGGATTGCTTTCACGTCTCCAAGTTTCAAGACCGTGCCACCGCGCTTGAGCATCAAGATCTTGTTCGTGAGACGGTCGACGGTTGACACGTCGTGATCGATGATGATGAACGTGATCTTGTCCTTGCGCGCGGACAGATAGTTCAAGATCTTCTCCTTCCGGAGCATGTCCAGGTTCGCGGTCACCTCGTCGATGAGCATGATGTCCGGCTGCTTTATGAGGGCAATAGCAAACCGGGTGACCGCTTTCTGGCCTTCACTGAGCACTTCAAGGAGCTCGTCGAGCATGTTCGAGATGCCGAATTCCTCGATGA
>JAUQYW010000559.1 GCA_030587525.1 Candidatus Sigynarchaeota archaeon | reverse complement strand
TTTTCAATCCCGAGCGTGTCGATCAGATCGACCGTGTATTTCATGTTGTCTTGCTGGGTCCCGTAGAGCATGATACTCGTGAGAGGGATGTTCCCGCCAAGGATGATGTCGTACTTGTCCGTGATCTTCTTCGCGGCGACCATGTCGATGTTCTCGTCCACGAAGATGGAATCCGGCGCAGCCTTGCACATGGGCTCGATATTCTTGGTCGCGTCGCCGCATACGAAAAATGACGTGAACAGCCCCCGGACCTTGATCGCCTGGAAGATGCTCTTGAACGGGTCGACCAAGAACTCCGTGAAGGCCTTTGGCGAGACCTGGGACACGACGGGGTCAACCACGGCGACGATGTCAACGCCCGCATCGGCATAATACCCTGCCATAGCACACGCGACCTTGGCCGTGTATGTAAGCAGATTTTTCACGTAATCTTTGTTCCGGATGATGTCCATGAACAGCCCGGTACCACGTAAATGAGATGCCAAGGTCAGCGGGCCGGTGATCAACCCGAACAGCGCGGTCTCGTCCTTCACGTGGGCTTTAAGCTGCCTGGTGGCCTCGAGGATGACCGGCAGGCGCCCCTCGCAAAGCCCGGGAATCTTGGCGGGGATGTCTTGCGTCGCCGCAAGCGGGAAGGAATCGACCGCGGGCGGTGCCTTGTCGGCCCAGCGGAGCTTGCAGCCGAGGATCTCCGCTTCCACCTGGAGATCGAACACAACTGGCTGTCCATCGGGATGGTACAGCCGGTTCACCTCGACGAGGCATTCGACCAGCTTGCCCGTGTCGGTCAAGATTTCAGTCGCCGTGTAGCCCTTTAACTTCCCTGCATGCACCCCGGCAAAGGGAACCCACGGCACGTGGTCAACGCGCTCGTGCTTGAAGGTCTTGTAAATCCGCTGCTTGCCCGACATTTCCATAATCGATCGTCCGTGCTGGTTGGTAATTCTTGATATAACGCGAATGCAAGGATCGCCTTTAAATGATGCTTGAGTCTCACTTGCGCCCATTCCGATCGCGAAGGATATAAATGCAGAGGAGAATATCCATAGGACATTTCAATGTTAAAGTAAAAAAAAAGATGCGCTTGAATTATGTATTCAATGGGAAGAAATTATTACAATTTTGTTAAAAAGAATCCAAATTATCTCCCGCCACAAGAACCGGGGAATGATGAAACCTTTAAAGCGAAAAAAAAAGCATCCGGACGGTCTGACGATTCTATATTAAGTGAAACTTCTTCTATTTGCTATGCATTTCTGGTTACCGGGCAATCCGAACACGTGATCGACATTTATAACAATCATCCGGGAGAACATATTTGTCGTATGGCGGCGCTTGCTCGTTTTTATCAAGGAGACTATGATAAAGCAAAACAAATTATATCGAGCCATAGAATGAATAATTACGGGGATATCGATATAAAAAACCTAGATGCCACGTTAATCCAGAAAAAGATCAAGGACCCGGTTGGTCTTTTAACTGATTTGCACGATGAATTCTTTTATT
>JAUQYW010000505.1 GCA_030587525.1 Candidatus Sigynarchaeota archaeon | reverse complement strand
TTGACAAGATTTATTACCGCCGAGCTGGATTAATTTCCTTAATGCAGTTCATCGTTTGCATTGCTTGGGGCCGCTTCAGGCATCATGGCCCGCAAGCAAAAAATTCTCGGCAACTACGTCCGTGACCGCCGGAAAAAATATCAACACCCGTGTCGCCTGTTTTTTCACGTTTCGGCGGCACCCCGCAAGGTTCTCGTTCCTCATCGCACCACGTGGAACGGGGGCGACGAGGAGCGCCAGCAAGCACTGCTGTTCCTCTGCCCACTTCACGACATCAAGGTATGGACTGACTGGTACCTGAGCAAGTTCCCTAAATCACGGAGCAAGGACGTTCGGGATGCAGTCTGCAAGGGCGGCCGGCTGGTTTTATACGTCCACATCGTCCGCGTGAACCCCGCGGACCTTGCCATCCCGCAGAAGCGGTTCGACCAGGAATTCATCGTCCGAAAGGCACTGCGCCCGCTCGCCATCGTCCCGGTCCGCTTCACCTACGGCAAGCCCCTGCAATTGTCCCGGGTTTTCTCCAAGATCGAGCAGATCAAGGAGGCAGGGCGCGGTGGCCGCCGGGTCGAATGAAGGCCAATAAAGAGGTTTCCCTCTATCTTTTCGAGCTGCTGTGGCTGCTGCTCCCCGTGAGCAGCGCGAAAAATCGGATGATGAGGATGAAGAAATCGAGCATTAACTCCACGGTTCCGTACACCCATTTTCCCTCGGCGATATAAATTTGTAGTTTGCCCATATCGTAGATCGCGTAGAACCCGAACACGATGATCACGATGACCGGTTCGATGATGAGGTATAGATTGAAATCGTGCAATGCCAGGTCCCATAGCCACGTGACCGAGCTCAACAACAAGAAGAGCAAGACCCAGTGCATGATTCTCGTCGAATTGAGCGCGTAGAACATTTTCGGAAAATGAGCGTTCACGATCGCCATCGCGACGAGTAGCAAGGTCGCGCTGAGGACTGCTATGGAAAACACGCGCCCGACATCGACGATGTCGCCCAAGGCAACCATCGCATATCTCACGAGCGGTTGTTGGACGTATCCTGTCATAAATGACCCGAGGAACGAAAGGCCGAGGGCAATCTCCTGGTGCTTTTTCTTGTTAGCAAGGGAGCATATAGAAATCCAGACGGTGAAATACACGGCGATGGCTGTCCAGAGTGGCCAGAGATATGGCCCCGAGTCGAGCCGGGGGAAGAAAGGCGAGAAAAACATGGACGCGCAAAACACGACCGTGTTCGCTGCCAGCGTTGGCAGCACGTTGTATTTCACGATGTGATGCACGATAGCCGGGTCATCGATGAATTTCGCGTCCTTGAATTGCCGATAAAGCCTGAATGCCATGTGAGAAACCCCGTGTTTTGTCCAGATCCGATATATCCAAGATTCCTATGTATGATCACTTATTAATCTCTTTCGTGCCCGCACTTGGCGGGGATGGAACAATAGCTACCCGAGAGACGTCGTGAGGTTAACGATGGTAAAAATGAAATAGGCAATGATGGGAAACAATACGGTCCAAGCCGAGCCTTTCGTCTCATTTTTAATCTCGCATTCATTCCGCCGCTTGAGTATTTCCAGGATCAAGGTCGTATCGCTAGCCATTTTACTGAGCATATTGTGTGATATATTCAAATACTTGAGCTCCTTGAGCTCCTTGAATGTCGTCGGGATAAAGGTAATCCGGTTAGTGGCGATGTCGAGCCATTCGAGCTTGGCTAGTTTCCCCGCGGAATCTGGAATCTCCTTGATATGGTTATTTGAAAGATCCAATTTCTTGAGATTCACGATGTCGCCAATGTTGCCATCAATATCGCCCAATTTATTATTATTCGCGAGGATTTCCGTCAACGACGGTATTTTCCCAAGAACAGGCGGGAAATGCCAGAAGCTGTTATTACTCATGTCGATGCGTTCGAGCGCCGTGCACCGTGAAAGTGTCGCGGGGAGCCGCGTAATGTAATTATGGCTCAAGTCAAGACGCTTCAATGTCGTAAGGTCGCCGATGGATTCGGGAAGGCACGTGATCTTGTTCGACCTCAGGGTGAGCCACTCGAGGGATTGGAACGTACCTATCACGTCTGGAATGCAGTCCAATTCCTTGGCCGGAAGGCTTAGGTTATGGATGTGGCCTTCCTTGATCTCGTACGAGACCTTCCCGGCAATGGTTTCGAGCGCTTTCAAGGCGCGGGCTTCGACAATGTCGATGCTGTTTTCTTCAGGACTCGAAACTTGGTCTTCGAGCACTTGGCCATCCTTGTATTTTGTCATTTTTTCCCCGTGACCGCGCTCCCCGAACAGAACCTCGTACTCTTTGCCGAAGGAAGCGCGCCGGTCTTTCTTGGCGCTGAGCTTCGCTTGGAGGAGGTCAAGCTTGAGTTTTGGATCTCGTGCTTGAAAGGAAAGCTCGATCGCCCTTGCGGCGTCGAGATGTTCCATCGCTTCGTCGAATGCTTCGATCTCGATACAGCCATCGATGATGTAGAGCTCGCTGGCGAGCATCATTTCCTTGTCGTTCAATGCAGAGAAAAGGCGGTGCGCCACAAGACCATACCCGAGATAATTTCCTGGGATCTTGTTTTTCATAGCGTCTTTGGCTAGGTCTAACGAGAGGTAGGCCGCGAGCTTGATATGCTTGAATCGCTCGTGAAAGTCAACGACTTGCTCGATGGCCTCAGTTCCCTTTGCGATGGTACCCTTTTTCTTGAAGACGAAACGCATTATCAAGGAAAAGATCCCGGCGAATATAAGAGCAACGATGACGAATGAATCGAGGTAAATTTTCATGTACAAGAAATGAAATGCGACCATGATACCGATCGCGACGGCAGCCGATATCAGCCACGTTTTCAATGTCATGGCGAGCTGGTAATCGCGGCGGGCCATATAAGTGACCTTTGGATCGGTGATCTCTTCCCCCGCGATTGTTTCCCGCAACCGAGGACGAGACTTTACGAAAGACACCATCGCGAGCAGGAGTCCAATAGCAGCGACACATATTCCGGCAAGCATGGCGTTTTCAAAGGTCACGAGGCCGTCGAAAATGATGTCTCCACGCAAATTGCTAGTTATCGTGTTATTGCGCAAGGTGTTATCGCGGCTATATTTGCTGAAAAACATACCGTATTCGCTATTATTGATGACCGTGTTAAAATGTATCTCATTCTCGCTACAGACATTGAAAACAAACCCTGAACCAGTGTTGTTGGTGGCCACGTTGTTCTCGATGTCCACGTGGTCCACGTGGTCGAAAAAGAAGCCATGGCCGTGATTGCGCTCCATCGTGTTATTCTTAATCTCGCTAATGCAGCAAAGGGGGGAATTGATGGAGGTGAGGCCATTCCCCTCGTTATCATATACGTGATTATAATAGATATCGAGACCGTCGTAAGAGGTTTCGAGCCGGATCCCGTCAAGACCATTCATCGAGATATTATTATTCCAAATCCAGGAATCCATCTTGATGAAATGAACCCCGTTTCCCGTGTTCGAGCGGATAGTGTTATTGAAGATGCTAATGCTATAAGTATCCCACCACATAGTGTCGTTATAAACTAATGCTTCTATACCATCATCGTGATTGCTTAAAATCGTATTGTTTACGAGATAGGCTTGCGTTTGATTGAAGAAAAGGCCGGCTTTGCCATTAAACGAGATATTATTGTAATGGACATAACCATAACGCATTTCAGTTACACTAAAGCCATTTCCACCATTATGATGCACGGAATTGTTGATGAATTCATACGGCGAGTATGAGTAACCGGACGGTGGCGAACCGGAAACAGCAATGCCATCTCCTTGATTATCATGTATCGTGTTATTCGATATCGTGAAATCGGAACAATTTTTCAGCGTGATGCCCGTGATCCCCGAGGAAAAATCAGATTTACTAATTACGGGGTTACTCACGTTTTCTATTATCCAGGACGTGCAATGATTCACGGTCGTATTGATTATCTCGACATTAGTACCACCAATCACTGTTGCCGAAAACCAGGTTGCCGGGTCGAGCACCGTGAAGGTGCAATTGACGAAGTATACGTGGCTATCATTGCTCCAGAGTGACCAGTTCCGGGTAATCGACGAGTTGAAGATGATCGTGACGTTCTCCATGTAAAGCCACGAGGAGTTCACGATCATGTTCCCGTCGAGCACGTATGTTTCGTTCTCGATACTCGTGCTATTGCTGATGATCCAGTTTGCAGGCTGCAATGGTGGCTGCCAATCACCAGAACCGGTAGCTACAGCCGATTGCAACATATTGGTAGCCATGAGTGATGAAAATACGCCGGCTACCAACAGCACGATCAATTTCTCATGACCCAACAGGCGATATTTCAACAATTCCATCTTCTTATTCGTCCCCGGAATTCACGGCGGTGATTTGTTACTATTCTAAGATACTATCAAGGATCAACAAGAAAAGATTTGGTCTTAAACTATTTCCGGATCGCTATCACAGCTTATTGCATAGAATTCCTCGCAGAGAAGTATATCTTTAAGATGGAGGTCACGAGCCTGCGTCATCACGGACAAACGAGGTAACGAATTCTTCAGGCGACACGACAGAAATTCCCGAGCACCACTGGAAATGACGCTTGTTATTCGTGATCAATTGGAGGTTCGCTTTCATGCACTGCACACCGATGAGGAAATCCCGAAAATGCGCTTTAAACGGGAGATCCCCCTTTTGTCCAATGGCTTGCTCCAATACAGTACGTTGATCAACGAGATCCCAGGGAAGGCCACTCCCGTTCATTTTTTGCAACTGCCCGACGAATCCGTCCCAGCTTATACCTTTGCTCATAAAATAATACCCAACTTCGAGATACACGATTGATGGCAAGTGGACGTGGATGTGATCTTTGTATTTTTGGAGAAAATTGATGAATCCCAAGTTTCTATACGTGTTCGAATCGATTGCGATGCGGAGATTCTTCTCGGCAATCGTTTCACGACGCGATTGTTTATTCATGTGTCAAGACCCGAGTCCCATGAATCAAGGATAAAATCATCGATTGTACCAGGCGTGGAGAGCAATTTCTGCTGGATCGCCTTCGTCTCCGGATCAGATGCCCACACGTCGCGCGTAGCGGCTTCCAAAACATCCTTTACATCATTCGGTGGATTTTTAGTCGCATTCTTGTCATTTCTCGTAGTTTGTTTGATCTTGCTAAAGACCACGTGTTCATATTCTTCTATTGCCTTCTCGATGATTTCACCTTGAGATACATCGAGCAAAGCTGAAAGTTTTTTGATGCGTTTCCTTAGCGAGTCGTTGATTGCGACCGTTGTTCTCGATGCCATGTATGTATGATTTCCATGCAAGTATATAAACATGGATATTTTTCAAGATAAAAAGCAATTACCGTTGATGGAAGAATCTCGAAACCTCGCCCCCTCGTTTCACGTAAAACTCTGCGAGGTCTCCACGGCCACCTGCCCGGCATAATTTGCCGATGACGCCCAGCATCTTGGAGATCTGCGGGTAAGTTTCCAGTCCGCCGAGGGAAATGACCGATTTCTTGGCCACCACGGCTCGTTTTTCCGCGGCGAGTGCCTCCTTCCCTTTTTGCCAACCATCCGCGAGCCAACCGAGCAACGCACCATCTGCACGCCCTGGCTCGTAGCTTCCCTTGATGATCTCGTCAATAACGTTGCTGGAATGTTCGATGACATCAACGAGCGTCGAGCCTGCTGGCAAGTGGATCTTCACGTTGAGGAGCAGGTTGCCAGTCATGGTGAGTTCCTCATGGCAATGGGGATAGGAAATGACATAAGGGAACAGATTCTCGTTGATGGCCGTGCTGATGCGCCCGTGGGTCTCGCTAGCTGGCTTGGTTCGTGCCTCCTCCGACGCCGCGCGGATGCCAGCAGGATCGGGGAAGGTCACGATGGACCGCGTGAAGGTCCCATCGGGCACGGCCACCACGGGCACGATCGGCGCGCCGGTCTCGAGATGGAGCGCGACCACGCTTTGCGGGGTTGCGACCAGCACGTCCCTCTTGCCACGGACGAGTGGCGTTCGCAAGTTCGTTCTCTTGGCGAGATCGTGCATTAAAAAGACGATGTGGTTGTTCCCGAGGTACCGCACCATGTCGTCGTGGATAGCCTCGTATTTTTCCCGGGCAATCAAGTGCATCGTCTTGTATTGTGGCCGCTTCAGCATCTGCTCGAATATGAGGCGGTTGTCCATGTTCCCCACCACCGCCACGTCGTAGCCCTTGAAGACCAGGCCCGCGACGCAGTGAAAAAACTCGCCGACGTGCAGCGATGGCATCAAGACGCCCTTGCCGAGCTTCAAGGCCGCGTCGAGGTGCTCGATCCCGTGGAATCGCACGAGCTTCGTGTAGTTCGAGGCATCGTAATTCGGTCCCTTGAGCATGACGTCGAAGAGCAAGGTGCCCATGTTTTTGATGTTTGCATCGGCCAGCTTCCAAAGAAATTTTCGGGGATAATCTCGTCCCGTGATGGCACAGATGCATGCCTGCATGCGATTAACGAGGAATTTCGAGCGGCCAAAGAATACCCTCGCGAGAAAGTGCGCGAGCCCAGCAACGAGTGAATGAGGAACGTGCTTGAACAGCGCGTAGATCCGGTACCGGTGGATGATGTTCGTGAGCTGGTAGAAGGGCTTAAGCTTCCTCCCGGCCTCCGTTTCCCGATTCTTCCTTTTATCTACCTTTTTTTCGCCCGCTTTGCCAGCATCTACTGGAGCTGGGCGCGCTGGTTCCGTTCCGGCCGTGTTCCTCATTTCGGTCATGTAAAGGTGCCACAAATTCGAATGTCTTTATCCCTAGCTTCGCAGAACGACATTAAATAGGATTCGAATCGTGGCCGGCACAAGGAGCCTTGAGCTTTCCCGCACCCGTGAATAACCCAGCGCCTTGCCGTCCTGCCGGATCCTTGAAATCATCATTCCCCACATCAACAGAGCGATGTTGTTACTCATGAGCATCGGCGCAAATCATGCTCGGGTTCGCGGTCATGATGCTGCTCGGCGTAGCCTGGGGATGAAATTGCAAGTTAGCCAATTCCTCACTTTTACACTCATCCTTGTGCATGTGCTTCTTATGTCGCGGTGCATTCAGTAACAGTATTTTTTCGCATCCCGGCCTTTCCATCCTTGATATTTTGGTCCCACTCGGCGAATTGTTTTTCCAACTCATCAAGCCCCGCGATCGTCTGCAATTTTTGCACCTCCAGGTCTAATAATTGTGATAGCACATCCACCTTCTTTTCAAGTGCCTTCACCTTTGCCATGATGCCGATGCGCAAGGATGCTCACCTTTTCTCCGATTAGACACGTGATCAGATTCCAGATCATTACGATATGAATTATGACCTTACCGGGACTAGCTCAAGCGGGGAATGCCCAACAACCATGAATATCTCAGAAAATCCTCCTTAATAAACGTTTGTAGCGTAAAAATCCATGTTTATACATAAATCGAACATATTTTCGGCAATTTTGTGTTGAAAAGCACGTTTTTACGTTTTTGTCATTACCCGGTTGCACGGTTAGAAGTGTGAATCAAGTCGACGAGACCTTTGAAACGTGCCATTTCAATAGTTCTTACCTCGGAGGATCATGCAACGATTTGGATGTAGAAAACCACGAAGTTTATGTTGATGTCAAAAATTTGGATCTCTGGTGACAAATGGCGATCGGAGCGGTTTCTAAGAAAGGGCAATATATAGTTGTGAACGGGGTGCTTTGCCTGGGGCTTGCCCAAGTCCCGGTCAGCGTGCGTCCCTTCATCTCGGCGAGGATAACCGCCGTGATGGTAGGCGAGATCGCCACGGCGGTTTTTTGCTTGTTGATCATGTTGTGGATCTTTGCCCGCGTGAGGGGAAATTTGCGTAAACACGTTCAATGGGTTTTTTACGAGGTGGAAGGGGTTCTTTCCATCCTCCTCGCAATCACCTTCTATATTTCGGTGGATCTCGACGTGGGATGGATCCGATTCCTGCTCTACAGCGCGTTCGTCTTGCCCCTTTGCGGGATCGTGTTTCTCGCGAAGGAATTTCTCAAGCAACGACGAAACTTTCTGGTGCTGCTCTTG
>JAUQYW010000487.1 GCA_030587525.1 Candidatus Sigynarchaeota archaeon | reverse complement strand
TATATGAAAGAAAAAGAAATTTCTTTTTAGTTTAGTTTATCACGGCAGCGATGTGTCCAATATCACGCCCTTTTCATAGGAAACCTCGAATTGGTACGCGATCTTGAGCTTCTTGTCGACGTCGGCCAGCTTGATGCGCCATTTGACGACGTTGAGCTTGTTCTCCTCGGGCGCCGGCTGCAGCGAGCTGGTCAGGTTGATCTTCACGAATTCAGATTCCGAATAGGGGTACTTGTCCAGGAGAACGAGGTCGTTCTTTTTTGCGGTTTCCGCAAGGATTTCCACGTTGATCTCGTAGGAATAATATTTCACGACCTTGCCCTTGGCCAAGCCACCCTTGTCGGTCGAACGATCGACGAGCTTCTTTTCGATCTTGAGCTCGTGCGCTTCCCTCGTCCCGAGCGTGAATTCCTCGTTTGGAAGCACGGCGTTCATGCTCGTCTCGCCGATGAAGTCCTCGCCGACATAGATCTTGGCTTGTCCCGGCAAGAACTGCATGTCGCCGTTCTTGATCACGTTCTGGATGATCAACTTGGCGTTTTCCGTGCTGTAATAGAACTCTGCCTTGCCAGGCAGCTCGACCTCCATGAGGTAGATGTTATTCCTCCACGAGCCTTGCGTCAAGGTTAATCTCGATGGCAGCTTGAACGTGATGACGCTCGTCGACGACCCACCGATTTCCGCCTTTGGTTTTTGGAGTACGGGTACAAGCGACGGTTCAGCAACTGCAGCTGCGGGCACGAGCATTTCCTCGGCGGGTGGTGCCGGGGGCGCCATCCCGCCAACAGGACGGTCAGCCCTGCGAGAAGCATATTGCATCTGCGGTGCTGGCATCCACTCGCGCAATATCCACGGTTGCGGCTCGATAACTTCCACCGGCCTGAGGTCGGCGCTCGACACGGTCAATGAAACTTCCTTCCAATCCTCGGGACTGTTATTTGTCACGGCCGCGATGAGCTTGATCAGCACCTTGTCGGTGGCATCGTTCAAGAACACGTCGTATATCGGCGTCCAGGATCCCGCGTAGATCACGTACTCGATCACGAACGTGAATTCGCCCTCTTTCGACGCTGACACGTCGATGAGCACTTGCTTGTACGTTTTCACAGCGGATTGATTACGCATCTGGTCGAGCTGGCGAGCGAGCACGTCGATTTTCTCACGCAACGCGGTGAGCTCGTCGCTGAGGGCGAAGACCTTCGCGGTCGCCTTGCCGAGGGAATCGGCAACGCTTGCCGTGAACGCTTCAATGGTCGCCTTTGGCGGTGCGATCTTGAACTCGCCGGCAGTTGCTTGTAGTAAGAACTTGACCGGTCGATCCTCGGGCAGCGCGAACGGGAACTGGTTCAAGTAGGTCTCCCGGAGCTTAACCAGGTCGACCTTTCTGGCTAGGAAAAATTCCAATTTCCTCGCGAGGACTTGTTCTTGCTCTCGCAGGGTCTCCAGCGCCTTCTCTTGCGCCTCGATCTCTTCCTTGCTGCCGGCTTGCTCGTAATGGTTCTCAATGTTCATGGACTTGATGCGGCCGGCGACCTTTCCCTTGCCGGTAACTTTGACCGTGCTGCTATCGAGGGAATCGGGCAGAAACTTCAAGGCAACTTGCTGGTCCCCCCCTGGAACGGTCACCGTTCCTTCCCGGATGATCTTGCTCCCGTTGCGGAAAACGAGGACGTCCGTTGCCGGGGCATCGAGGATTATCGCTTCAGGTTTCGTTGTCTGTGCCATTATCATTCGCCTCATGGGAGTGGTGGCGTGATTTCCACGCCCCTGTTGTATGTGATGTCGAATTCGTACGTGATGTCCAGCTTTTTCACGCCTTTCGTGTCGATGTTCCACGTAATCACGCCGGACACGTTTTTATCCGGGTCCTTGCTGTACTTAACCTCGGACACGGTGATGCGCGTTGAATCGGAAATCGGGACTGCATCCTGGGCGACGAGCTTTGCACCGATATCTTCGAGCAGCTCGATCTTGATCTTGTAACCGAAATGCCGCACGATCTTGTCCTTGACCACGGCACCGCCTTTTTTTGCGCCGCGATCGACCAGTTCCTTCTTGATCTTGATGACCTTGCTCTCGCGCACGCCGGTCTTGAACTTCTCGAACGGCCGCACCAGGTCGAGCCGGGATTCCCCGGCGAACTCATCATCAATGTACGTGCGCATGGAGCCTGGTAACAGCACCTGGCCACCGTTTTCGACGATGTTCCTCGACACGACCATCTCCCCTTGTGCCGAGCTCCAGTACAGCTCCAGCTCGCTCTTGAACTTGAACTCCTTGAGGAAGAATGGCCCTGAATCCTTGCCGTTCGGCACGCTAACCTTGCCACCGATCTCGTAGACCTGGATGCCGACACCCTCGTGCACCTCGGCTTCCGTGGCAATGTTCGTGTCCATGTCCATGATTTCAACACTTGGCATCTCTGCTTCTTCTTCCTTTTCCTCGCCGGTCGCTGCGAAGTCGTCACCTGCACCGGCCATTTCATCTGCCTTGAACATCTCCTTCTTTGCCTTGAACAACATGCCTCTGCTCGGGGCTGCCATGGGCGTGCTCGCAGCTCTCACCTGGGGCATCGGCTTGTGCGCCCGGATGATGTACGGCGACGGTTCTTGGATGGAAACGGGACGAATGT
>JAUQYW010000481.1 GCA_030587525.1 Candidatus Sigynarchaeota archaeon | reverse complement strand
TTCACTTTCCCGTCTCGGATCAAGGTTTGCATGGCCAGGGAAGGAAGCGGCTTCTCATCAAGGTTTTTCTTCCAAGCAATATAGGCCCTCTGTTCCTTGAGATGTTCCCTTACAGAGAACTGCATCAAAAAGGGGGTTCTTATCACCAAATAAGACAAAATAACCGCCATATAGGACTTCAACAAGAAGGTGATTTCCAACATGAAAGTTATCCAAAATATTGATGACAAAATTAAGAAGTCAAGCAAGAAAGCATTCAGGATATACCGCTTCATCTTCCTGTGCCGGCATTCGGGGCAAGCGATCAACTCTTTATTCGACGCCCCGCGGGGGAACCCGATCCAGCGGGGTAAGCTGGTCGTGCATCGATCACAGATGGGACTCCCGCAGTAGGGGCACCACACCATGCTCGGAATCGTCGAATGGTACCTGCAGTTGATTCCATCGCCATCCTTCATAAAGGAGAGCCCCCGATCATCCATTTAACTTGGCTTTAAAAGAAATCACGCGATTTGAGCGGAGACCGGGCAACACGCGGAAAAAATTCAATTGATTACCCAGACTTCCTGGTCAGATCTGCCTTCCGTGATGAAATACGATTAATTGATATATAATGCTTTTAGCAAAAGGCAAGGTTTTGACAAAATCTTTTGCACGGTTCATTCTAGAATCGGGGCATAGAACTAATTCTCAGCACATCAATCAAGATTCATACAAGCGATCCAAGAATTCTTGCAGATCACCCGAGAAATGATGGTCGCGGCGAGATAAATCCCTCTGCATAGCGCACACGTCCACCAGACTGGTCACCGAGCTGCATTGCGATCTTTTCAACCCATTTCACGAGCGAATCGCCGCGATTCTGGGATGCGTGTGCCTCGACCAGCTCCATCTTCATATCGATCGTAGCATCGATGTTCACGAAGACGGTTGGTTGGAACTGCACGCTCTGGTGCCATTGCTCGGTTGCCCAGAAAAAGAGCCCGGGAAATTTCATAATCGCAGCATTCGCAGGATCATCGAGATCCAGCGGGTCCCGCATCGACGCGTTGAAGTTACTCCCGAAAGCCCGGCAATAAGCCTCCAATACCATGTATCCCGTCGCCCGGTGGTCGCCGTGCGTGTCGAGCGGCCAGCAAGTGAGGACGCACTTAGGCTCCTCTTGCTCGAACAAGTCTTGCAATTCCTTGACGACGGACTCGCTGGGAAAGCACGACCCGTCGTGCAGCCCGATGAACCGTGGCTCTGCGCCGAGAATCTGGCAAGCAGCCCGTGCTTCCTTTTCACGTATCTTGATTGCTTCCTCCTCGTTCTTGGCTGGGATTCCTTTGCCGCCGCTCGTCATGTACACGACGATGACCCGCTCACCGGCCTCCGCGATGCGGGCAAGGGTTCCCCCTGCGCCTTCCTCCGGATCGTCGGGATGCGGCCCGATGGCGATGACGACCATGCGTTCTGTTCCTCCGTCGAATTAAAATAGCATTGGATATTTTTCTTTCATAATCTTGATGATTCCGGGATAAAACACTTGCAAACCAGCGAGGATGTTCTTGATCGAGTTGTCCGTCGCCGGCTTGCCCACGAAAAAGAAATATTTGCCCGCCGGCAAAAAGTCTTTTCCCGCGAAGAGCTGTTGCCGCTGGATCGTGGATTTAAGCACCAGGGCCTGGTTATCCCACGTCCCACGCTCGTCATCAGTCGACCACGAGAAGTTGACAAAGAACGCGGGTTCCAGCGGGAGTTTTTTCTGCGCAAGGCCGTGATTCTTGAACCACATCGAATTCTTTCCGATTTCCGGGGAAAATTTGTTGCAATCCCCCAGGAATTGCAAGCTCGCGTCGAAATACGCGAAAAGATTCGCGGCACTTGCAAATTCTTCTTGATACGTCACGAACACGAGCGCTGTCTCCGTGAGAAACAGCGTGCCTGGTATGCCCGATGCATTTTGCGGGTTGGTTCCCATACCCACCAGAATCCTTCCGGATGCATGGAGAAACGCCTCGCAATCCCAGTATAGCAAGATTTTGTCCGGCTTGATCTTCGCTCTTTCCTCGGGCGGCAGCACGGCCATCGACTTGATGAGCAAGTCAACCTCGTCCACCGCCGGGTCCTGGAACGTGCTTTCCAGCGACCGCGCCGTGATGTCCTTGTCGCCGACCTTGTATCCGGTATAATCCCGGGTGAATGTCTCGAAGAGCCGGGCCTTGGTCGTTTTTTTCTGCTGGTCATCGAGCTTCTTTTTCAATTCCTCGATTTCCTTTTCCAGATCCTGGTTGGATGCGTCGAATTCCTTTTCGACATCGATGCCGAGCACGTGCGCGATTTTCTTATCCTTGACGGCTTGGCCGATGCCGGTCTGTTTCAAGACTTCAAGCTCGTCCTCTTCCTCGTGGATGACAAGCTTCACGGAGGGGTCATATTTTTGATTGTTGGTCCCGCAATGCGGGCAATGCCGCAAGTTCCGCTCGATCATGGCATTACATTTCGTGCAGAAGGTGCGGATGATGAAACGACATTTCGGGCAGGCAATTTCGTCGGGGTAAACTTTGAATCCGCAGTCTGGGCATAAGAAAACGCGCAGTGTAAGGCCTTTTCCAGCCATTCTGGCAAAATGCTCTTTGACCAGCGACGAGAATTCCTTCTTGAGCTCAGCGTTCGCGCCTTCCGCCTCGGTCGCGTCCCCGCCCTTCTCGATGGCTTGCTGGACCTCGTTTTGCAGCGCTTCGAGATTGGGGACCATCCCGTTCTTGTAGGAAAGAACGAATGGTTCGGCTAGCTTCACAACGGCGTCCGTTATCGCATATCGAGTATTCAACGGCACGAATATGACCAGGAGGAACGGCCGCAGCGCCCCACGGACGGTGGGATCCGATACAGTGTCGAACAAAACGACGCCCAGCTTCTTGAACGCGACCATGGGCAAGTTGAAATTGATCTTGGCAAACTTCTCCTTCGCAAAGATAGACTCCGCCGAAATATAACACCGCGTGATGAGAATCTCAGGTGTATTGTTAGTTCCACCTATTCCGGTTGGAAAGAGGGCCTTAATTATTATTGGTCCCTCAGTTTCTGACCAATCAGCCAGAATTATAGGCGGTTTCTCGTCAGACGTATCCTTCAAACCTTCTCCGTGCTTCGTTTGCATTCGGCTTTGCTTGCATTGTAAATGGTTATGCGAAAATCATTCCACGCGTCGAGGCAAGTTTCAAGTGCTACGAGACCAAAACTAAAGCATACTATATATAAAAATAACGACGAAATATTAATTGTTCCCAAACAAAGTAATGTTGATGCCGGATGGCCAAAATAAGCATTTTTATTTTCGGGCTTGACCGCGTCGGGAAAACGACTATCGTCGAGTTCTTGAAGGAGAAGAAATATATCCCGCAGAATCCGACCATTGGCGTTTCCATCAGCCAGATCGTTTTCCAAAACTTGACCATGGAATTCACTGATGTCGGCGGTCAAAAGAAGTTTCGAGCCGATTGGGATAACTATCTCAAGAAACCTCATGTTCTCGTCTTCGTCATCGACGCGTCCGATCGCGACGACGAGCGCATCCAGGAGGGCCGCATGGAATTGCACAAGCTGCTCGAAAATCCCAAGGTTATCGGCATCCCGATCCTCATCTTAATCAACAAGGTCGATCTCTCCCCGGAACTCGTTATGACGAAGGATATCATCGTCAAGAAATACGGCACGGGCAAGATCACCGGCCGGGACATGGCCATGTACGAGGTCTCGGCGAAGACCGGCAAGAATCTCGATTCCGTACTGAACGCCATGACGACCATGGTGCTCAAGGACGAGGGGATCGAGTATTTTGTCAATGAGACCGTGAAGAAGGAATCCAAGCAATTGCTGGAACGGTACAAGAAGTTTTTCGATGCCGGCAACGAGGCGTATAAAATCGGCCAGCACGACCAGGCCCTCGCGAGTCTCAACATCGCAAAGGAAATCGCAACGAATCTATTTCAGCTCGGCGTGTTTTCTGGTGGTGGCAAGGATTACAAGAAGCTAACGAGCCTCATCGCGAAGATCGAGAAAGAATTTGAAGAGATCCAGCAAGCCGACGTCCCGTCACCAGCTGTTTATTCGCAACAATCTGCGGAACTTCCTGCGCAAGAACAAGAAGCCGTCCCAGAGAAGCAAGAGACCACTCCGGAGAAGCAGGAGCCCAAGGCATCGCCCATGTCGCTCGCGGAACAGTTGAAGACGCCGAACATCCTCGTGCCGTCAACGAGGGTCGCGAAAGCAGTTCAAAAGAAGGAAAAAGCGAAGAAATTCAAGCTCTTCGTGTTCGGCACGGACCAGCCCGGCATCTTCGCATTCAAGGACTACCTGGTCAAGGAAAAATTCGCAAGCCAAGTCAATCCCCTCGCGATCAACATGACGAGCATCGTCTTCAACAACGTGGAGTTTTTATTCAACAATCTTGTCAAGATCGACGAAAAAATAGATAGCGTGATGGCGGCATGGAATGATCCCGAGTTAATCATCTTCATGGTCGATGCGGTCGACGTGAACACGTTTTCTTTCGCGAAACGGGCGTTGATGACTGTCCTGGCCAAGCCAGAGACGAAAGACAAGCCGCTGCTCGTGCTCGTGAACAACTTCGATGCGACCGAGGCGCAACCCGTGGCATTCGTCGACAAGATTTCCGAACTCAAGCATACCCGGGGCAAAGATGTCGGCATCTACCAGGTTTCGGTCAAGTATGATTACAATCTTGACGAGCCATTCAATTTTCTCGTCACTATCATCTTGAAAGACGTTTCAATGAAGAATTTCGTGTCGGGCGAATTGAAGCGCCGCATCGATAGCATGAAAAGCATGTACGATGCCTTGATAAAGGAAGCAAAAAGCCTGGAAAAAGCCAAGAAGTGGCAGGAAACGTTCAACCGCGTTGCAAAAGCAAAGTTGATCCAGGAGGAACTGTTCAAGTACAACCAAAAAGCCCAGAAAGAGATCAAGGTTTGCGAGGATTGGTTGTCGAAGCTCCGCATGAAATCCATTGAATGACTCTATTTTTCACCTTTCCTTCCCTTCACGGCTTGTACCCCGTGGCGACCAGCAAACAAAGCGCCGCTGCGGCGAGGTCCGCCGTCGTGCCGGGATTGAGCCGGCCACCGGCGCTCGCGAGCTTGGTATCGAGGGCATTCACGGCGTTCCTGCCAGCCAATTCGTTCATCCCGCCGAGCTCGATAATCTCTCTCGCTTGGTCCGAGATTGACTTGGCCATATCCAAGCCATTCTTGCGCCGAATGAGCGAATCTGGGTGCTTGGCGAGGGTCTCCAGGAAGAGCTGCACGACCGCGTCGTTGATGGTCAAGCCGCTTGAAACGATCGCGTGGAGGCGAGGAAAGGTATCCGTGAACGTGATGGCGAACCCACTGCTCCATTCGCTGCTGATCGAATCGACATCCTTGGTAATCGCGAACACGTCATGGAACGTTGCTTTTGCCTTGCGTAGCTCAGCCACGAAGCCCGGGGAATTCACGTCGAACTTTTCGACCGTCCCTAGACCACCTGGATTGCATATCTTGATCCCCTTGTAGAGCGAGATAACATCATCCGTGTTCCCGGATCGAACCACTTCGCCCACGACCGATTTCAAAGCGCCAATCGACCGTTCTGTTCCAGCAAGCAACGTGCCAATGCTTGCCGCTAACGGGATAAGCAACAAAACGTGGCCGAGTAGCAAGTTGCCTCCAGTCTGGGCAGCCATCATCGACTCGCACGTCGCCTCGATGATATTTCCGAGGTGCATCGCGGTTTTGATGTCTTGTTTTGAACGAGCAAGGTGATACGCGGTTTCCGCGCTGCTTGCATAATGCGGGGTCATGGCTGCGATGGCGGATAAAAACTGCTCGTAAGATTTTTTGTGATCCTCGGGCCGCGAGAACCGGTGCACGTTTCCCGGTTTCGGCGATGCACTGACCTCAAGCAGGGATGCCAGCGCGCAGCATCGACCCACGTCCGCGGGAGTTCCGATCACGATCCTCGGCTCGGCCATAACTAACGCGTGATCAGAGGACCGCCCTCTATCAAATGTTCGCACGCGCGATTTTTCTCCGGTATGCCCGTGGGAGGATCCGCGACATATACCTCTTATAAAATCACGGTTCCCGCTCGATCTGCATGAGCTGCAATCATGATGGGAACCGGCTCCTAGCAATCTGCCCGGCGTGCGACAAGAAGATCTTCCTCCACAACCTTCTCCAGCTTGAAGCATCGAAATTAACGCAAACCAATGGATCTATGGTATGCGTGACCCTTCTTCACGGGGAAAAACCGAACAGGCATGCACTAACATTGTTCATTGATGCGAATATGAAGGTTCGCAGCACGCAAGTCTCCACGGCGATCATCGTCTCGCGGAAATAGCACGACCACGTGCTTGGTCGCCGTTGTCGAATCATGTATAAAACTATTTAATGCCATTAAAATTTTTAATACTTCGATGATGATGGAGTTCTCCAAGGTTCGCTTATTGGACTTGCAAGTGTTTGTCACGCTCATCAAGGAGAAGAATTTCTCGAAGGCGGGCAAGAAACTCGATATGACACAATCATCTGTCACACAAGTACTGCAAAAGCTCGAGGATGAACTGGGCTCGAAACTGATAACACGATCATCGAAATTCTTCACGCTTACTTCTTCCGGCAAAATGTTCTTGGATGCAGCGACCGATATCTTGAACCGGTACACGGCGTGCAAGCAAGATATCGAGAAAAATTACCGGGACGAACACGAAAAACTCAAGCTAGCCGTCTCGACCACGCCGGGAGAGTTCATTTTACCGCCGTTTTTCAGCGAGTTTTCATCCAACGTGCCCAACATCCGCCTCATCATCGAGATGTGCGATAGCAAAAAGGCAATCGACATGCTCCTCGAAAAAGATTGCCAAATCGCCATCGTGGGCAGCATCATGGAAAGCCTGGATGCAGATTACGAGATCGTGCCTCTCATCCGGGAACGACTCGTCATGATCGTCTCGAAAAACGTTGAAACGACACCAGCGGGCAAGATCTCGCCCGATCAGCTTGCCATCATGACCAGGATCGACCGGGAAATCGGATCCGGCACGCAAAACGAGGCGGGAAAGTACCTGGACGATATCACGAGGGCAATCAGGGACTGCGTGCCCGATTGCGTGCCGCGCACGATGCAGCTGCAATCCGTTCAAGCCATCTTGTCGGCAGTCGCGGCAAGCGATAACATGTACGCGATCGTCGGTTTTTATCCTGCCAAGAAATACATGGACATGGGACAAGTCAAGATAGTCGATGTCGAGGGCATCCAGAACACCACCTCGCGGGTCATCTCCCTCGTTCACAACAAGCGTGAAATGACCGATAATATCGCGATCTTTCGCGAGAGCATCGAAAAATTCTTCGAGATGCAGTCGATTTTTGAAAAATAAACCTCCCCGCGATCATCCATCACTAGTTCCAACACCTATGACGGAAATGCGGTCCATGACTCCGTCCGAAGATCTTGCACGTCCTCGCGTCGATGAACGCCACGATGCAGAGGATTACACCAGATATACCAGAATTCTAAAAATGCTTGACGAGATGAAAGGACTATAAATACATGGAAGTGATACAAGTGCAGTTGGCTCGAAACCGGCAAAATATTTCAAGCAACAAAACAGATGCGATCTGGACACGATAGACTCCGGTCGGATGAGTGACCAGATTGGCGGGCAAAGACCACGCTGCAATTCAACGGGAGTGAATGTCCGTGCTCCAGAGATCCAAACCGGCGACGACCGGGTCGATGACGGGGCATTCCACCCGCGCTAGGGTGGATATAGGTGGCTGTACGTGCGTTCACGTGGATCGCGTTCCCGCCGAGCGTTTGGAATACCACCTAAAAGAAGGAATACGTGTATTTCACGTAGAAAATTCGGTATTACAAGTACTCCTTCCATTCCCTCTCGAACGCGTCGGGCATGGGCATGAAACCTTGCTCCGACACGATAGAGTTGTAAAACTCCGGCTTGGTCGTGTCGAACGCCGTGAAGGTCGCATCGAGCAAGCCCGCGTTCAGGTACTTGTGCAAATCGATGCCGAGATGGTTAAACAAGAGATGATTCGTCACGTCCCGCCGCTCGGAATGGACGAGGCCGCCATACAGCGTTTCCCGCGCATATTTGTACGTCTCACCAAGGAAATAAACGGGCAATTCCTTCGTGTGGGCGAGGGTCGCGATCATGCGCGTGCCGGATTTGTTCAAGACGATACCTTCAACGCTCACGGCATCTATGCCGAAGAGAAACATGTTCACGCGCCGGAATTCGACGCCGTATTGTTCCAAGGCGATGAATTTCACCTTGATCCCGGCCTCGCATAACTCTTTCGCCGTGATGACACCTTGCTGCTCTGGTTCCGTTTTCGTCACGATAACGCGGTTGATGTAATCTTTCGCGTTGACCAATGCCTTGATAACGGCTCCGGAATGGCAATGGGTGCCGATCGTGATGTTTTTTTGCTCGTATTCTTCGCACCGGTCGATGATCCTGGCGCACATGTGATGGGCGATCTTGTCCCGCGCCACGGAATAATTACGCAGGTGAAAGTCGCACTCCTCCTCTAGCGCTTTTTTCAAACTATCGACGTCCATGCTGGGAGGATTGAGCTTCTTGAGCTTCTGCATGATGAAATACACGGTATTCAGCGGGACCTGACTCGTTAGCCGCACTTTCAAGAGAAAGTCAAAGATCACGTTGATATTGTCGAAGTACTTCGCGGAATCGGTGATTTCCGTTACCTTCGAATACTCGCACACCGCTTCGAGCATGCCCTTGGCGTTGCCGAGGGCTCCTTGGTATTTCCGGTTCTCGGGAACCATAAAATGTTTTATCCTGCCGGCAATGTCGACGACATAGTCTGGAAATGGCTCGTCGAGGCCGTGGGTCTCGTTGTTGGTTTTCCAATTGTGTTTAAAAGTAGCAATTTCGGTTGCTAGATCCTCAATTTCCGTCATTTATACCACATTTTGCATTATTGGTTCTTCTAAAAAGAGGGGGTAAAAAAATTATTGATCGTGGAAGAACAAGATTTTACCAATTCTCGTCCTCTTCCTCGCCGGTCTCCTCGCCAGCTTTCTTCTCCTTGCCGGCTGGTTCTGTTTTTGCTGTCTTTGCCTTGTCAGCATCTGCATCTTCTGGTTCAGCGGGTTCTTCGACGAATTCCTCGGTTTTGATATCATCGAGGTCTTCATCCTCGTCCACGTTGAGATCGATGAGCTCACCGACGACCTTTTGCCTGCGACCGGTGACCACGACGACTTCAGGCGTTTTTTCCTTGGCTGGTTCGCCTTCCTTCTCGAAGTCATCGGCAAAGGTTTCCATGCCTTCCTTCGTCTTCTGCTCTGCAGCTTGCCCGAACGTGTATTCCTTGATACCGCGACCGACCACTGCCGGCTCGCCAGCGGCTGCTGGCACCACCGGCCCGACACCTTTTTCGATGACTTTCAAATAATCGGCATGTACCTTGATAGGAATCGGGTTGTCGGATCCGACGAGGGATAACGTGACCTCATCCTTGGATTCATCGATGCGAGACACGAAGGCCTTCTCGCCTGCGAAGAGGCCCGCGATGATCTCGACCTTGTCTCCGATTTCGAGGGTCTCGGTGAGAGGCTCTGGCTTCAGGAAGTGATCGAGCTCTTCAAGCTTGATCTGGCCAACCTTTCCCTTGACATGCCGGATCTCGCTGATGCTCAGCATAACCTCGCGCTGGTGCGCGGCCTCGAGAAACACATAGCCCCGGAGCTGGTCGATCACCAGGATGCTCTTAATGTCGGGTCTCGGGTTCCGTTGAGCCAATTTGCTGAAAATCATATCAGCAACACCTTTCTCGTGCGCAATGGATGTCTTGACAGCAAATACTTGCATGGTACGCTTGATGTCTTCTAATTTCATGGACGATTACCTCGTGAGTATATCTTGTTTTTGGCAGGTCGTATCGTTGATTTTATCGTGAATATGATGGATCGCGTGATTTTATTTTCCAATAGTGCTCGTTACCGATACGGCGAACTACCAGAAAATGAGTATTACTATCATGTAGATATATAAACGCGCATTGTTAAACCTATCGGGGCTCCCGGCGTGACGAACATCATTCCACGATCCACGCGATACGTTCGATTTCTTGCACCATGTCACCCCTGGACCCGCGAAACACGATGATGTTCTTGAGGACGTTCTCGTAGGCCAATGAAGAATCCACCTCGACGATCCTCGCGTTGGACGGCAAGATGTAGGTGCTTTTTGCGCTGTATTCGAGTGCCGCGGGTTCCGTTTTCACCTCGTACACTTGCTTGCCAGAAATTGAAGTGCTACCATTCCAGGCGATCAGCCACGTGTAGTAGGGATACCGAGGTTCTGTCTTAAAATCCACGGCGGTGTTCAAGATGCGCGGGTACACGCGCGCCCCGTTCACGAGATTTATCTCTTCGTCGAGGGATGATTGCATGTTTTTTTCGACCGTGGCGATTTCTTGACGCAAGAATTCGGCATCGTGCACGACCTTGTCGAAATACGCACCGTTCGACGTGTCCACGTAATCATATGTGATTTCTTGGGCGAAATCGAGGATATCATTGCCGTGAATGGAAACGTGGATGATGCTCCGGGCGTGGATTGGGCGCAGCGGGTCGTCTTGGGCGTTCATAGGGGTCTTCTCGGAGGTGAACCGAAGATAGTAACGATTTAGAATACTTCGTTTTTGTCCCTTAGAGTTTTATAATCTCGACCAGATGTAATCTCAAGGCACCTCGAAATATATAAAGCCCGTCGAACAACTAGCGATCTTTCGTGGTGCGCATCCCAATCAAGAAATCGTGAAGCTAATGTCTGCTATCCCAAAATACATATTGAAACGAATGATCGAAGCCGACGCGGTAAAAAATACGAGCTTTGGATGGGCGATTACCATTAAAAACGTGATAAGTCCCTTGACCGTCGACGAGGTACCGAAAAATTTACTTGAGCTCTTCAAGGTAACGGTCGACGGTAAAGTGCTTGATAACAAGAAACTCTCCTTGTTCTATGATGGCAAGGAGGCTACCCACGACAATACCAACGTTATAATCGGGATTACAGTTCCCGTGGGTGCGGTCATCGAATTCCGCTGCAAGGGAGAAAAACTCTCGAAGGGCATGCACTCGTTCAAGCTTGAAATCGCCGCGCGCAACGATCTATCGATCGATTTCGAACGGGAAGTCAAATAGTGCATGCTTGCCTGGTAACATGGCACGCTTCGTGCAGATTTTGCACACCTTTGCTTTTTTCCGCATGTAGCTCCAACGACGTATTTTTATCACGGAATCCCACAAAGACCACGGCCTTCAGGCCGTGGATACGACAGGAAGACATGTCGCGCCAAGGTGATCTCCAGAAATTCAGCACACCCCCGTCATCTATAAATCTATGCACGATGGAAACAAGCAATGGAGATCGACCGGGCGTTCAAGATCCGCCTCTACCCGACCGCGGATCAGGCTGCATTGCTTGCCAAGACGTTTGGTTGCAAGCGGTTCATCTGGAACGCGATGCTGGCCGAACGAATGG
>JAUQYW010000468.1 GCA_030587525.1 Candidatus Sigynarchaeota archaeon | reverse complement strand
GGTTCCCCTTTGCTTGCATCATCGTCGATAACAGCACGTGCAGCGACAACGTGATCGTTGGAAATCGATTTGATTCGTACGCTGGCCGCGTCAGCAACATCACCGACGACGGGGTCGACACGCATTTCTTGAAGATCACGAGCCCTGCTAATGGAACGAGCTTCATCGGATACGGGGTGCCTTATCCCGGATACTATCCTGCTACTGATGGATTCGAGGACGTTGCGGACGGGTCGCTACCCGCGTCTTGGACGTGCACCGGGACTGGGGCCGGGTATTCTGCCGAGGTCATCTCTGAGAAACCAGATCTTTATGAATACTTCACCCACGTGAAGGTTCTGGATTGCTACACCGGAGAAGGCACCTCGCCGGCCGTCAACGTGACCCGGGCGTTCGCAGAGAACGTGAGCTCGGGCACCTTGGAGTTCTGGGTGCTGAAGAGCGGGGCTACGGCTGGCAAGGCGAATTTCACGATCGGTGGGGCGGCGGGCACGTTGTTCACGATAATGCTGGATAACGGTCTGTTCAAGTTCCAGAACGGCTCGTCTATCAATTCGACAGGAATCCCGTTCAATAATACGAATTGGTACCGGCTTTCGATCGATTTCTCGGACGATGGCAGTTACGCGGAATTGGCAGCACACCAGTACCGGCTCAAGATCTATGACTCGACCGGGGATGGCTTGCTGTGCCCGCCTAAAGTTGCTAATTACACTGCGAACGGCAATTGCACCAGCTTCCACATCAACGTTATAGGCGGCCCCTCGTCCAATTTAAGCATCTTCATCGATGCTGTTGGCTATTCGTGGGTTGCGGGGTATTCCGTGGGGGATAATGCCCTCGAGGGAATTTTGCTCTCCCAAAAATCCCAGCCGGGGTACCTCAGTGCGACTTCGACAGCATACTCGTTAAATGAAGGGAACGTTACCTTGCTACCTTCCTTAGGCACCGTCGTCATTCCCTTGCCAACTTCGCTGGGAACCCATGCCTTGCGCTTGTACGGGAACGACACGTTCGGGAACCAGACCCGCTCCGCTATCGTGCAGTTCACTTGCTGGTTCGATCGCCAACTATTCGTGGAAAGTTTTATTGAAAATGAGCAATCGATTATCGAAAATTATCAAGCCGTCGGCGATGGCTTCTCGAACCTGTCCCCCTCCGTTGATCTCAACATCACAATAGGTTGTTACGCAGAAAAGGATCACGGGAGCACCACGATAAATACCACGATCTTCTTCCGGATCAACGGCGGATCATGGCAAGCACCTTTACCGGTCTCTACCACACTCGGTCCTACAACCATAACCTTCATCGTTCCCGAATCGAACTACGTCCTGGGCGACATCATCGATTATTACATCTCGATCAAGCAGATGGACTTGTCGATGAACTTCCTCCAGCACTACTATTGGACCAAGGTTGGGGTCAAGTACTTCGAAAGCGAAGCCCGCTGTCACCCGTTCCACAAGCGCATCAGCCCGATTCCGTATCAACTGGTATTGAATTACAGTGCATTTTACCAGGCCGAAAATGAGATCACGCTCCCCAACGACCATGGGACGAACACGACACTGGTAGATTACATGCCTGTCACGAGTTGTAATTTCTCG
>JAUQYW010000437.1 GCA_030587525.1 Candidatus Sigynarchaeota archaeon | reverse complement strand
TCAAGCCGCTGATCCATGTTAGCATCGAAGAAAAACCCGATCGCGCATGGTGGCCCCCACTCCTTCGTGATGTGGGTGAACACGAACCCGGTTTCGAACACGAAATTCCCGTCAAGGTCTGCCCAGTAGATGCATCCTTCGTTCTCGTCCAGGCGGCAGGCATCGGGGACATCGATCCGATTATCCACCAGAACGGTCACGTTATCTTGCACGATGACGCCGAGCGTGAACCCGACATATCCATCTGCGCCTTGGAGCAAGAACGTTCGATTTTCCACGAGGTCATTTGTTCGCGTTATAGTGACGTTTAACCGGGCCGTGTCATCGGTCTGGTTCGCCGGGTCGCCCTCGTCAACGACCCACGCGCGGCGGGTCGTCGTGTGGGTTTCGTACGTCCGGAACATTCCATACAAGCTGTCCCACGTGAAGAGGTCGATCGATTCCGTCTCCAGTTCGAGCATACCGTCGCCGTTGTTGTCTTGCCCATCGACATATCCGTATGTCCATTCCGAAGCATCGAAATCCCACGACGCGTGCTGCTCCCAATCGGTGCTATTCCAGGTGATCAAGTCCCAAACGGGAATCGTTTCGCTCGTGATCTGGCGATAATCGGTCTGGATCGTCTCGAACGCGCCGTCATCATTCTCGTCCAGCCGTTTCTCCGAGATATCCTTCTTGAACGACGCGGCGACCTCGTCTTGGATGATCGTGGATTGCATCGCGGAGGTGGATAGCTCCAGCTCCCAGATACCATCTCCATCACCGTCCACGTCCATGACCGTGTTTGCACAACTTTCCTCAAGGATGATGGAACCATTAGCTGCCACGTGGAACACGGGATTTCCCTTCTTGCTCATGATCTGCATCGAATAATCATAATCTCCCGACAGGTCCAGGTCAATGGATTGTTTGTAAACAGCAGGATCTATCTTCGAGGCTATGTACGCTGCACTGCCACCCGTCGCGACCCAGGGCGTTGGAGGAGCCTGGACCCCGGGAATGCCGAGCTTCCGGGAAATGTCGAGCAACTCATTTGCTTGGGAATTGAATGACCACGAATGCAGCACGGTTCTCTCGTCATCGTCCTCCGTCGTCGCGTTGCCCTCGAACTCCGACGCTATGCTGATGCCTTGCACGTCCAAGAGTCCATCATCGCTAGCTAAGGACGTGATGCCTAGCCGCATGCTCGATAGTGCCAGCGTGCTCGAACCGCCAAGAATCTCGGCCTCGGTAAAGGAATGCTCGCTCCATCCGCTCCCGCCATCGAGCGGATCCAGGGGAAGCTTCAGCACGCGTGCCCCGCCATTGATCGACAATTCTGCCCGCGATTCCACGTTCGTGAAATACAAGCCCCGCAAGCTGAAGGCAACCGGATGATCGGGAAGCAAAGTCTTGTTATCAAACGTGAACGTGAATTTTATCCATGCCAGGTCTTGATTCGCTGTGGAATTGATCGAGAGGGGATAATGTCCTTTGGCAACCGGGTTTCCTTCCTGGAACGTTGCGACAGGCGAGAGTGTCATTTCAGTCACGGTCGTTCCTTGCCTCACTCCTAGAGTAACCGAGATGTCTTTCGCGTTCGCCGTGTCGTTCGTGATGAATTCAAACCCGAGGTGCGAGAAGGTGTTGAAGGAAATCCCAGATGAAGTACATCCGCAGAGCTGCTTCCAGGCGGGGCTGGATGAGTTAAAGTCGAACATGGCTTCGGCAACGTATGGATTGCTACCAACGCGGGTGCGGTTCGGGTCAGTGATGACGTACATCATGCCATCATCGTAGATGGGATCGTAATTCACGATGGCTTTCTTGTCGGGATCGGTGCTCGACCGCCAGTTAGCCACGTCCCAGAGCGTTTTCAAGCAAATCTCGTCGATGCGCTGGTCGAATTCAGACAAATACGTCGTTCTTTTCGACGGTCGATGCGAGTGTTCCGACCTCTGGACGGCTTTTTTCCACACGGACGGAATCAGACCGCTGGCAGTGGCCTCGGCAGGGGTCATGACCTCGAATATTCGACCCCAGTTTGTCACGACAAGGTCGTGCGGATCCGCGTGATACCGGTACGACACCGAGATCTCGTGCTGGACATCGTCGGTCGTGCTCACGTTGAGTGATCTTGAAAGCGTGGTGTCCATCGACACGGTTCCTCGCCCCCTTGCATCGAGCTCCAGATAATTGCTGAATTGATCCCACGACCACGGCATGATCACGGCGCGCAGTCGACGGGTGAAGCGCGACAGCTGGCTCCCCTCGTCGTGGACTTGAAAGTAACCGACACGATACACGGGATTCTTGATGATGGTCTGGACGCGGTCAAGATACCATTCGTTGAACTTTAACTGGATGAATGCGCTGCTTGAATTGCCCGCGAACATGTAGGTTGATGCCGGATTACCAGCCGTGTCCTCGACCACGGTGCCGGCGAGGCTCGTGATCTCGTGGAACGCGTATCGCACGTCGGGGAAGGTATAACCATCGGGGAGTACCCGGCTATAATCCCGCGCATTCAGCGCTTGCCGGATCCCGCCTGCGATATCATTCCTCGATGCGCCGGTTTCTGCATCGGAAATGGTGACAGAAAAACCATTCGCCGGATTGATTGCCATGTTGGTCACTGCATTGGTAGTGAAAAAACTCAAGAAGTTCGACGACCAAAGCGCCGTGGCAAGAGCGGTTGGAACGCCGGCAGGTATAATGACCGTGTTCTCCCACGCGACGAGCTGCACGTCGCACCAGTATGCTCTTGCTTGGGACATGTTCCCCGCCGTGCAAGTTACCTTCAACATCACGGCAACATTACGGCCTACAAATGGACGGAGCAATGCCTCGGAGACGAGCACGTCGTTGGTGAATGTGATGAATTGCTGGGAAACCGTGCTTGTAACCGAGGCGATGTTCCACGCTGCCAGGATTGCTGCTGAATCAACGTCCCGGATCATAATGCTGTATTGGACCGTGCAACCGCTCACTGCATACCCCGCAAGACCGAGCTTGCCGATAATCGACGCGCGATATGGAATGTAAACATCGGAATATTCGAGGATCACTGCCCCGGGCGAGCCACTCGCGTCGGGCTTCATGTAAATCGAGTCAAAATTCTCTGTGAACGCGCTACCATTCCTGAAATCGGCATGACGAACGCTGTCCCAAATTGTTCGGGATGGAAACATGGTACATGGTGTGAATTGCAAGCCATCATAGAGGCAATGATCACCTTGCATCATGTTAACGAAACTGGCGTAACTCGTGTATGGCACGCTCGTGAATAAATCCGCTAAGGTGATGCTCGTCGTGCACCAATTCACGTCGTCGTCGATTCCCTCGTCTTCGTGCCACATCTTGATGGCTTTGAACGTGTCCAAATCCTCGTCCTTGTCGATATCCGCCGAAAAGTCCACGACTTGCATGTCAGTTGTAGGGCGTGCTGTTAGACCACCATCAATATTCACGGATAATGAAACCGCGTCCTGGTATCGCTCTATGCGACCTTGCGACGCCAGCCATTGCCAATATCGATACCCGCCAAGGGAACTGGTACCGATGGGCAAATCATTATACGTTCCTGAGATGAGCGGTTGATTCGCGTGTTTTTCAAATTCCCGGGAGATCTGCCATTGCTGCGCATCGGCGCGGGTACCATTTTCGCTGTCGGTTACTTCGATGGAAGCGAGGTACAATGCTTTCCTCGAAAAATTGCCGAGGGATTCGATGGTGAAGGTCACGTCCGGTTTCGATCCCTGGAACGCCGCGAGGGACACGTTGAAATCGAACACGTAGAAATCGTCTGCTAGAGGTATTCCCGTCGTCGACGGGGAGCCCGCGTAAAAATCGCCAAGGGTGATCGTGGTCTCCAGCTGCTTGATCCCGCAGATCTCGACCTTGAAATAGATCCCGTCCACGTTCGGCTCACCATCCGGGTCCTCTTCAATAGGTATATCAAAACCGGGATCGATCGACGTCGTGACCGCGAAAAGCTTTCCCTTCAAGATTGGATAGCCGGATTCCCAGACGGGCCGGGAAATGCCGCTGGTCGCGTTCGTGATCTCATGGATATCATCCCGGCCGTGATACGCGTTTGCATCCCTGTTGAGCATCCAATTAAAGTCGTAGGCGATGCTCGGTTTAGCCAGATCGAACGATGTCGGGGACTTGATAAGGAACGTGCCAGTCACGGGGACCAGGGCGGTTCCATTCTTATGCTGGCTGCGGGTGACCCCGCCGGTTCCTTTCACGTACGAAGTCGGGTACGTGGCGATCTTGCTGGTGTAATAGCCGGGTACCAGTTTCTGGTAGATCGCT
>JAUQYW010000423.1 GCA_030587525.1 Candidatus Sigynarchaeota archaeon | reverse complement strand
ATCGTGCCGCAGACTTCCTTGTCATACGGCGTCTGGCTCATGCTGATCGTTGCTACCTATCAATACCCGGGATATCTCGGAGTATTTGGTGGTGTCCTAGGCTCTCTCCAGCAATACCACAAGACCGCCGTGCTAGGTTTCATCACGGGTGAGGGCTTCCAGCGCCTCACGGAACTCACGTTCGTGTTCCTTGGCCGCATATGGGGCATGTCCAACCCCGCAATCGGCGAGATCATGGGCATCGCCATCGGCGCGTGCATCGGCGTGTACATCGACGACTTCTTCGCTATGTGGCTTTCCGCGGCGTTTTTCACGAGGGCCATGAAAAATGAAGGCATCAAGGCGAGCGATTGCTTCCGCCACGATTTCGACTGGAAGCTGATAAAGGAATGCGTCGTGTTCGGCATCAAGACCGGCGCCCCGTGGATCGAGTACGCCGTATCGAACCAGATCTTGCTCTGGATGTACATCGTCTACATCCCGCAATACGCGACCTTCGCGTCGCTGTCGGGCCTCATCGGCGGCATCTCGGGCCTCGTCAACTGGGGCGGCGTGAGCGCGCCGACCCCGCTGCTCGCGGAGTCCTACCTGAACGGCAAGAAACGGCTCACGCAGTATTACATCTCCCAAACATTCAGATACATCACGCTATTTCAATTCTTGTTCCTCCCCACGATATTAGCGGTGTATTTCGTGCTGGATAAGTTTTTCATCATCTTCAACATGACCAACTACATGATGGCACTCCCGTTTTTCTTCTCCACGCTCCTCCGCAATCTCCAGCAGCCATACACGAGCTTCGCCGACAGCCTCCAGCTCGGCACGAACCACCCGACGAGTTTCATGTGGCTCTGCATCGGCCAGGACATCCTGCGTATATTCTTTATGTCTTTGTGGATCATTTGGTTGCAGCTGCCGGCGCGGTTCGGGCTCGCGGCGCTGGTCTGGATCATCCCGTGCGGCGAGTATCCCCCTATCATGTTCAAGACCGTCACGGCTTACATCTACGTGAACAAGAAAATCTGTCCGTTGAAGGTTGGCTGGTGGCAAACGATCGTCGCGCCGGTCTTGGCCGCGGCTTGCGCGTTCGGCGTGCTTATGGCTATGCTGGTGTTCGTGTTTATCCCGGTGGAGGCGACGGTCGGATTCATCCCCGCGGTTTGCATCGCTCTTGGCGTCATGCTGGTCATGCTGATGTTTGGATACTTGCCTTTGACCGCGCTGTTCGGGGCGTGGGACACGGATAGTCTCCGGGAATTCAAACAAGCCGCCCGCATGAGCGGCCCGAGCAGGTGGTTCGTGTGGCCCATGTATCTCCTCACCGAAAAAGCGTGTCGCAAGAGCCACATGTTCAACAAGTACCCGATCAACGCAGATGCCGCCATTGCCGAGGCACGAGAGCTCGTTGCGATAATGGAATCGCATCGCGTCGCTCAAGGTGCCAACAAGCCTTGAAGGATACTTAGGAAAAAAAAATGAACGATTAATTTCCACTTTTGGAAATGGCCATTATACCGCCGATGACGCCGAGAATCGTGCCAATGATGAACCCGCCGAAGAGCACAAAAAACCCGACGATCGACCCGACAAGGACGATGATGCCCCCGATGATGACGGTCGCTTTTTTATTGATGGCGACCAGGATGGTACCCACGGCAAGCACTATCGGGATCACGAACCCGAAGGTCGCGGCGATTGCCAGCATCGCGGTTATCGCCTCGGGACCCAAAAATATGCCAAAAACCACGCCCAATAGCGTGCCGATGACCAGGACGAGCAAGCCCATGAGAATATAAATTATCGTTGCGACCAGCGATAAAACGAAAGCTGCTACCGATTTCATACTGTCCACCTTCCATTATTGCATGTTGCCATGCGCCAATGTATCGCGCAAGATAGCACGCAAGAATATTAGCGACGTCGCTAGAAAAACATATCTATCATCGAGGCGAGAGGGAGTCATCGGTTGAATAGAGCGAGATGAGAACCCGATGGAATTCAATGATGTCATCCAGAAGCGACACAGCGTCCGGAAATTCAAGCCGGACCCGGTGCCCATGGATGTCGTAAAGCGTGTCGTGAACGCGGCGCGCCTAGCGCCATCCTGGGCAAACATGCAAGGCGTTCGATACATCATCGTGGCGAGCAAGGAGCAAGTCGAGAAGGTTGCCAACAGCATCGGCCCGAAATGGGCAAAAACCGCGCCGATGTTCGTCGCCGCCATCAGCGACGAGAAATGGTCGGGCAAGCGCGGCGATCTTGCCTATTTCATGCTCGACGTTGGGATCGCATTCGAGCACTTGGTCCTCGCGGCGACGAACGAGGGCCTCGGCACGTGCTGGCTCGGAGCGTTCAATGAGGAGAAGCTTAAACCCGTGCTGGACATCCAGAAAAAGAATCGCATCGTTGCTATGACGCCGCTTGGCTATCCAGCAGAAGAACCCAAGGCATCACCGCGCAAGGAACTGTCCGAGATAGCATTCCTCGACCGGTATGGCACGGCGTTTGAATAAACGGGAAACCCTTTCGGACTGCCCTTTTTTTCTTTCTTATCTCATTTCTCGATTTTTTGGGATTGGAATGATGATATGATTACATCTCCATTAAATACAAGCATTTGCATTAGTGGTATGCAATTGTATGATGTGGAGAAGACGGGCGAAGTGCATGGCCGCATCCCAGGACACCGTGTCCCGGAAATGGTATTAAGTTTCACGTGCCAAATCTCGATTGAGGGGAAGCATCCCTTGAATGGACGAGGCAACAGCACCACGTAGATCCCATCGATATCAGCACAAGCAAACCTCCCATAAAGTGAGATTATGAAACTCCCACCGAGTTAGCAAGATACTATTTTTGATGAATGAGCAAACCTCAAGCCGGTTTCTGTCGGTACCCGAAACACGCGGGGCAGTTCCGAAGCGATATAGCCATCGTGGCCCTGTGATTGAAGATGCAAAGCACTTTAAGTTGACCCCAAGCATTGGACGGGAAAACTGACGGCAGGAACCTGGCCACACGTGAGAATCGAAAGACTTCGACGATGGACGAAGAATAAAACATCGCGATTTCCCCCTTCGCAGAAAAAAGCGCACAG
>JAUQYW010000052.1 GCA_030587525.1 Candidatus Sigynarchaeota archaeon | reverse complement strand
ACCGCGCCGCATTTCGAGCAGTGGATGAAAGGGATCGGGGTTCCCCAGTAGCGCTGGCGGGAGATCAACCAGTTGCGGATCTTGTAATTGACTGTCGGACCCCCCTTGTCCTCCTTGGCCAAATTCTCGCTGATGGCCTTGATGGCATCGCGGTTGCCCATGCCATCAAACTCGCCCGAGTTGACGAGCTTGCCATCCTCCTCGTATGCCCGCGCCATTTTTTCTACGGCAATCTCGTAATCCAAGGGTTGAATGACAATCTTGATGGGAATGTTGAATTCCTTGGCGAACTCGAAATCGCGCTGATCGTGGGCTGGCACGGCCATGACGGCGCCGGCGCCGTACTCGTAAATGACGAAATTGCCGATGTACACCGGGACCTCCTCGCCTGTAACGGGATTGATGGCTTGCTTTCCTATGAACATGCCCTTCTTTTCATGCTCCACGTTCGTGCGCTCGAACCGGTCCTCGGTGAGCACCTCCTTGAGCAACTTCTTGTAATCCACCTCGTACTTGGTACCTTTCACCCACTTCTCGACGAGGGGGTGTTCAGGCGCGAAGGTCATGAATGTGACACCATAGATCGTGTCGGCCCTGGTCGTGAAGACCGGGATTTCCTCATTCGTTCCCTTGATCGTGAACTTGATAATCGTGCCCTCGCTGCGGCCGATCCAGTTCTGCTGCATTATCTTGACCTTTTCAGGCCAATCGAGGGTTTTCAAGCAGTCGAGCAGCTCGTCGGCATACTTGCGGATATTGAGGAACCACTGCCTGAGCAATTTCTGGTTGACCTGGCTGTTGCAGCGCCAGCACCTGCCATTCTGTGCCTGCTCGTTGGCGAGCACGGTCTTGCAGTCCGGGCAATAATTGACATAGGCATCCTCCCGCACGACGAGGCCCATCTCGTGAAACTTCAGCCAGAACCACTGGTTCCAGTAATAATAGTCTTCCGTTATTGACTGGATTTGACGGGTCCAATCGTAAGAAAAGCCGAGCCGCTGCTGCTGCGCCTTGATGTGATTGATGTTGTCCCATGTCCATTTTTCAGGGTCTGCGTTGTGCTGGATCGCGGCGTTTTCCGCGGGCAAGCCGAACGCGTCGTAGCCCATTGGGTACAGAACATTGAACCCTTGCATCCGCTTGAACCTGGCAAGGCAATCCCCGATGCTGTAATTGCGAAGATGGCCCATGTGGAGCTTCGCGCTTGGATATGGATACATTTCCAGGCAATAATATTTTTTTCTATTATCTACTTTCGACTCGAAAATCTTCGCATCAGCCCATTTCTTCTGCCACTTCGTTTCTATCTCTTGGGGATTGTATTCTACCATAGTTTCAAACTTCCATTATAGAGTATCAAGTGAAATAATCTTCCCTTGGAAAAAAGCCTCACACCCCTTGGGATCGTGTGCGAAGATGATTATCGCGAATTATGCGGGAATGCAAGAAACACACGATTGGCATTCAATACTTATACAAATTTTTCGCGTGTGTCGACGAAAGCAGCCGGTTAGTCGTACTGAAGATCTTGAGAGAAGATTAACCAAGAGAGTTTGTATCATTTTTTGGAAAGAAGAGTTGATAATGCGATTATATGATAATACTGGCGTTGTTCTATGATTGGAAATCGCTCTGAAACGAAAAAACGGAATGTTGAATATTTCGAAAGTTGAATATTTCGACAATAAACGTCTAGATTCTTAATTCTATGTGAGCAATCTGAGCATAATGAACATGGTGCATCCAAGTTCAAGGCCCAAATTGGGAAAAAAACGCGTGGTTCGATTAACACGTAATATTTTCCTAACCTTCGCATTACTCCTTCCAGCAGTAGGTTATCTTCTCCTCTCCGATGCCATCGAAGCAAATGCACCGATGGATAAAAAACCGTGGGTGCATTGGAACGGGCTGGATCCGAGTGCAGAAGTGTACATCACGTGGGAAACGGCGGCGGCGCTACCTTCCTATCTTTCGTACGGCACCGACCAATCCCTGTTGACAACCCACCTCAGCAACACCAGCAGTGACATGCTGCACCGGTTCCGGTTGGCGGGCTTGGCCCCGAACACGCGGTATTATTATCGGGTGAGCCATGACAATCTAACCACCTACGCTAACGGGACTTTTGCAACCGCTTCCACCGCGACGAACCCGAGCGACTTCAGTTTCGCGATCCTATCCGACACGCAAATGTGGATGGGAACCGGGCACTACGAACGGCTCTGCCGAGCGATGGCGAGGTTGCAGGGCGTATCATTCGTCGCGTATGCTGGGGACATGGCCCAGGAACACGGGCAATTCTCCTTGCTGACCCCGGAAAGCGATCAACCGACGTTGAACCTGTTCTGGCAATATACCAACCTATTCACATCCACCATTCCGATGGTGCCCGATCCGGGGAACCACGATGCATCCGATTACGGAAACAACTTGTACAGCCGGTATTACGGCCTCTCGACCCCTCCGAATCACAATTATTACACGTTCAACTGGAGCAGGACCCAGTTCGTCATGGCGGAGATTGCAGACACGGGCGATACTGATCCCGATAACCCTTACAATATCGAACACGATGCATGGATGAATGCTACGCTGGAATCGGGGATGGCAATGGATTACCGGGTCATCGTTTTTCACCGGTCGTGGTATTCCTCATACGGAATTAATCATGATATCGACTCCCGATTAATGCCGATTGTTAACCGGTATAACGTGTCATTGGTTCTCTACGGGCATGATCATTCCTACGAGCGATACTGGGTCCAAAATCACACGTTGATCCAGCTCGGATCAGGTGGCGCCTTCATGAATACGGAGGTGCAATGGCGACCCGAAGCCCAATCGATCCGGTTGGGACCAAGTTTTACAAAGATCAGCTGCGACGCGACCGGCATTACCATTACGACCCTCTCGCCCGAAATGGACGTCCTGGATAATGTGCGTCTCACCAAGGATGGAGGTTTACTATCCCCAGATTGGATAATATAAGGAAAAATCCAATAACATTGAACAAAATCGGAGGAAAACATACGCAAACGTTGGCTCCGGTCATGACAACCATTTTAGGGTTTGTCGCGTGGACTATTGTCGTCGGAGGTCTTTTTTGGACCGATAAACTCGCCAAAGCCGATCAAAAATACACTTGCCCACTCATGGTACTGCTACGGGGAGGTGTATTCACCTTGTTAGCTTACATGGGATTATTGTTCTGGGATATCGTTATCCGGGTTTTCGTGTTTAATGTGATCGGTTACGGAAATATCCATTATTTCATCGCGCCCCTGCTTCTAGCGGCGATATCCGGTACGATCTTCATCGTGGGTGGGGCTTTCACAGCTCCCTCGAAACGAACCCTGGTCTTCTTCGGATTGTTAGTCGGTATCAGCATCTATGCCTTCTGGTTCACCAGCAGTATGGATGTTTTATACGAGCCGGTTCTGTACACCTGGGGAGTTGAATTTGTCGTGACGATCGTTTGGATCTTGATTCGAAAACTCGTGAAAAAGCCCCCGTTCGAGGAACCGGTTCTGTGGGATTGGAGCGCCAAATTCAAACGCATCTTCAATCCCAAGGTCATACTCGGATTATGGGTGGTCTCTTTCTTGGAACTGCTGTTCTTCCTTGAAGGTTACAGCCTGTTCGCGGGTTTCGAGGAGCTCAATTATTGGTTGTGGATCTTCGGGACGGTAGCAATAGCAGGTCTCGTGTTGCTCCTCTTTCGCGGGGTTGGTCGTTTACGGGCAAAAAAATCAACCCGGACGGATCACCTCTCGCACGGCTCGGTGAATCCGTGATCTCGCGCCCCCCCTTTTCTATCTCTTGGGGATACTTTCTATCTCTTGGGGAAAAAAATACATATTGGTGTTCCCGGGAAGGACCTATGTCCCCAAACAAGCCGAACCTCCTCGTCATCCACGCCGATCAGCACCGGCACGATTGCATCGGCGCGGCCGGGAACAAGGATGTCAAGACGCCGAACATCGATGCGCTCGCGCGGGACGGCACGATATTTACACATTGTTTTGCCACGTTCCCAGTCTGCACGCCATCAAGATATTCGTTGCTCACGGGCTTGTACGCGCATCAACATCTTGGCTTCACGAACCAATCCACTATCCCGGACGTGATACCCACGTTTCCCCGCATCTTGCGGCACGCCGGGTACGCGACGGCTTGCGTGGGGAAGATGCACTTCACGCCGACCTACCTCGACGTGGGCTTCGAGAAGATGCTCCTCGCCGAGCAAGACGGGCCCGGCCGCTACGACGACGATTACCACCGGTACCTCATGGCCAAGGGAGCCATCGATTTCACCGATGCCCGGGATCAAGTGCTCGAGTTCCGCACCAAGGCTCCGCCGGCATATTTCGCGAACTTCGGCACCGATCGCTCGGCGCTGGACGACCGGGATTTTAGCACCACCTGGATAGGGGATCGGGCGCTTGAATGCATCGATACCTGGAACGGCGGTGGTGGAAACTTGCTCATGGCCGGTTTCATCAAGCCGCACCACCCGCTCGATGCGCCCTCGCCGTGGGCCGACATGTACGATCCCGAAAAGATCGCATTGCTACCTGGCTGGACGGAAACGTGCCTGGATCGCGATCGTGCCTTCAGCAAGGGCTTTTTCGACTATACGAAGCTCGACGAGGCCAGGATGCGGCGCATAATGGCCCAGTACTACGCATCGATTTCCCAGATCGATGCCCAGGTCGGTAAAATGGTCGAGCTGCTGAAGAACAAAGGCTTGTATGACGACACGCTGGTCATCTACACGAGCGACCATGGCGATTACATGGGATTCCACCACCTCGTGTTGAAAGGCAATTACATGTACGACCCGGTGATCCGTGTGCCGCTCGTCGTGAAAGCTCCCGGCCAAAAGGGGTCAAAGGTCGTATCAAATCTCGTGTCCATCATCGACATCACGGCCAAGGTGATCGACGCAGCTGGCTGCCTGGTCCCGAGAGATTTGTGGGACCAAGTGCAGCCCGTGGACGAAGCAGATCGGGACGTCATTTTCGCCGAGGACGGGAACAAGAACTACATGGTCCGAACCCGGAACAGGAAATTACTCTTGTGCAGCACGTTTCCCTCTCAACTTTTTGACCTGGAGAAGGACCCGATCGAGATGGAGAATCGAATCGACGATGCCGCGTACCAAGACGACGTGGCCAGGCTGAAGGAGGCGCTATTCAAGTGGCTTGCTTTCGAGTCGCGGCCTCCGGCTTATGAAAACCTGGGAGCTAAATCGGTCACCGGTAAAAATATCCCCGCAGCGCCGGCCAAGAGCCACGAGCGCGTGAAGGGCTGGTACCGGCAGCAGATGGATGCCTTGTCGAGGCGAGCGTGATCGGTTTCTTATGGAAGGCAAGCGGGTTTGACATATGGTCGCAGTCGTGCTGCTCGATACTAATTTCTTGTATATCCCCATGGAATTCAAGATCGACGTGTTCGAGGAGATCCCGCGGCTCTTGGAGGAAGCGACCGAGCTCGTGTTGCTTTCCGGCGTGAAGGATGAAATCGTGGAAAAAAACAAGCGAACGCTCGGCAAACTCGTGTCAAAACAAGGCTTGGGGGCGTTGCAACTGGTTTCCAAGATGGTCGAGCTTGGCACGGTGAAGTTCCTGAAGATCGAGCGGCGTGCCAAGGAAGCCGTCGATGATTACGTGATCCGGGCGGGAGTGCAGATCAAGAACGCGCCCGCGGATGGCAATGCAAAGCCTGCCACCCGGATCGTCATCGCGACCAATGACAAGGGCCTCAAGGCGAAAGCCGTGGCTGCGGGATATTCGGTCGTGCAATTGCGGCAAAAAACCCACCTGGAGCTGCTGTGAGCATATCTTCGGTTCTTCGTGAAGAGACAGGTGCACGTCGTCATTCTGGCTTGGCTGGGGCTTTTCTCCGCTCGATGATTTTTCCGCGGGAGAGATCTTTCCAATCTCGACCGATCAAAAACGCCCCGACGAAGAAGTAAAATAATGCAAGGACCCTGTCGATGCTCGCCCCGTTGTACAGCAGCGGGACGGCGACGATGATGAAAAAGATGCCAATGGCAGCCTCGTGGACGTGGAGCTTGAGGATTTCGAGCCTGAAAATCTCCAAGTTGAGTTCGCCCGCGAAGCCGGATAAAATGAAGCCAACGCTGATCGTCGCGCCGACGATGCCATACATGGCAAAGATATGGAATTGATGGTTGAACGCGAAGTAAAAGAACCCGTACAATCCCAGGCCGACAATCGCGATCCCAAAAAAGATCATCTTTGCTTTCTTCCCGCTCTTGTACCTGGCTGGCAAGAACTCCTCCTCGATGAGCTTTGCCTGCTCTTCCGTGAGCCCGAAATCGAGCATGCGCTGTTTCCGCTGCTGGATGATTTTCTCCATCTCCGCAGCGCGGTCCTTGCCTTCCGAGGAGATGCCAAGGAGCAAGAAACTGCCAAGACTGACAAACGAGATCGTGTATGAAAAGATTTCCTTGAGGTCTGCAAGCGCCGGGTCGTTGAATGCCGATGCTGCGATGAAAATGCTGTATCCAAACGACACGATCATCGCAAACGCGAGGATCCAGAGCGCCAGGACACGCAAGAACTTGAGGATGGTCGATGGCTGGTCCTTCTTCGGCCGGTTCTGCTCCGAGAGCAAGTTGATCTCGTCGGGAATGGCACTTTTGCCCCGCTTCCTCGATTTCTTGCCATTGCTCTCCGGAGAATCATGGCTTGGGCCATCAACTGTCGCTTCATTTGTCATGGATCTCGCACGCTTGCCTGGATACGATGAAACTACCTCAACATGCTTTGATGGTTATCGAAAGTTATTAAATGGTTATGTATCCTTCCGAATCTCAATTGTTGGTTTTTGTCAAGTTTCGAGAGGAAAAACGAGATAACACGGGGTATTCTCGACGATTTATTTCGCGATTTCGTGGAAAAATCGGCACCGCACGCATTGCACCACGATTTTAGGGCCTTCGTTGGAGATAACACGACGCTTGACCATCTTCCCGAGGCATTTCTCGCATGTGTTATTCCAATCGATTTCTACAGCTTCAACGGTTGTCATAGCGTCATTCAATTCATTTTTGTTTGGCGGATTCGAAGCCGCTTGGCTTTCCACGCGGTCGGCAGCAGCCCGTTTTTTCGTCAAAGGAATCGCGTCTATATTATTGTATAAATGAATCGCTAAGTAATAAATATGTGGGAATATGTGGCATAGCCACAGACTTCGAAGTAAATCGCGGGTTCCTATCTGCTTATTATATGGTAAGGAACGCAAGGATGGTAAAAAAAGGGTCATACTATCCCGATATCCCGCCCTTCCGACAAAAATCACGCGCGATGCATGCCATCACATCATTTCAAGTAGATTTTAACATCTGGACAAAATTAACTCCGCAAGCTTAAATTCGAAGATCCACGTGGAACTATTTAGCATCCATAATCAGTTTTTGTAAACATATGTTCTTGTGGTGGCGATATTATCCCGCAAGATCTCGTTCTAGATGCGTGATGTTAGATCAACCGCTCTATGAGCCAAATACCACTTGCTGATCAAGGAGAAGAGATTCATGCCGCAGATCGTGAGGTCAAAACCAATGGCTGGGATTTTTCTCTTCATGTTCGCCATTCTTTTCACGATCGGCGCGCCCGCGTTTATTTTCGCTGTGGCAATGGTTTTTTTTTCGACCTGATGGCGAATGTGTACTTCTTTTCGAGCCTTTGGTTCTTGTTCGTGATTGCCAAATTGATGGAAACTCCCTCCCAATATCCCTAGATTAACGGATCTACGGATGTTTGCAGTCGATCATTTGAGTTCCTTACGTTTTGCCTTCAATTTCTTGTACTCGTCGTAATCGGGCTCACGGGAGTAATGGACAAGGATGTCTCCCTTGACGACATCTTTCCAATCCCGTCCCACGAGGAAAATCCCTGCAACCAAATAGGCCATTCCGATGCAAAACTCCAGCGAGTAAAGGCCCGCTGCAAGCAAGGGGGTTCCGATGAGCACGAAGTACGCACCTATAACCGATTCATGCACGTGGTAGCCCGCGATGTAAAACCGGAACAAGTCCTCGCCCACGTTCCCCACGATGAGCGCGACGAGGAATGCGATGCTGATGGCACCGAGCGCAATGGAGTATTGATACAGGCCTCCATAAATTGTTCCCATCATATCGCTGATCTCGGTGCTCGCTGCCACGTCCCACAAGATGTAAAATACCACGGTTGCTGCAAACAACACGAGGGTTATCCCGAAAAACCTGAAGGTCGCTTTCCCCCCTTTGCTTTCCGGCTCGCCATATTCTTTCTGATGCTCGTAGAATTTCGTGCTGTCGCCGAGCTTGGCCGCATCAAGTTCCGGTTTCTTGAACCGGCGCTGGAGCAACGACCCGACGAACATGAGCACGAAACCGAGTATCATCACCCCCGTCAAGCAGTAAAAAACGGGGCGTCTCAGGAATCCTAGGCCCACGATGTAGAAGACATTGAACGCCGAAAGCAACGAAAAAGAAAATTGAGCAAAGGTATTTCCGAAAAAGATAACCAACCCCGCCATCCTTGTCCTCCGCAGCATCGTGTTTGCATCCATGGATGACTTGAATTCAAAGCAGCATATAAATTCACGCCACTGGTCATGGTGCAATTCTTTTGTCCCGTTGAGAATTTTCGTGCAAGATTTTTAAAAAGAAAAAGCGCGGAGAGAGGGGCTCGAACCCTCGCAGGATTTCTCCCACTGACTTAGCAGGCCAGCATCGTGTGCGTGCGATTTTTAAGCAAGCAGATATCCTTCGCAAACCACTTGATTATCTCCGCTTTATATCGTGTTTTTCAACTATACGACCGCGGGCGCGGAATTTCGCTGGATCGCGCCCGCTTTTTCCGAACCTTGCTTGATCAATAAAGGATGAAAAAACTAAAAAGATTTTTCATTGCCTTTCTGGAAAGAACTTGACCAAATCTCCCACAATCAATTATCAAAGAGGCAAAGGCCACGACAGATATCACGCCCGGCATGGTTTCATTCGCTCCCGGCCGAATTTGTATGTTCGGGGAGCATCAAGACTACCTCAAGTTTCCTGTCATCGCCGCGTCGATCGATCTCGGGATACACATCGAATTTCGCGGGTTCCACGATCCCGGCGACCAGCAGATTTGCATCGAGATGCCGGATATGAACGAGACGCGGTTCATCGACTTGAAAACGCCGATCGTGTACACCGGCAAGCGGGATTACCTCGCGTCGTCTATCAACGTGCTCAAGAGGAGCGGCATTGCGGTTACCAAGGGATTCACGGCACGGATCACGGGCACGCTGCCGATTAACGCAGGGGCGTCGAGTTCCTCGGCACTGATCGTTGCGTGGTTAAACTTACTCGAGCACCTCTTTTCCAGCGAAAAGATCGACCCGTTCCAGCGGGCCAAGAGGGCTAACCAGGCGGAGATCGTGGAATTTGGCGAGGCCGGCGGGTTTATGGATCACGTGACGTGCAGCGTCGGGGGCATCTTGTTCGTGAGGTATGATTTCTCAGTCGAGAAAATCGCGATACCCAAGAACTTGTTCGTCGTCCTCGCAGACTCGCTGCAAAAGAAGCAGACCGTTGATGACCTCAAGCGGTTGCGCGCGAGGGTGGAAGGCCAGGTGGCTGAAGTCATGAAAGTGCGGAAGGAATTCGCCATCACGGATCCCCGGTTCTGCAACGAGGCGTTCGTCGCTGATAACACCAGCACGGGCCTCAAGTTGAAGCAGGATTACCCTATGGTGTACGCGAATCTCCAGAACGGCATCATCACGAAAAAAGCGCTTGAAATCTTCAAGTCGAAAAAACCGTCGATCAAGGCCATCGGCGATCTCGTCAACCAGCATTTTGCCTATCTCCGGGATTACTCCCACATCTCGACCGACAAGATCAATGCCATGGTGAAGGCAGCTCTCGACGCCGGAGCCACGGGAGCCAAGATCAACGGTAGTGGTTTCGGCGGGACGATGTTTGCCTTGTGCGAGAAAAAAGAAGTGCAACTAAGGATTTTGAACGCGATCGAGAACGCGGGCGGGAAAGCGTATGTCGTGAGCATCCAGGATGGAGCAAAGCTGCTGGACCGCGTGCCTGATATTGCACGCCATTGAACCGATTTCTTGGTCATCAACCGAACATCGACGGCTTAGCGTCTCCTGGCTTAAGCTCTTTTTCCATTTCTCCCTTGTAAATGCCCTTCTGGATGATATATTTCATGATCTCGTCCGTGCCCCCGCCGATGCGAAGCAACCGCACGTCCCGGAGGCATCTCTCGACCGGATACTTGTTCGTATAGCCAATACCACCGAGGATTTGGACTGCGTCGTCACAAATCTCGAAAGCCACTTGGCACGAGAACAACTTTGCCATCGCCGCGAGGGTCCCGTTTTGCATGGCGTTCACGGATTTCTCGACCAGGGCTTTTGCAGCCTCGAACTTCGTTGCCATATCAGCAATCTTGAAGCTAATACCCTCAAATGCACTGATGGGTTGCTTGAATTGTTCCCGTGATTGCGAGTAATCCGAGGCAATCTTCAACGCGGTCTTGGCGACGCCCAATGCTTGCACGGATAGCATGATGCGTTCCGGCGATAACATGTCTTGCATTGCAGAGATGGCATCGGTCTTCCCGGTTTTTCCTTGGCCGGCGCTCGCCGGCTTGATTTCCGTGAAAAACAAAGCATTTTTTGCAGGGACGCGAATTGCGTTGAACTTGATATGACCCAGGTGCAACCCGTGGAGGCCCATCATTTTATATTCCTCGACGACCTCGAATCCCTTCCATTTCGAGTCGATGATGAACGCGCCATTGCGCGCGTAGACCACGAGGACATCCGCCACGCTGCCGTTCGTGATGAATCGTTTCTCCCCGGTCAGAATTAACTCCCCCGTGGCTGGATCCTTCTCAGCAATGGTCTTCATGCGAGAGAGATCGCTGCCGGCATCCGGCTCCGTGAAACAAAACGCGCCGATTTTCTCGCCTTTTACGAGCGGCTCGATGTAGTCCTTCAAATCCCTCATCTTGCCGAAAAATTTCGCGAGCATTGCAGGATAGGAGCCGGAGAGCCGTGACATGTCGACCGGCAAGCTATACGAGCATATTGCTTCCGTGAGGATCAACTCGTGCATCACGGTCAAGCCAAGCCCGCCATATTTTTCGGGAAACGTGATACCGCAGTAGCCGTGCTTTCCAAGTGCCTTTATAACGTCGATCACGTCCTTCTTTCCGCTTTCGATAGCCTCGACGTGGGGTTCCAGCTCGACTTTCAACACGGCATCGACTTGTTCCTTCCATTTCTTTTGGTCGTCGGTTAGATTCGAAAAGATGCTTTTCATGGTTGTCATCTCTCATCTGGTCTCGTGGTCATGATCGTGCGGGTGACCGTGCCCTTTGTCTCCACCGGCATCATCCTTTGCGAAGGTGTATATGGGCACGAGCTCGCAGAACAGGATGCCTTTCAGCGCCTTGACCTTCTCCACGAAGGTCGTGACATCGCGCACCTGCCCATGGAGCGCGATGACCTCAGCGCAGTTTTCCTCCGAAACGTGGACATGCATGGTCGAAAAGATCTCGATTCCAGCATTATGCTCGAGTTCCGTGAGCTCGTCGAGCAGGCCCCTCTGGTGGTGGTTGAATGCGATGATGAGAAAGCCATCCTCGAACGTGCCAAGATCGCGGGTTGCTTCTTTCTTGAAAAACTCGCGCAACGCATCCCGCACGACCTCGGATCGCTTGGCGCCGTGCTGCTCGCAGTACTTTTCGAATTCCGCGAGAAAGCTTTTCGGGATCGTGATGGTGATGCGGTCCATGTCCTTGTCGGAATACATCGTATCATTATTACGTGGATTAAATAAAAAGAAGCTGGAATGCTCCGGGGATGGTGCTACGCCGTCGAACCGGTCTGGCTCGGCTTGGATGCCCGGTCAAGCCTCAAGCGAGTGCGAACTGCATAGGACACTCCGCCGACGCCGATCACGCCGATGACGACGAGGTAAATCACGTAGATGATGATGACCCGGTCGAGCGTGAAGAATGACGCGTCGATCCAGAAGAACGCGACCACCGACAAGAGGATGCTGTAGAGCACCAGGGAAAAATAGTTCCCTATCCATTGCTGCCGGGTCGTCTTCGTGAAGAAGGTCTTGAAATCGCGGAAAAACTCGAAAAGAAAGGCCCGGGGCGTCTTGCCGGCCACGGCCGTGCCCGCGACTGGCACTCCGGCTTTCTCGGAGGCCCTTGCCTTCGCGTTCTTGAAATCGTTGATCTGGCGCTCGATGAGCAGCTCGACGCTCTGGACGAACGGGATGGCAGCGTCGATGGGATGCTTGTTGTGCAGCTTCAACGTGCGCTTGGACGCCCGGATGCCGAGGTTCGTGATCTGGAGGAGCAGCTTCACGAGAGGCTTCGATGGGCCTGATAGGGAATACACCTTGAGGAACACGAGGAATCCGAAGTCATCCCATCCCCCGAAAAAAGCATAGAGGAAGAAAAACAAGAACAGTGACGAGAACACGGCGAAGAGTAGCGTTATGAGAATAGCGAAGATTTGCCCCCACTCGGCCGCGATGGATTGCGCCGATCCGGGGTCAAACACGCTCACGACGTTGAAAACCATGGACTCGCTCATGGGCTGGAGGATGGGAATGTGCACGAAAAAGAGCCAGCTCAGGCTGATGGGAACGATCGCCAGGGCGGCGAGCGCCGGGGCAACCAAGCCTTGCCACGCCGGGATCTTCACGTGAAACACGTGCAGCTCGCAAAAGATCCAACGGATGAATAAATAGGCGAGGAAGGAGCCGATTCCCGCGAAGGTGTAGAGCATGATGATGCCGTTCACGCCATGATCTTGCCAGCGGAGGACGCCGAGGTTGAACCAGAGCCAGAGAGTTCCCGACAACGTGGCCGCGAGCTCGTAGAGCGTCTTGGCAGTCGGGTGATCCGTGCCGACGATGATGTCGTCGAACTTTTCTTGCTGCGTCTCGACGATCTTGTAGCACAGCATCGGTAGGATGAACGGAACCGCCAGGAGATACTGCTCGGCAACCTTGAGTTTGAGCAAAGCTCCCATGAGAATCGGCAAGTAGACGCCAAGCAGCCCCAGGAACAAAACCATCAGCATGAACATCCACTTGTAGGCGTTGGCGAAGTAATATTGAGCAAGTTCGGTCTTACCATTCAAGTACGCCTCGGCCATTGCAGCTTTTAGCGTTAACCACTTTCCAACCATTACTATACCGCTGAAGAGATCGGACAAGCCCGCAATGGTATTCCAGTGCTGGTATTGCGGGAGCATCGTGAGCCAGACCAGCAAGTGCACGAAGGACAATAACGAGCCGATCATCCCTGGGATTGACAGCTGTAAGCCCCACCAGAGCGAGGTCTTGACGATGCTCGCGTCGATGTGATCTGTCCTGAAGCAATCCCTCGCGGTGATGCCCATGGGTTTCATGACCCGGTTGAAGAAATACATGGCCACGGCAAGGCTGATGAAGTCGTCAACGTACTTCCCGATCGCCGCGCCGAACGCGCAACCCATGAGATCACCCATCGGGACATAGTTCGTCCCGATCCAGCGGAAGAGAAGGATAAAAATAATTTGCGTGGCAAACTCGAACACGCGGCCCCCTAGAAACTCGAGAATGTTGTCGTACTTGAATTGCTGCAAGCCTCTTAATGTCTCGTGGAAATAGCCCAGCATCCCCGGATACTGTTTCTGGCAGATTATTAGAAAGAGCCACGCGAGATATTCCATACTGCTGCCACGAAGCGTGTACAGCACCATCGTTGAAATAAACGTGACTTGCACTAATCCAGTTGTCATTTGATACCAAATGTAGAACTGCAAGTAACCGAGCATCTTATTCGGGTTCTTTATTCTGTATTCCCCGATGAATCGCTCAAGCCCGTACCTCGTACCGATGTCAAAGTAAAAATAGACCATCCCAAAGAAGCGTTCTGCAATATCGAAATACCCCGTGGCGGAAGGATAGGGAATGAAGATCAATATATAAAGGGGTAGCAGCAACGCCCCAATGAAAAAGCCAACCAGCTCAATTCCCCAATCATAAAAGAAACCACCTAATACTCTTTGATAGCCGATAGTATCCCAGCCCTTCACGTTCGAAACTGATTCCTTTACCTTGGCAAAATCATCCTTGGAAAGGTCCGGATTATCTTTCTCATACTTATCCCAGTCGATTTTGTGCCCCTTAAACAAATTCATCGCTGTTTGGGTGAACTCATCCTGGCCTTTTAACTGCGAGAGTGAATCTTTAACTGATCGCGACATCGGGACGACCTCATTCGACGCATAATGATGATGGCTCATCTACGGTCGCTCTGGCTAATTATAAAGGTACACTCGCAACATGCATATTAAGACGGGTGTCAACGTGAATTAATTTTGCCCCGGAGATGAAGGATTTTATAGTTGTACGGGATCCTTTGGTATTGCAAGCAAGCAATGCAAGAAGTGCGTGAGGTCCAGTGGAAAAGGCCATCGAAATCACGTATCATGGCAAACGGCTAGAGAAAGTCGACGTTAACGTGCAGACACTATCGCTTCGTGGGCAAAAAATAGAAGCCATTTCAGAAATCAAAGGTCTCGACGTGCTCGTGAACCTTCAAGAATTAGACCTTCATGACAACGAAATCACCGAGATCAAAGGCCTCGACGCTCTCAAGACACTCCGGAGATTGCGCATTTCCTGGAATCAGATCCGCGAGATCAAGGGTCTCGATACTCTCGTAAAACTCGAGAAATTGGATCTTAATCATAACAAGATCACCGAGATCGAGGGGCTCGGCGCGCTCGTGAACCTTCTGGAATTGGACCTTCACGACAACGAAATCACCGGGATCAAGAGCCTCATCACTCTCGCGAACCTCAAAAAATTGGATCTTGATGCCAATAAAATCACTGAGATCGAGGGCCTCGACGCGCTCGTGAACATCCAGGGATTATGGCTCGCCCGCAACGACATCACCGAGATCGAGGGTCTCGACTCGCTCGTCAACCTGGAGGAATTAGACCTTCACGGCAACCCGATCGGCGAGATCAAGGGGTTAGGATCCCTTGTGAATATGCGCGTTCTACACATACCCATCTATGAGATTCCAGAAACCATCGTGAACCAGCTCGGGGGATTCGTTCTAGATAAGTTTGATATTCCATCCAAATTCGGCCAAGTTGCAAATCCCCAGGCTTTCGTCCAATATTGTAAAACGAAATTAAGGGAAAGGCTGGGAAAAATATGCCCCTTCTGCGGGAAAAAGGGGATCTCGCCCAAGGCGAAAGCGTGCCCGGAATGTGGGGATCCCCTTGATTGAGCTTCAAGTCTTCCCCTATTTCCGATCAATCATACTATTTTTAAAAAATGTATGACTTCAAAAATATGCCTAGATTTCTTTAATTATGAGTTTGGAAGTCCTCGCCATTACAGCGTTAACGCTCGGTGCCTTCCATACCATCGTTGGCGTCGACCATTACCTACCATTCATCGTCCTCGGAAAATCAAGAAACTGGTCCATGAAAAAAATCATGGGCGTCACTTTTATATGCGGTGTCGGCCACGTGCTCAGCTCCGTCTTGATCGGCATGGCCGGCTTGCTCCTCGGCATGGCAGTCGCTCCGCTGGAAGCGATCGAGGGGATCCGCGGCGACATCGCGTCGTGGGGGCTCGTCATCTTCGGCCTTGTCTACGGCACGTGGGGGTTGTACCACGGGTATAAGAACAAGAGCCATACCCACGCGCATCTCCACCTTCACGAGCACGAGCACGACCACGGCCACGAGCACGCTGCACCTGATCATGGCGAGCACGAGCATCATGACGAGCCCGCGGTCGATCATGCCCACGAGCATCCTGCCCACGATCATCACGAGCATCATGAGCATGGGCTTTCACACGAGCAAGACCACGATCACGAGCATCTCCACGAGCACGTCCACGAGCATTCCCACGTCGAGGATCATGCTCATGTCCATGCGCGGAAAGAATTGACGTTCTGGTCGATCTTCATCGTTTTCGTCCTGGGGCCTTGCGAGCCGCTGATCCCGTTCGTCATGTATGAAGCCATCTCATTCAACTGGGTTGGCATCGCCTGGGTCACGTTCGTTTTCAGCGCGGCGACGGTCAGCATCATGTTGATCTTCGTGTTTCTGGCATCAAAAGGGCTTGTCCATCTCAAGGTGAAAAGCTTGGAGCGATATATCCACGCGATCGCGGGGTACATCATCGCGGGTTCCGGCCTTGCAATCATCTTGTTCGGGATTTGAACGGATCATTCGTTGATTCATTTTTCCCGCCCCATCCGCCGGCATTCGCCAGCCAAGGCTCGACGGAAACTTTAACTCGTGATCCGCCTTTTTGATCCTATGGCCGGCGCGATGGATTTTTCCGATTTGCTCCAGCAAGGGTACGTCGAGGTTCGCCGCGTGTATCCGGCTGGCGAGGAGGCTCTTCACGTGTGCTTCGGTTGCTCGCCGACGAACCCGATAGGTATGAAGATGAGATTTTTCGGGAAACCGGGCGAGCCCGAGGTTATGACGAGGTATATTGTCCACAAAGACTACTGTGGATTCCCGGCTTTTGCCCACGGCGGTATCATCGCGCTGATGTTCGACGAGGTACTGGCATATGCCTCCTACCACGTGCATCACAAGTTTGGCATGACAAAGACGCTGAACATCCAATTCTTGAGGCCCGTCGCCATCGACAAGGAACATTTCATCCGGGCGAGGGTCACGGACTCGAAGGAGCGACCAAACGGGATGATCGACGTATCGATAGAAGCGTCGATACACGAGGGAAGCACTGCATCTGGACGGACATGCGACACGGCAACAAGCATATACACGGTCTTGACTGCGGACAAGGTATCGGGGATCTTGGCTGGCTCTCGCAAGGCTTGAAAGCTATTTTTTTCATGAAATCGTGGCAATACGATTCGTATGTCGAAAAGTTTATTCGTGCCTCACCGGTATGAATGTATAACCCATATCTTGTTGAAGGGAGGAAAAAAACCATGAGAACAAGGACGATAGCAATATCGATCACGATACTGGCAGCTATTATGATGACCGAGGCGTTCTGCATGCAAGTGCGCGCTGGCTTGACCCCCGATCCATACGAGCCGAACGGATCCCGTGCAGAGGCACGGGCACTCACGAACGGCACGTACGAGCTCAATTTTGATCATTTAGGCGACATCGATTACTTCAACATTTCCGTAGAGGCCGGAGACACACTCACCGTACAGGTCAGCACGGTGGGAAACCTCACCTTGGATCTTATGAACGAGACAAGCACGATCACCACATTGAACATCGTGAACGGCGCCGGCACCAATAACATCGTTCACGTGGCCACATACACGGGTAATCACACGATCGATGTTGTCAGCAACTCGGGCGGCGAATACACGCTCACGATAAGCACGAGCGATCCAACAGGAAATCAAATCCCGGGTTACGAGACTATTATCATGCTGCTTGGCGTGAGCGCGGGCGTCACCTTTTTGAGCATCCTGCTGAAACGAAAAATTGGATGAAAATTTAACCTATCTTCTTTTTAAAATAAAGAAATCATCGTGGAAATAATGGCACAGTTCACGTATTGCGACCTTTTTTGTGGTTGCGGCGGATTTAGCATTGGATTCAAGGAGGCTGGTTTTATTCCGCTTGGCGGCATCGACCTGGACAAGCTCGCCTGCGAGTCTTACCGGCTGAACATCTCGCAAAACGTGATGCAAGCCGACATCACCGATGTATTCGGCTTCGATTTCTTGAAGTTTATTGGCCAAAGACCAGATTTCGTGTTCGCTTCGCCACCATGCGAAGGATTTTCCGATGCGAACGCGAATCGCATAGGCGATTACTGGGACCGGCTGTATAACCCGCCAGGATCGCTCACGATCGAAGCCATCGACTGGATCTGCGACCTTGATCCAAAAATCGGCTTCATCATCGAGAACGTCCCGGCCATCTCCCAGGGCCCGCTCAAGGCATACATCACGGATGAATTGCAACGCATCGGGTATGACACTGTCTATTTTAACGTGATCCGGGCCGAGAAGGTCGGTTCCGGATCAAAGCGTCCTCGTGTCTTTATCTCCAATATGAAGTTCGATGAGCCCTGGGATATCCCGATTTATAACCGGTTCAATCCGAAAAAGGAAAGAGTAAATGCTGATGAGATCAGTGATGCAAACCCGGAGGAGCAGCAAGAGCTTGAACCTGGTATCGAGGATGATGATGAGGATGGAACGGAGCATCTTGTCTCCGCCCTGGACGTGATCGCCGATCTCCCGGATCCGACGAGCATCCATGACATTCCCGATCACGAATTTGCAGGTGTGCCAGAAGACAAGCTGAAGGAGATCTCGAAACTTCGATGGAAGAACTCCCTTGTCAAGTTTGTGGGCTCAGATGGCAAGATGAAAGCGACGTGGATTCGCGTGTTTCCATTCGATCCCGCGCCCATCGTCATGGGGAAGTCTACTTTCATCCATCCGTTCGAGAATCGCCAGCTCACGATACGGGAATATGCGCGGCTCCAAGGATTCCCGGATTCCTTCAAGTTTGCGGGCAATTACACGGAGAAACGAAACCAGATCGGCGAGGCAGTGAGCCCCCTTGTTTCACGGTTCCTCGCACGGTCGATACAAGACCGTATCGACGGGATGGGAACGCGCACTCGTGTCTTGCCAACTATTATTTCTAAAAACAACAATTTTCCGTGAAACCATATCATTTATCTTTTGAAAGAACAAATTTCAAGCATGAGCCCTCCGGATTCCCCGCTGTCGCCGTCCTCCTTGCCTGTGCTTGAAGTGGGGCGCTTCTGCGATCACGTGCTGCAAATCGACGAAGAGAATTGCATCGACTTCATCTGGGCAGATGCCCGCGATATATCCCAGGTTTATGTCACTTTTGAACCAAACTTCGTGTATATCGGGACAGCGCCGTTGATCTCCGGTGTATTTTATTGGAAATATAATTGGCCCGAAAAACGGCCGCAAGAGAAGGAAAAGGAGGGTTCTGGCCAATCTGGCTGGGCAGCTCAAGATGATTGGTATAAGGGCACGTGGCGTAGTGCAGATATCACCAGCAAGCGGCACCCCGGTGTCCCGCTGACGATGTCCTTCACTTTCAATCCCCTCGCATCCAAAGAATATCCCGTCACGTTTCGTCGAAGCTTGAAATTGCGCATTCAATTCAACAAGAAAGTCGTGAACATCAACAAGATCAAGGATGTCAAGATTTACACGAGCACGGCATGTCAACCCATGGCTTTCTCGATAGCAGGAGATTATGAATGGATCAATCGTGACAACGCATTCACTGCGTCGATTTGGAATGGCTATTTTTCCATCAACGGGAAGCCTGTCGAGGATATGAAGGTGGGCTGCGCGTACGAGAAACCCGTTTCGCTGTTCGCGAGCACCGTGGTGGAACCCTGGTCATTCGACGGGACGCAAGTCAGCATATGGATTCCTGGCAAGAAATCCTTGACGTTCTCCATGGTCGATCTTGCAAAACGCGGGTTCATAATGATCCCGGACCTGCATGTCGTGATCAGCGCCGATGGCAAAAACATGTCCTGGGGGGAGGCAATAAGCGAAATCGGAGCAGGACATGCAGAGGACGATGGCAAGCGTCGCGGAAGCATCGAAAATCCCGCGTTGGAAGGAAAATGCGTGTATGATCGGGTGTTCGAGCTGCCCGAGCAAAATTTCACGCGGGCCATGGCCTCATTCAAGGGAAAGCAGCTCATGTCGTTCATCCTCGGTTGCGAGGGCGTCCGTGCAAAATGTGCGCTAAGCATCTCTGGCAATGCCCACGTGAGCAATAAGTTCATCAAAAAAGTGGACGGACCGGACAGTTCCCGCGTGTATTGGAATAACTTGCTGTCAAAGACTTGCGCATTGTTCACGGTTGATGATATCTCCCCTGGCCTTGATTTGAAAGGCATGATGAAGGAGCGCATGCTCCTCGATGACTATTTGCCTGTCTTGCTTACCACGTGGGAGCTGCCCCGCAACATAGGGATCTCCCAGGAAGCTTATGCGACCTTGCTTGCGGGAACCACGCCTGGAAAATTGCCCAACGGCGATGATGATGCGGTATTGATGGAGAAACTCGTCATTTCAAACAATTCCGATGCTGCACACGAGGTGTCCGTGGTGATATCCTTCGGGGAAACGGGCGGAATCAACGATTCTGCGCTTCCCGAGCCACTGTTCGAGCATATCTCGGTCACGAAGGTTGATGGTGTAAATGGCCACGTCGTGTCATTGAAGAAAAAATCGGACCAAGAATACACGTGCATCGTGGAACCGCAAGATGCCGGCACCGCCGTGGTCGGCGAGGACGACGCATTGCCTTCGATCGAGATCTCTACGAAGATCCCTCCTAAGGAATCCCGGGAAATCCGGTTCAAGATGCCTTTGCTGGCTATCAGCGCGGAATCGGCTAAGAATAGCCTCGCAAAGTTAAGCTACGACGTGGAACGGGAACGGGTCGCGACCTACTGGAAGGAGCGGATAAGCCACGCCGCGGATATCGACGTTCCGAATGACGAGTTTACCGCGTTCTACAAGGCACACGTTTATCACGTACTCGTGTCGAATGACCGGCAGATTGGGTCAGACCTCGTGTTCGGTCGCGTCGGGTCGCTGGTCTATGGAACATTCGCCAACGAGGTCTGCATGATCTGCATGGATTTGGACCGCCGAGGGTTGCACGACGAGGCCCGAAAGATACTCGACGTTTTCGTGAAATATCAAGGCACGCAAGGCCTACTTGGCGATTATGATAACATCGACGGCATTTTCTTCGGTGCGAACGGATACGAGAACGGCAACGGTTATAACCAGAACCAAGGCTTCGTGCTTTGGGCGATGGCCGAGCACGCCCGGTTGTCCGGCGACATTGAGTGGTTTAAACGCAACGCCGATGCGATCATCAAGGCGTGCGATTGGATCGCTCGGGAGCGAAAAATTTTTCAAGAAACCTTGGAAACGCGAAAGGTGGCCGGGTTTCGGGTTCACACCGAGGTGTACAAGGGATTGTTGCCCGCAGGCGGCGTCGAGGATGTGCAAGATTACTGGTATTGGCTTTCAACAAATGCTTACAACAGCTTTGGCCTGTCCCATGCGGCGAACATGCTCGCCGTCGCCGGCCACCCGGATGCAGAGAGAATCGGAACCGAGGCTTCCGACTATGCAAACGCCGTGAAAAAAGCATTCGAGACCGGCCTGGTTTCATGTCCTGTTGTTCCATTGCGCGACGGCACCTACGTTCCTCATTTCCCGTGCCGGCTCCCGCGGCGAGGCCGCGGGTTCGGCTGGATCCAGGAAACACTGGAAGGGCCAATCCACCTCCTCCGGTGCTGGATCGTGAGCCCGTTTTCCAACGAGGCAGCATGGATCGTGAAAGATTACGAGGATAACTTGTACTTGTCGGAGGAATTCGGCTACCAGATCCTTGGCGAGCATTTCGAGAAAAAATGGTTTGACCTTGGCGGATTTAGCCAGCAGCCCTTCTTGTTTTGCAATCCTTGGCCGTACGGGATCCGCGGGAACACGAAGCATTATTTGCGGGCGGTCCTCAACGCGTTTGCCGTGAATTACCGCGATGACACGAAGAGCTTCTGCGAGCACCCGTTACCGACGATGATGGACGTGCGGGGCGACTTTTTCAAGACCTCAGACGAGGCGAATTTTTGCAGCAGCTTACGGGACATGATCGTGCAAGAAACGATCGCCAGCGTGGACAACGTGATCGCTGGCTGGGAAGAAAACTTTTCCAAGCATCCCAACAAGGAGAGCATGGAATCGCTGCACTTGTTCGGCAGGTGGGATCGCATGGATGCGCTGCGCATTTTATACCATGCCCCGCGTGAATGGTTCCTGGACGGGAACGAAATCCATGCCAAGCAGCTGCCCACGTACTTTGGCAAGTGCAGTGTTGATATGACCTCGAAGGGCGGTCGCGTGGATATCACGATCAGCATCGAGCAAGGGGAAAGCTGGCAAAACGGCATGCTACTCAAGGCCCTCTTCATCAAGGCTCGATGTCCTGAACCCGCAAAAATCGAGCGGGCGATCATCGAAATCGTGGAAACATCGGATGCAGGCGTGAACGCGAACCAGATCGAGCCCTCTTTCATCCAGCCACGAGCCGTTGGCATCGACTTGAGCCCGGTCTTGTCTCCATCCTGGGACAACATCACCATCCACGCGCGCCTTTTCTTCAGGCCTCCCACGCCGGATGAAACAAAGCCGGGCATATATGCTTCGTGAGGTCGCTTGGAACCATGGACGTCGTCGAAGGCATCATCACGTCGCTGAAACGCGAGCGGGAACCCGACCGCGTTTATTCATTCGTTCAAGGCATTATGCCCGAGTTCGAGCGCCAGTTCGATGACCGGTTCGCGGACACGATCGAGGCCGACGAGGTCATCATTCTTCCGAACAAGGACATCACGATCCACAAGAAGCTGGGCTTCGATTCGAGCTGGAGCGGCTCGCCGGGACCATCGGTCACGTGGGGGAAACAGCACGACAAGCTTGTTCAAGAATTCAACAAGAAATACCAGAAGATCAACAAGGATTACATCGTACATGGGAACGGCGCTCTCGTGAAGAACGAGATGCTGATGGGACACCCGCATGGTTTTCAAATCGACGGCATTCTCAAGGAACGTGATTTGTGGGAGCAATGGCACGAGGGTTACGCAGTTGGCGAGATTTCCGACCATCTCGTGGACGAGGTCGATAAATCATATCACACGGGGCTCGAGCACGATTTCCTGGAAGTGCCAAGTGTCGGGTTGCTGATGGAGCCGCTCATCGGGTCGGTCGGCATCGATTCCATCGGGAAATTCGCCAGGAAAGATCCAGCCTTCTTGCGCAAGGTCTGCGACACGATCATGATCGCGGCGTACAAGAAGATGGAATTTCTGGCCAAGAGCGAGGTGCCCGTCATCATCATTCCCGACGATTGCGCATACAAGGGTCGTCCTATCTTGTCCCCCGCCATGTACAAGCAATTCATCATCCCGCACCTCGCCAAGATGATCCAGATCGCGCACAAGCGGGGGAAGCTCGTCATGATGCACTCGGATGGCTTCATCGAGCCGTACTACCCGTTTTTCATCGAGATCGGGCTGGACGCCCACGAATCGCTGGAACCCGTTGCAGGCATGGATCTCAAGCACTGCAAGGAAACCTATGGGGACAAGCTATCGCTCGTGGGGAACATGGATTCGTCACGATTGTTGCCGTACGGCACGCCGGATGAAGTTATTGCAGAAACCAAGAAGTGTCTACGAGATGGCGCGCCCGGTGGCGGATACATATTCTCGCCATGCACAGATCTCACGGATTCTTGCAAACTGGACAATGCCATCACCATGATGGAAACGTACAAGAAGTATCGCAAGTATCCCATCAACATACCGTGAAAACAAACATCATTCTTCTTTCTTGATCAAGTCGTTGAGGGATCCGGTCCGGTATCCCTCGAGATCAAGGCTAACCTTCGTGAAGCCGAGTTTTTTCAATTGCTTTCCAAGATCGAGCAGGCCGCTTGCATCCTTGGACAATAAGCGCTCCAGCGATGCCGGGTCGATCTCGATGCGGAGTGTATTCCCTTCATGGACACGGGCCCGAACAGTCGTGATGTCGGGGTATCTTGCCTTTATTATCGCCTCAGCGGTGCCGACGGCGACGATCAGGTCACCCGTGATTTCCACGCCATACGCGAAGCGCGTGGCCAGGCAAGGGCTCGACGGCTTTTCTGCGTTCGGCAGTTTCACGGCACGGGCAATCTGGCGGATTTCCTCCTTTGACAAGCCCGCGGCGAGTAATGGCGATATGAGGCCAAGCTCGGCAACCGCCTTCATGCCAGGCCGGTAGTCCCCGGCGTCATCCGCGTTGGAACCTTCCGCGACTTGATCGAACTTGAGCTTTTTCATGAGATCGACGACATCCGAAAAGTTTTCTTTCTTGCAAAAATAACAGCGGTCCGGCGGATTCTTGCGGACGTCATCGCACGCGAGCGGGTCTTTTTTCATCACGTGCAACTCGATCTTTAAGAGCTTGGCGATTCCCTGTGCGTGTTCCTTCTCGCCCACCGAGTTGAAGATCGAGTCGAAGTGCACGGCACGAACCTCCTTCGCAAATTTCAACGCGAGCACGAGAAGGGTCGAGGAGTCGACGCCGCCAGAGAACGCGACGATGATTTTCTTCCCCGATAGCAGCTGCTTGATCTTTTGGATCTTCCCGTAAACTTGGACGGGGAATGCCGAGCCGTCATCCAGCACGTTTAGATCGATGCGGTCCATGGCGATTCACGCGTCGGGTTTTATCTCGATGGCTTGTATGCCGGCCAAGGTGCTGGACAACAGTTTTTTCACGTCGATCTTCGCTTCCACCTGCTGGTAATTCTCGATCTTGCCGTGCGTGATCGGGAATTTCGGCACCGCCTTGCACGGGTCCTTGGCACTGTTGGAAATGTCGAACGTGCCGATTTCCCGGGCGAGCTTGATCACGTCGATCTTGTCCCACGTGAGCAGTGGCCGTATCACGAGGAAGCTGCCGACGGCTTCCTGGATGAGGGCCATGTTATCGATGGTTTGCGAAGCTTGCTCGCCGATGATCTCGCCTGTTGAAATGGCTTGCGCCCCTTCCTTGATGGCGAGTTCCTTGGCGACGCGGTACAGCATGCGTTTGCAGAAGATGCATGTGTACTTGAGCTCGTGCTCGTTCCACGTGTCATAGATCGCCTTGAGGCTCCCGCCGTGCGGCATGATGAACATCCGCATGGTCTTGCCCGCGAGCGATGCGATCTTTTTCGCGAGCTTGATCGACGTGTCACGCGTGATGTTCGTTGCAAAGGGCGTGGCGTCGGCATTCAAGAAGATCGGCTCGATGCCCGCTTTCACGAGTAAATACCCCGCGACAGGCGAGTCGATGCCAGCGGAAAGGAGATGGACGGTTCTTTCCATGATATGCCCGGTCACCCGCTGGCCGTGGAATACTTGAACATGGCATCGATCGATGACTTTGCCTTGGCCGCAACGCTCGCCTCAACAGTGATCTCGTTTTTCTTCACGTTGCCGGCCTTGATCTTGAGCAAGAGCGCGTGGATCTTGGCCAGCGTCGTTTTTTTCATGTTCTTGCACGAGATGCCCGATGGCACGGGGGAGAGGGAATGCAACGTCAAGGCTGGATACTTGCGCTGCAAGTGATCGATGAGGCCTTGTTCCGTGCCGATGATGAATTCCTTGCAGTTCTTCATCTCGGATTCGATGTATTTGAGCATCTGGGTTGTCGAACCGGCGTAATCGGCAGCATCCTGGATGCCGGGCTTGCACTCGGGATGCACGACGACGCGCGCTCCCGGGTATCGCTCGCGCTGCAAGGTGAGGTCCTCGATGGCGAATTGATCGTGCACGTAGCAGCATCCCTTCTCGGGCATGGTCACGACCTTGAGGCCCGTGCGCTTCCCGACGTGGTATGACAAATTCTTGTCGGGACCCATGAGAATGGAACCCACGCCGCGCTCGTTTGCGACGGCGCTGCATACCTCCACGGCGTTGGATGACGTACAGATCACGTCGCATTCTGCCTTGGCTTCAGCCAACGTGTTGATGTACAAGATCGTGGGTAGGCCCGGATGCTTCTTCTTGTAGTCGAGGATCTGCGCAGCGCGCAGTTGATTCGCCATGGGACACGAGGCCTCCTTGTCGGGCATGATGACGGTCTTGGTTGGATTGAGAATCTTGGCAACCTCCGCCATGAAATCGACAGCCGCGAAGATGATGTTCTTTGCTTCCTTCACATCTGCCGCTTTCCTCGAAAGGCCGAGGCTATCCCCGATAAAATCGCCGACATCTTGCACGTCGAGGACTTGATAATAGTGGGCCAAGATAATCGTGCCGGTTTCCTTCTTCAAGGCCTGGATTTCCGCTTTCAGTTGCTGGGCATCCATGATGCATACGCCACGCGCTCGTGATGGAAAAACCTACTGGTAAAATCCGCCTGTACCGTCACCTTCCTTGCCGCCACTTGCTTTCTTGCCTGGTTGTACGGGGATGAAGGTCGATTGGATAACCTCGTCGATGATCATGTTCCCGAGCAGCGTCGCGTTGTGGATGTGCCGGATGCACTTGAAAAACTCGTGCTTGGTGAGGCCATCGAAGTAAATTTGCTCGGAAATGAACCACGTGTGATTGTTGCGATCAATGTTGAACGTTACATCCTTTTGAAGGAACATTGATTGCAGCCGGAAATAGAACGTCCCGATCGCAGCGGGTCCTTTTTGTTTCAAGCCATCGAGGTGCTGCGGGCTCATTTTCATGGATATCTGGAGGAGGACAAAATCGGTGTTGGTCGGGTTCAAGGCAATGATCGCCACGGGGGCCGGATGATTGAACGGATAGCTGAGCTCGATGGCCCACGAGAAACCTTCCTTGTCGGGCAGCTTCAACTTGAACACGCGGTCCTCGATGGACCACTTCTTGACCATTAAAAAAACGTCATCGGACATGGCACTCATTTCTTATCTTGAATTGTGATTCGCATTTTTAAATGCATGAATGAATAAAACATCTATCGCTACGAAATATATTGGTAACCTCTGGATATGAATGACGTGGTGCAGTCGCATGGATGAATACGAAAAAAACAACGTGATCAGCATGTTCACGGCCTCGCTCGACGGGATCTTCAAGGAAAAACTCGCCGAGCCGAAATGGCACGATGGTATGGAAAAATTCTCTGCCCGGGTAAATTTTCGACTCGTGACGGGTTCCGATGATGAAGTCTACGTGTATCTCATTGCCAAGGACGGCAAGTTCACCGTCGAACCGGGGAAACTTGCCGATTCAAATTTCGAGCTGGCGGCCTCGTTCGAGATTTATTTCAACATTTCCATCGGTTCGGCTGATGCTACGAAGGCGCTGTTCAAGGGAGCGCTCAAGGCAAAACACGGGTTCAAGAACATCAAGAAGCTGCTGTATTTGCAGAAACTCTTGATACTGGAGAAAAAATGACACCTTACTTATTTTTGAATGCCAGTCATAGACCTTATACAAAGTTTAATTTTTTCGGCAAAAACGCTACACGGGGTCCCCATTTTTATCCAGACCCCGCAGCAATCCATAACAACTGCTTGGTCACACTCATTCGCGAAAAATGGGCAGCCCTCATGGGTTTCGCAAAAATTCACGGCATCTTCAAGGCGTCCCGATAGCCCCGACTTTGGGTCGATGAAGTCTTGAATATTGAACTGCTCAATATCGAGCTTGTCTTTTTCAGTCACGGAGCCCCTCACTCCGGCAGGATGCCTCGAGTCGGTCATGCGATGTTTCAACTCGGTCATCCTTTGCCCTCCGAATACACTGGTAATTCAACAATAAATAGTATTGCCACATTGTTCTTAATAAAATTATCCCTTGAAATCACGATACAATTCATGGAAAAGGAAGGGTGGTCGATCTCACGGCCGGGGAAAATCGGTTACTTTTTCTGCCCAGGAATTGGCACGTATACGATTAACTTCGGAGATTTGATGGTTTCGGCGCGCTTGATCACGTGTTTCTTCTCCAGGGTCTTGAGCAGTTCCTTGGCCGACGAGATGCGGATCCCGAATTTCTGCGACAGCTCGGAAGGTGTTATGTACCTCATTTTTGGAATGGCTTTCTCGATGTTGTCCTGGACTTCTTTCGGGATGAACAAGTCGCGCTTGATGATGTTTATCTGGCGGCTCTTGCCATACATTATTTTCAATTTAATTGTCTTGGTTTCTGGCATGTGGACAGTCAGTCTCGCAGATGATAGGTTGTTAAATTGCGGTAAAATTTTAAACTTTGTTAATAGGTTCGTTCGCCATTTTATGGGTGGACTGGAAACTTTTTTTCTCGGCGCTCGGTGTACGTCTGCAACGTGAATTGAAAATTGTCTTTTTCCTCTCGCCTTCCACCTTTGTCTGCTTGCTTACTTGACGTTTCAACTTAGCACGATACGAACGGCCTCGCCGTTCAAGGCCGTGATGTCTTGCTCGATTTCCAGTTGCAAAGCATCCACCTCCTTGCGCGCGGCGGCCAGGAGTTTTTCCTCCTTGACGATGTCCGCTTCCAGCGTTGCTTGCTGGCTCGAAAAGTCGTGGATCCGCCTGCCGGCATCATCAATGCCACGCGTGAGCGATTGTCGTTCGATTTCCAGGTCCAAGTTAGCCATGCGATCCCGCAATTCGATGTATGCATTCACGGAAGTCGTTAGCGAGTTTCCGCGACGCATAGCCTCGATGCTAGCCACGGCCTTTTCCATCTTGTCCTTCTTCATCTGAACCTGACCGCCCAAATACGACAGCAAGTTGTCCAGGATGACGTTAAGGCGCGGGTGTTCCACCCCGTCCGCAATCAAGCTTGCGAACAAGTCTGCCAGGTACGCATCGATCTCCGATCGTGAAATGCCGTTCAAGGAGAACCGGTCGTTGTCCAAGGCGTTCCCGAACATGCGCAGGCTCTTCTCGATCTTGCTCAGTATCGACTGCACTACCTGCTTCGCCTTGTCCGCCTCCCCAAGCAGTCCGTCCCGCTGCCCAAGGAGCTCGCTCCCTTCTAGCCGCTGCACGCCCGCGCGTTCCTTCTTGATGGTTTCCTCGATTTCTTTGGCTCGTTCCTTCAACGGGGCGGACCGCTTTTGGCACGCGTTGGACTTTTCCTCTGCTCGTTCTAATGCCGATACCTTGTCCTTGATCCCCTCTGCGCGGGCCACCTTCTCGTATTTTTTGCCCATGAACTCTGCAAGTTTCGCGTTATGCTTCAATACGCCTTCCATGGTCGCCTCGAAAGGCCGTAGTATTGTTTTATACTCGGCCCCGTGCCATTTCTTCCCGTGTTCCTTGAAAGCGGCTTCCACGTCGATCCAAAATCCGTAGATGGATTCCAACATCTTGTGGTTTACCCTAGTCTCGTGGCCATCTGGAACGGGAAACTCGTCAATCTTGCCGAGCATGGCGTTGATGAATACATCTGCATGGTTCACGTCATCCTCGCTGACAACATCATCGACTCCCGAGTTGATGGTCTTGACCGCGTGCCTCGTGGTTTTCACGTCATCGATCGCGATTGCCACGTGCTTCAACGCGTTCTTGCGTTCTTTCTTGTACTTGGACTCGATGGCAGCGTCCACGGCCGCGCGTGCATCGTTGGGGGTGAGATCCATTGGATAGACATGGGGAACCTTGCTTTTCTGGTTTTCGGCGCTAGGTTTTTTTCTCAGTGCGTGGATCTGTTTGACCAGAGGTGCAACGTGCAATGAAAATCGGAGCGCACATGAGCGTCGCCGGTGGCTTTGAGAACGCGATATCCAGCGGTCTCGAAATCGATTGCGAAGCCGTGCAACTGTTCGTCAAGAGCAACCGTTCCTGGACAACCCGGGAAGTGAAAGCAGAGGAATTCGAAACATTCAAGAAAGCCCGAGCTGCACAATCGGGAATCTCGTCAATTTTCTGCCACGGGACTTACCTGGTCAACTTGGCCGCGGAGGACAAGGAAGTCCTAGCGAAATCCATCACCTGCTTCGAGCTCGAGTTCGGCATGTCGACGAGCCTCGGGCTCGATTACCTCGTGTTCCACCCCGGGGCTCCCAAGAAAATGGACGTGGGCAAGGGAATCTCGCAAATCGCCAAATCGTTGAATGCCATTGTCAAGAAGTTTCCAAAGAGCAATGTGAAGATCTTGCTCGAGAATTGTGCAGGTCAAGGGTCGACGATCGGCCGAAAATTCTCGGAACTCGCTCAAGTCCTGGAAAAACTGGAGGAACCGAAGCGGTTCGGCATCTGCTTCGACACCTGCCATGCATACTGCGCCGGCTACGATATCACGACCGAGGCAACCTATGCAAAGGTGATGAAGGATGTCGAGAACGAGATCGGGCTCGACCGCCTTTACGCGTTCCACCTCAACGATTCGGAATACGAGCTCGGCGCGAATCGCGACCGGCACGCGCATATCGGCGAGGGCAAGATGGGGACCAAGGGCTTCACGTGGTTGATCAACGATGACCGCTTCAAGAACCATCCCGGCACGCTGGAGACGCCGGACACGGAAAAATTCCCCCAGGACCTCAAGCGCTTGAAGGGCTTGCGGCGATGAGCAAGAAACGCTCGTCAAAGGTTCCTACCCAGGACTCTTTTCGTGGAGAAAATGCCGCGGATTACACCTCGGCGCGGTGGATGGAACGCATCCAGAAAGCCAGCACGCGCCGTGCCCTGGACCTGCTCGTGGACGAGCGCATCGGCGGGGCGATCGATGACGATGACACTCGTGACGGTATCGTGCTCGATGCAGGCTGCGGCAATGGATTTTCAACGGAGATGATCCTTGAACGGGGGTTTAAAGTCGTCGTGGGCATCGACATCTCCCCCGACATGCTTGCCTTGCGCCATTTGCCGAATCCCGTGATCCTCGCAGATATGGGACGGCTCCCGTTCCGAAATGGAACTTTCTTCGTCGTCATCTCGATTTCTGCCATGAACTTCTTGTCCCAGGAACTCGATGATCCCACCAAGGCCCGGATGATATATGACCGGTTCGCGAAGCAGCTGAACGAGATCATGGTGCCCGGCGGGCGCGGAGTCATCGAGTTTTATCCCAAGACGCCCTCCGAGCTCGAAATCATAACCAAGACATTTGGCTCCCGGGCCGGGTTTCAAGGTTTCCTCGTGATCGACAAGCCAGGCACGCGCAAGGAGCAAAAATTCCTGATCTTCCGCAAGTGATGGCCCGGCACGAGCAAATTGCACGACCACCAGAAACCCGGAAGAAAGGTTATATGGATTATAACGCATGTAGTAGCATCATCGATGAAGTGACGGGCGTATCGCATTGGGAAAATTGGTCTACACGCTGATCTCCTCGGCATATTTCGTCAACGAGCATTGGGGTTACGGGAGTCCGCATCAAGGCATCTTGAAAATGGGTGAGGTCGCGCACAAGCCCCGGAAGTTCCACGGGAAGGATGATTTCTCCATACCAATCACGTGGCTCGTGTCTCCGAAATCGGCCTTGATTGAGAAGCAATTGCTCACCGAATTCCATGAGAAATATGGCGACGTGGTGGGCTATATGCTCAACTACGAGGAACACGCCATGAACCGCCACGGCGACTTGATGAAGCCCGAGAATAAGGACAAGCTCAAGGCTCATGTTTCCGCTGAGGTCGGCGCGGTTAAGGAGATTCTCCCGTGGGCGGACGTGCAGATCATCGGCACCGGGTACCGCAGCAATAGCCTGGTCCAGGTGATGGAAGACCTTGGGATCCCTGGGATATGGGGTTCTTGCCCGTTCCAAATCGGTACCGATGGCATCACCGATTTCGGGGCGCCGTGGGGCCAATGGTACGTGAATCCGGCAAATTATAAGAAACCCAAGAAGTTTCTAGGCAAGGTCGTTAACCTGGAATGGACATGCCGGGATTTGAACAAATCTTTTCATTATGCCCAGCCGGAAGCCTACAGCACCGACCCAAACGACGTCGAATCGGAGTCCAAGTGTACTGACACGAACGTGGAATATTGGAAAAAACTACTGGGCCAATATATGCGCAATCTCGATATTAACGAGCTCGTGTTTTTCCACCAGCACCAGGAAGCTCACGAAATGGAAGCCACGCCGACGTGCGTGCCGTTCATGGAAAGTGGTCAAGCTCGTATCGATTACACGGCAAAGATGCTTGGCTTGTTCCTCGACCACCTGGTCACGCGCGACAACGTCGAGATCGTTGATGCCAATGAGGCCTTGCGCATATTCAATGCAAGGTACAAGGGGAACCAGCCTGACGCGTTCATGAATTTCGAGGACATTCCCATTTATGACCTGTGCCCGGAGTATAAGAAGGCCGTGGAAGGCAAGCCATTCACGCCTAAACACGTGTACCTTTCCTTGAACGAGGGCTTCTATAATTACGTGAATAATTTTGTAACCCAGAGCGATTGGCGCTTGAAAACGCCACCATGGAAGGACTGCTTCTTGTATTACGATGCGGAATGCATGCTCATCTTCGACAAGCCACAGCAAAATCCGGTGTGGATTTGCAATTATCTCGACGAGGAACGGTCTTGGAATGACGAGCTTATGCTTTCCGAGGAGAGCATCCCGCTGCCGAATGTCGAGGAGAAGATCGCGGATTCAAAAGACGACATTTTCGATGTGTCCTTATCGATCAAGGCTGACAAGCGGATGCCGTACGGGGTCGCGCTCTGGGGGAGTAACTTCGAGCTCTGTTCCGTCGAGGTGACCCGCAGCATTTCCGCGGTACACACGAAGATCGTCAACGATTCCCTGCTGTTTGCGCGCTTCAATCTACTCAAGGGAAACAACGAGATCTCCCTAAGGATCTCACATTCGCTCAAGAACAGCTCGAAATAGGCGAGATCGCCGCCGTGATATTATATTTTCTTTCTATCGATTGTTTCAAGGATTACGGAACCATTTTTAAGCATCGCAGTTGCACGAATCCCTTGCTTCCATTAAAAAGAAATACCTGACTTCAAGATCCGACTTGATTGATAATCCAAGATGAGAGCGAATGGCCCAACAAGAAGTCCAAGAGATGGATTTCGACATCCAAAACCTTGACGATTTGAAACTTGAAGACATTCTCTGCTCCAGTAGCGATGATTTACTTCGACGCCTTGGAACAACACGAAATGGCTTGTCGACCGCCGAAGCAAGCAAGAGGCTCGATCGTTACGGGCGCAACGATATCGCTATGCGAAAGCGGCGATCCATCGCTCTTGAATTTCTTGCGTATTTCAAGAACCCGCTGATCGTTATCTTGATCGTGGCGGCCGTGATATCCGGCATCCTTGGCGATGGAACGGATATGCTCATCATATTTGCCATCATCTTCATGAGCGTGTTCCTCGATTTCATACAAGAATATCGCGCTGGAAAAGCCGCAGAAGAGCTCCGGAAACGGATACAGACCACGACCACGGTCTTGCGTGACGGAAAAAGCGTTGAGTTATCCTTGGCGGAAGTCGTGCCGGGCGACATGATCACGCTGTCGGCCGGTGAAATCGTGCCTGCCGATGCTCGGTTGCTCTCTGCCAAGGACCTCTTCGCGCACCAATCCGTGCTTACTGGGGAATCGATCCCCCTCGAGAAACATGGCAATCCCCTGAAACCAGAGGAAACGTCGTCAATCGCCAGTTGGACCAACTATGTTTTCATGGGCTCGTCAATCTTGAGTGGCACAGGCTTGGCGGTTATTGTAAAGACAGGAGCATCGACGGAGTATGGAAAAATCATCAAGCGGGTGGTCGAAAAGAAACCGGAGACCGAATTCGACACCAATCTCAAGAAATTCGGGAACTTCCTGTTCAAGGTCACCATTTTATTGGTCGGGTTCGTGTTCCTCGTGGACGCGATCGCTCAACGCGGCATCCTTGATTCCTTACTCTTTGCTATCGCTCTTTCCGTCGGTCTCACTCCCGACTTGCTTCCCATGATCATTTCCGTGAACCTCTCGAAGGCAGCCGCGAAGATGGCGAAAAAGAAGGTCATTGTCAAGCGGCTCAACTCGATCCAGAATTTCGGCAGCATGGACACGCTGTGCACGGACAAGACCGGCACGCTCACGGATAATAAGGTTGCTATGATCTTGCACATCGATATCGATGGCACCACGAACGACAAGGTTTTTGTCTACTCTTATATCAACAGTTACTTCCAGACGGGCATGAAGAGCCCCCTTGATGATGCGATCCTGGACTTCAAGGATAAGACGAAAGTGCGCGTGGATGACTATAAAAAGCGAGATGAGATTCCCTTTGATTTCACCCGCAAACGAATTTCAATCATCGTGCATCAGGGTGCGGATGCATGGATGTTCACGAAAGGTGCACCGGACGAGGTCGAAAAAATTTGCAGCCATTATGAATTTGACGAGCAAGTCTTACCGATCGATGACCAGACGCGGAAGCGGATCGCAAAAACGTTCGAGGAGATGAGCGCCGACGGCTATCGCATGCTCGGAATCGCTTACAAAAAAAACCCTCAAGACCGTGGAAACTTCGATATTTGCGACGAATTCGAGATGGTCTTCCTGGGTTTCGTGGCGTTTCTTGATCCGCCGAAAGAATCTACCAAGGCCGCGGTTAAGCAGTTGAAGGATCGAGGTGTTGAACTGAAGATTCTCACGGGCGACAACGAGCTCGTGACAAAAAAGGTTTGCAAGGAACTCGACATAGAAATCAAGGGAATCCTTCTCGGTAACGATATCATCAAGCTGAGCAGCGAGGAGTTGAGCCGGGTTGTCGACAATGTCAATATCTTTGCCCGCGTGACGCCGTCCCAGAAGGAGCGGATCATCGCGGCGTTCAAGCACAATGGCCATGTTATCGGGTTCATGGGTGATGGGATCAATGACACCCCCCCGATGAAAGCCGCTGACGTGAGCATTTCCGTCGAGAATGCGGTAGACATTGCAAAGGAGACCGCCGATATCATTTTACTCGAAAAAGATTTGCGCGTTCTTGCTGATGGCGTGCTCGAAGGACGAGTCACCTTCGGGAACATGGAAAAATACATGTTCTATACGATATCGAGCAATTTCGGGACGATGTTCAGCGCCGCGGCTGGATCGCTGTTCGTGCCATTCCTCCCCATGCTTCCCACGCAGGTCTTGGCAAATAATCTCTTGAATGATGTCGCGCAAATCCCGCTGCCGCTGGACAACGTGGACCCGGAATTCATCAGTAAGCCCAAGAGGCTTCATATCTCCTTCATTTCACGGTTCATGGTCGCATTCGGGCCGTTGAGTTCCATCTTCGACATCGCGATGTTCCTCACTATGTTCTTGCTTTTTTCCCCGATTCTTCCGAACGGGACGCTGGATACACTAAACGTGTCGCGATTCCAAACCGCGTTCTTCATCGAAACGCTGTCTTGCCAGTTGATCATCATCTTCGTCATCCGCACACGACACGTGCCGTTTTGGAAGACCAGGCCTAATAAATTCCTTGCCTTCAGCATCATCGCGATCCTGGCGTTCTCCATTGCTCTTCTATACATCCCCGCGGTTGGAGGCTTGTTTGGTTTCGTACCGCTGCCCCCATTATTATTCGGGATATTGGCCATCTACTGGGTAATCTACATCACGATCGTGGAACTCATGAAGCGCGTGTTCTATAAGAAATATGGCCATCTCGGGTGATAATCCTCTTTTTTTTATTAAGCACATATTTTATTCGAATCCGTTGCAAAATGCCTTGATATTGCTTCCCAGCTCCGCGAAATTATACCCGCCTTCGAGCACAGCGAACCGCCGGCCTTGGCAGCGTTTCTCGGAGAATTTCTTGGTGCAGAACATTTCACCGGGACAACTGTGGCTGCTACGATATGCCATGTTCCACGCCTCCCATGGTAGGAAAGAACCCATAGAACCCCATTATTTATCACTCCGCTCGGCGCCTGAATTCGCAGCAGCAAGCCGGGGGGCGAGGAAGGCCACGTACATGCCCAGCGCCGCCATCAAGATGACCGCGACCAGCACGAGCAAGCCTTCCATGCCGAGGGCGGGGCGCAGCATCGCGCCGAGAAACCCACCGGCCAGTGCGCCGCCCGACAAGAACAGCACGAAATACTGGTAGGTCGCACCCTTGCGTGCACCCTTCACGACGTCCATGAGGATGCGCTCGGCGGCGAGCGTGAACAGCATGGCGGCAGTACCCTTGGCCGTGACCCAGACGAGATAGGCGGGAAGGTCGGGGGCGACCTCTCCTTAGTTTTCGCCTTGATCAAGGCGTAAAACGGGCAGTCGCCGTCGTTGATCTTGAACCCGTCCTTAGTGACGTGGCCGGGAAGGCCTTTGCCGGTCTTGGGGTTCGTGATCTTGAAGTCCCACGACTTGAAATACCCGCACTTGTCGCATTGGCCGGCGTTGACGCGGTACTTGCGCGACTCATCGACCCGGATCGCTGGTTCTGCTTGTTTTTGTACTGCAACGACCATTATAGATTATTTCACCTCCATAGGGCGACCGCCTAGTGCCAAGATTTAAGGAAAAAAAGGCTAAGTGCCTAGGAAACCAAGTTCCCGAAAGCCATATTACCATCCCCGGCGCAAGTATGAATAGTTGTTCATGGCCAGCCACGATCCCCCCTTCCCCGCGTGCGATAAAAAGGAACCCTTCATCTTCGCGTCGTACGCCCACGCCGACAAGGCCGAGGTCTACCCGGAACTCGCCCGGTTACACGACTTGGGCTACCGGATATGGTACGACGAGGGCATCACGCCCAGCAAGTCGTGGTCCGAGGAGCTCGCCTCCGCTATCGATAGATGCGCTTTGTTTCTGGTCTTCATATCCCCGGCCGCCGTCAAGTCAGCATATGTACCACGTGAGATAGAGTGGGCAATAGACAAGAAGAAGCCTTACCTGGCAGTGTTCTTGATGGCCACGACCTTGCCGACGGGGCTGCAATTCTTGCTCCAACAGCGCCAGTTCTTGTACAAGCACGCCTTGCCCGGCGACCAGTACCAGAAGAAACTCGCGAATGCCTTGCCACCCGAGACGTGCATGAATGCAAGCAAGACCGGCACTGGCAATTCCCCGGCTGCCGAGGAGTATAGGAGCCCCACCCTTGCAGCCGAGTTACCAGTCACCAGCGACAGTGACGTCGCTGTCCTTCGCGATCGCGCCTTGAAATTGCTCGATATGGTAGTTGATCTCGCGCCGGGCAGCGAGGACGAGCCGATTGACTCGATTGACACGGAACTGTTCACGGAAGGTGACACGGATGTTTTAAAGGACCTGGCGGGTGTCATCTTGAAGTTGACGACCACGCAGCTCAAGCGGGCTGGGAATCCGGACATGTATTTCAGGCTCGGGCGGTTGTTGGGCAAGATGGGATTAAATGAACAAGCAAAGGCCATGTATAAGGCCACAATCGCGATCCAACCTGATCACCCCGGGGCTTTGTGCAATATAATTGCATCACTCGTTGAAGCTGACGACGAAGTAGCTGCAGATGCCATGCGCGGCAAGGCAATCGCCGCTTGCCGCAAAGCGGTCAAGATCGACCCATCGAATGCAAGATATTGGCTCTATTTAGGAATCGTGATACAGAAGAGTGAGGTGCATGAGGCTATCGATGCATATCGCAAGGTGGTCTCCCTCAGGCCCGATCATGTTAGCGCGTGGTGCAACCTCGGCATTGCACTCATTAATACCGGCGATCACAAGGGTGCCATCGAGGCGTACCGGAAGGCCATTGCCATCAAGCCCGATCATGCCGATGCGTGGTGCAACCTCGGCATTACACTCATTAATACCGGCGATCACAAGGGTGCCATCGAGGCTTGCCGCAAGGCCATCGCCATCAAGCCCGATCATGCAAACGCGTGGTGCAACCTCGGCATTGCGCTCATTAATACCGGCGATCACAAGGGTGCTATCGAGGCGTACCGGAAGGCCATTGCCATCAAGCCCGATCATGCCGATGCGTGGTGCAACCTCGGCATTGCGCTCATTAATACCGGCGATCACAAGGGTGCCATCGAGGCCTATCGCAAGGCCGTTGCCATCAAGCCCGATAATGCAGACGCGTGGAGCACCCTCGGCGTTGCGCTCATTAATACCGGCGAAGAGAAGAGTGCTATCGAGGCTTGCCGCAAGGCCGTTGCCATCAAGCCCGATAATGCAAACGCGTGGTACTTCCTCGGCGCCGCGCTCGTTAAAACCGGCGACCACATGGGTGCCATCGAGGCTTGTCGCAAGGCCATCGCCATCAAGCCCGATCATGCGGACGCGTGGAAAAGTCTCGGCGACGCGCTCGAACCTACAGGGGACGTAAAGGGTGCCATCGAGGCCTACCACAAGGCCGTTGCCATCAAGCCCGATGATGCAAGCACGTGGTGCTTCCTCGGCATCACGCTCCAGATCGCCGGCGACGTGGAGGGTGCCATCGAGGCTTGCCGCAAGGCCGTTGCCATCAAGCCAGATTATGCAGACGCGTGGAGCATCCTCGGCGATGCGCTCATTAATACCAGCGACAACAAGGGTGCCATCGAGGCTTGCCGCAAGGCCGTTGCCATCAAGCCCGAAGATGCTAACGCGTGGAGCAATCTCGGCCTCGGACTCTTGATCGACTGCGACGTGAAGGGAGCCATCGAGGCCTACCGGAAGGCCATCGCCATCAAACCCGATCATATGCACGCGTGGAAAAACCTCGGCGACGCACTCGAACCTATAGGGGACGTAAAGGGAGCCATCGAGGCCTATCGGAAGGTTATTGCCATCAAGCCCGATGATGCGGACGCGTGGAAAAAACTTATCCTTGCCTTGCAAAAGGTAGGCCTTAATGATGAAGCTGATGACGCCATGGTGAAGTACCAAGCATTAACCAAGAAATGATGCGAGGTAAAACCCCGGCTTTTTTTCTTAAATGCGAACGGCGCTCGATACCTCCGACCTGCCATGATAGGTATCGACACACTTTATTCGGCAAAGGACATGTGGGGCGACCTCGTGGGCGGCGGGCAGTTGCTCATGGGACAAATCGCCATGTTCATCATCACGATTGGCTGCGTCATCGCCGTGTTCATCATCCTCATTGGCGCTATCGTATACTTTTCACATTTCGCACAATGGGGTAGCAAGGCACTCATGGGCGGGATTTTCTTGCTCGTCTTCATGTCTTGCTGGTATATGGCGATGTTCAACGCGAGCGGCCCACCCGACCTTTCGGCATGGTTCCGACTTCCAGAAGGCTGAACGACGATGGTAAAAGAGCAAGACACGACCGAGGAGTTTCATCACTGGT